>JASBRL010000104.1 GCA_030149475.1 Marinobacter sp.
CTGGCTCTCCCTGAAAGCCGGAATCAAGGCGAGGCTTCGCAGGAAGGCTGGTTGCCTTTCAAGAAGGCTCAACGCGGAGTCCGGCTTTCAGGGAGAGCCCCTGCGGGCAAGCGTTGAGAGGCTCATTGGCCGCGTTACGACTCGGCAAGGACGTCGGCCATTACCGGCGAGTCGCGCCTTGCCACTGAGCCTCTCAACACTTGCAGAATCGTCAATAGACTTGATCAGAGGTTCCCTTACTTACGGTAAGCTTATGTCGATCTATGTCAGCGAGCCCGGCCGCCCGGTCGAAACCCGGCTACCGGAAATTCTCAGGAATCGGCGCGTTGGTTCGGTTGGGGGCAGCAACAGCACCCGGCAAATCAGTCATGACCGCACCGGGGGTACGGACGCCGCAGAGATGAATACCGAGCAGGTCACTGCCAGACGGGCGTTTGCCGAATACAGCCAGACCATGGAGTCGTATCAGGAGACCGAGCGCCCATACCTGCCCGTCTCCCGTATGTACAGCGAGGCCATTGTGACCGTGGAGGCCAAGTCAAGACTGGTGGACGCCCGCAACGGGATGAAACAACATGGCGTACATCATGTGGTTGTGGTCGCGGAGGGTTCGGTGGCCGGGCTGATTGACGACCGTTGGCTGCTCGGCTGGCTGGCTGAGCAGTCGGACACCCGGCCGGAACAGACATTCAGTCAGACCGAGCTCCCGGCCTTTCTGACCGCCAGCCCCGAGACAGATGCCCATCAGCTCGCTCGCCTCATGCTGGCCCACCAACTGGACGCCGCGCTGATCATTGATCACACCGGCACCACCCTGGGTATCGTAACCGGGACTGATTATCTGAGACTGTACGCTGAAGCGAGCCGGCAGCAGCGCAGCGTATGAGCTACCAGCCCACCTCAGGGCGTAAAGGGATTCAGTTGTCGCCCTGAACCACTGAACAGAACCAGATTCCAGACGTCTCCATTACCCGGGTTTTGCCGGATCAGCGAGACAATCTTGTCATCCCGGTATTGCGCCAGATCGGTCACTGCGCCATTAACAAAGGCCGGTTGTGTACGCCAGGTCGTTTTAACGCCCGGTGCCAGCGTGGTGCTGCCGGGGTCCGCCGGCGCCATGTCCGCGCCGTTGGTGGGAGTGAGCCGAGCGAGTATCGGGTTGGTCCCTGCCGGGGCACTCGCCGCCGGGTCAAACCGACCACTTGTCAGCCCCCCGGCAACAATATCTGAATCAAACACCACCAGGTCCGAAAATACGTCATTGGCGCTGTCATCGGCGTCGTTCAGAGTCACGGCGGCATCCAGGATAGCGGGAGAGCGATAGCGGATGATCGAGGCGGCCGGGCTATTCTGTACCACGCTTCTCAGGGACGCAGTCACGGTGCCGTCAGAATTCTTGAGATTCCGACGCTCATACCCGCCCGGGCCCAGTGCCAGCCAGATGTCCGCACCATCAAGCAGCCCAGCGCCGAGCTCGTCATTATTACGGGTGCCCAACTGGTGCACGGTAATTCCGCTGTCCGCGCTGAAGGCATTGTAAAAAAAGTAATCCGTGCCGCCCAGTTGGGGCTCACCGTTGACGCTGCCGGCCGAACTGCCAAAGAGCAGGCCGGCGTTGTTCCGGGATTCGATGTTGGTGACGTGGTCGTCCAGCCCGGAACCTACCTGACGAGTCCAGGCAATGCTTGGGGTTTCCTTGTTGTCCGCCACAATGGTATCGATACGCTGTACATAACTGTCAATACCACCCGCCAGGCTATTGGCGGGCCAGGTGCCACTGGTTTCGCCTCCGACCAGCAGGCTACCGTTCCGGTTCATGGCAACGGCCAGCGGCCGGTCGTCTCCGGAAGTTCCACTCTGAACCGACCAGACGGGAAAATACAGTGCCTGAGCCGGATCAAAGCGAAGCAAAACCTGAACAGCGTCGAGCCCGCCGGCATTGGTGGCCCCGGTCAGGTTGCCCCGGCTGCCATAGACCACGCCAAGTTCGTGTCGAACAACGGTGACCTTACCTTCCTTGACGGACCGCTCCGAATAGCGCACCCGGGGCGGCGAATCCAGAGTACCGGGCGCTTCGGTCACCACCAGCGACTGTTGCAGGGCGCCCTTTCGGTCAAAGACTTTCAGCAGGACATCACCGGGCTGATACGTTCCGGGAGCCCCCTTGTAAACACCCGTCACAATAAGCTGGCCGTTGAGTCCGACAAGCATATCAGTCGGCACAAATCCGGAAGACTTGCCCACCTGCAGACTGGATACCAGCTCGTTGATAGTCACCCGCAGGCCGTCGTTTGCCGGCGCCGCGTAGTACTGACGACCATCCTGAAAGCGCTGATCAACCGCAACCACAATGATTTTGTCATTGTCCAGAGGGGCAACATTGCCGTTGGGGGCCGATATCCGGAATTCCACCTTGTCCACGCCCGCCGGGAATGACAGTTCGTCAGTAGTCAGCCATGCCGGTCCGGCAGGATCGGGGTTGCGCCTTTCGATAACATAGTCCTCGCCGAGGCGGGCAGACGAGCCCTCCCCACGGGCCAGGCGCACCCTGTAAGTTGTGTCTGCTTCCTGACGGCCTTCCAGGCGAGCGACATAAATGCGCTTTTCCCGGGCGTTGATCACATCACGAACGCTGCCGTCGGTCGTCTCGAAGGATACCGCGGTTTCGTTATCGTTGATGCTCAGCGATTGCGCAATGCCGGTATTGCCCGCGCCCAGTGACGCAATCCCTTCCCGCACACTGGTGAGGTTGAGTCGAAACGATTCTGTAATTTCCGGAACGTCATCCGACACAACCTCCAGACGGATATAGCACTCGGTGATGCCGGGCTTCATGGTCAGCACGCCCCTGGTCAGATAACCCTTCCCGTCAGGCTGATAGGTCAGGTAATCAGGAACCGGCAGCACCCCTTCACTGCTGCTGCCAAGCCCTACCACATCCTGACCGATGATCGCCTGATCAAGGTTTTGGCGACTGTGGGTACAGCGCTGGTGAGGCGCGGACTGGCCATCGTCACATTGCAGGGGGTCGAATTCCGAGTTGAGCTCGAAGGCGACTTTGACCGTCGTTACGGACGGTTTGTCCAGAAGCACCTTGACCAGCACCGGAACCGTCTCTTTGGTGAAACTTCTGGCCGGGTTATCAATACTGCCATCATCATTGTAGGTTTCGGCCCGGAAGGTGTGTGAACCAGGTTTGCCCAGAGCGGGCGGTTCGCAGGCGGTCTTGCGGGTGGCTACCGGAGCTTCAACTGGTTTGCCCTCGGTGAAGGGACTGGCATCAGTACTCACCACATTTTCGTGCACGTTGATATCGAACGGGCTCAGGCCAACCTGCGTGGCGTCTGTCCCCAACAGGGTAACCTTCTTGGTAATACCCAGATCATCAAAGCCACGATTACCGCCACTGAGCCCGGGAACTCCGCGCATGATAATACCGGGCCGCGCCTTGTTGCTGGTGTCCTCAAGCGCCAGCCAGGAAGGTGCGTTGGACAGCGAGTACTTGAGAATGGTGTCCCCGCCATAGGCCCCGAAGTTGTAGTAATACTCTACGCCGAGGTACGCATCCGCCGGTGGTGTGCCGATAAGGGTCGGGGCGTCCGCAGGCTGGTCGGTCTTGCAACCGGCAAGCGCCACCAGCAGACCGGATGAAACCACGACCAGCATGAACCGGGAGACCACTTTCAACGACGGTTTGGCGTGCATGCAAAAGCCCATTTGATCCCATGAGTGGTAAGCGCGGCGGTGCATTACACACCGTTACAAAACGTCATCATGGTAATCAATTTGCCGCACCGGCTATCTGCGCGAGTTCTCAGATTGAGCGAACGGGGCGCAGCCAGGTCCGCACCGGGACTGGCATGACAGGGATCAGACTGGCCCCGTGTCCCGTCCGGTTATGTTGTGATTCTGGAGAAACGCCTCGAAGGCCGCTTCGTCCATAATCTCGACCCCCAGGGACTCGGCTTTGGTCCGTTTGGAGCCTGCGGCCTCGCCAGCCACCACGCAGTGGGTTTTTGCCGAAACACTCCCGGCCACTTTGGCCCCGAGTTGTTCCAGCGCCGCTTTGGCCTGGTCCCGGGTCATCGATGACAGGGTCCCGGTCAGTACCCAGGTCTGACCAGCCAATGGCTGACTGGCTGCTTCCACGACTTCGGTCTGCCACTGCACACCGGCCTCGCGCAGTGCCTCAATGGTGTCCTGATTATGGGGCTGGTCGAAAAAACTGCGGATATGACCGGCAACCACCGGTCCGACATCCGCCACCGATTGCAACTCGTCATCACTGGCCGCCATCAACGCTTCGAGCGATCCGAAATGGCGCGCCAGAGATTTTGCCGTCGCCTCCCCGACTTCACGGATACCCAGCGCATAAACAAACCGCCATAACGCCGGATGCCTGGAGCCATCAATGGCAGCCACCAGGTTGCTGGCACTTTTCTCACCCATTCGTTCAAAACCGGTCAGTACGGAAACGCTCAGGCGGTACAGGTCGGCCACCGTCTCAACCTGGCCCTGATCGACCAGAATGTCGATCCACTTTTCGCCGAGGCCTTCAATGTCCAGCGCCTTACGGGAGGCGTAATGGCGAATGGCCTCTTTTCGTTGCGCCGGACAGTACAGCCCTCCGGAGCAACGTGCGACCACCTCCCCTTCAATCTGGATCACATCAGACCCGCACACCGGGCACTGCTCGGGCCGGACAATAGCCCGCGCATCGGCTGGCCGCTTCTCGGGCACCACTTTGACCACCTGGGGAATGACATCACCCGCGCGCCGGATGAAGACCGTGTCGCCAACGTGAAGACCCAGGCGCTCTATTTCATCCATGTTGTGGAGTGTGGCATTGCTGACGGTGACACCGCCGACAAAAACCGGATGCAACCGTGCCACAGGCGTCACCGCGCCGGTTCGACCGACCTGAAATTCCACCGCTTCGATCGTGGTCATCTCTTCCTGGGCCGGAAACTTGCGGGCAATGGCCCACCGCGGTGCCCGGGAAACAAACCCGAGCTGCTGCTGCAGGGCCAGTCGATTTACCTTGAATACAATCCCGTCAATCTCGTAAGGCAGATCGGCCCGTTTGTTCAGCAGATCGGTAAACGCAGCAGAACACTCGTCAACGCCGGTTGCCAGGCGCATTTCCGGATTGATGCGGAAGCCCCACTGGCGAACCAGTTGCAGACAATCCCATTGATTGTCCGGCAGGTCCGCCTCGTTCTCGACCGCCACACTGTAGCCACAGAATTCCAGCGGACGTTTGGCGGTCACCTTCGGGTTTTTCTGACGCAGGCTGCCGGCCGCCGCATTGCGGGGGTTAACAAAGGTTTTCTCGCCCCGGTCGCGCAACAGCCCATTCAGTGACTCGAATCCGGCCCGCGGCATGTAGACCTCACCCCGCACTTCCACCAACGGCGGGACATGTTCACCCCGCAATTTCAGCGGTACCGACGGGATGGTCCGGATATTCGCGGTAATGTCTTCACCGGAGTAGCCGTCACCCCGGGTTGCTGCTCGCGTCAGCAACCCCTGCTCATAATGCAGGCTGACCGCAAGACCATCGAGCTTGGGTTCGCAGACATAATCAATGTCCGTATCCGTACCAAGCCGCTCGCGAACCCGGCGATCAAAATCCTGTAGCTCGTCTTCGCTGAAAGCATTTTCGAGCGACAACATGGGGAGACGGTGAACTATTTCATCAAACGACGTCTCGCCGGTCGCGCCGATCCGCTGGGTTGGCGAATCCGGTGTCACCAGATCGGGATACTCCGCCTCAAGGGCCTGGAGCTCTCTGAATTGCCGGTCATATTCAGCATCCGGGACCTGTGGATCGTCCAGCACGTAATAACGGTAGTTATAATCCGTAAGTGCCGACCGTAATGCCTGCATACGGCGTTTCACCGACGAATGACCGCTCATGCCTTGTGCCTCACTATCGAAAAGGGCCCGGCTGCAAACGCCACGCAATCCCGCCTTTTGGCTCAGACCCCGGCATTGAGCTCGACAAACCGGCTGATGGCGCTGGACCGGGCAAGATTATTGGTAACGCAGAACGGACCGTCCTTCAGCCACGCGGGGAATGATGTTTACGCTCATATTCACGGATTCGTTGCCGACAGTGCTCGATGGTCTGAGGCGTCATCACGCTGCGCCGTTCGTCCTTGAGTTCACCACCGAGGTTGCGCACCACGCACTGTGCTGTCTCCAGCATGAACTCGAATGCCTGCATGGCACTGGACGGACCAGGCAGACTCATGAAGAAACTGATACCCGGGGTGGCCATGGTGGCCATGTCCCGCGCGTGAAAGGTTCCGGGCTCGACGGCGTTGGCAACGCTGAACTGAACGGGGCTGGTGGTTTCGGGCTGCTCGTGACGATGATAAATATCCATGTCGCCGAATTCGAGGCCACAGGCCTCAAACAGTTTTTTCAGCGCCTTGCCGTCGAACGCCTGCTCAGGTCTGGCCAGCACGTTGATCACCAGCACTTCCTCGGCATCAGGACGATTGGCACCGGCCAGTGGCTGACCCGAGTCATCCACCACCGCGGACGGGGTCCGGCGCGCAGTATCCTCTTCCACTTCCGAGGTAACAACCGGAGGCTCGCGACCCGGCGCGACGGGCGCTCTCGACGGGCCCGGAGGCGCGGCTTCAGATGCTGGCTCCTCGCTCCCGGCATTGACGCCCTCAGCGAGGTCAAACGGCTGCTCATCGTCCAAAGCGCCCCAGCTGTCGGAATCACTGACCATGGCCGTCGGTTCGCGCCCACTATCCTGACGGGTATCCGGGCTGGCCGTCACACCGGTGACAGGGCCTGCCTCCTCGGGTGTTATGGTATCGCCATCGCCACCGGTGCGGGAGGCAACCACCGGGCGGGTCGGTTTCGGGTCGGGATTGGAAAAACGGGTACGACCGTGAGTCTTCAGATAGCCGCGCTCCCGCAGGCTCTCTCCGGTCGCCGGTCGGGCGCCACCGTTGGGCAGTTCGGGGTTGTACTCGTCGTCCAGCGGTGACTCGTCCAGCTCGTCCGCACCCATGCCCGATGATATGGTCATCGCGTCCTTACGTGCCCGGCGCATGCGACGGATACCGTCGATGACAATGCCCAGAATGACCAGGGTACCGATGGCAATTAACCATTCCCTAAGTGACATAGCAATGCAGTCCTGTGTGCGAAACCTGTAACGTGGATACTCTATGCAATGCCGCTGTTGAATACAACGAAGAGCCCGCGCAGATGGCCTGATTGTCACGTTATGACGCCTCTCTGCTCACATCTCCGCCAGGGCGGCGGCCTCTTCGACATCCACCGATACAAGACGGGAACAGCCCGGTTCGTGCATGGTGACACCCATCAACTGATCCGCCATTTCCATGGCGATCTTGTTGTGGGTGATGTAGATAAACTGCACCTGACTGGCCATTTCACTGACCATCCTGGCATAACGCCCGACGTTGGCGTCGTCCAGCGGCGCGTCTACCTCATCCAGCATGCAGAAAGGGGCCGGATTGAGCTGGAAAATCGAAAAGACCAGGGCGATCGCTGTGAGCGCTTTTTCACCGCCTGAAAGCAGGTGAATGGTGCTGTTTTTTTTGCCCGGCGGGCGGGCCATGATGGTCACACCGGTTTCCAGAAGATCATCTCCGGTCAGCTCCAGGTAGGCGTTACCGCCGCCGAATACCTTCGGGAACAATGCCTGAAGACTCTCATTCACCTTATCAAACGTCTCTTTGAAGCGCTGACGGGTTTCCCGGTCAATTTTACGAATCGCTGTATCGAGGATTTCCAGTGCTTCAATCAGGTCGTCATTCTGGGTGTCCAGGTAAGTCTTGCGCTCGCTCTGAACCCGATACTCTTCAATCGCTGCCAGGTTAATCGCGCCGAGGCGCTGGATCCGACCAGCCAGCCTGTCCAGTTCTTCGGCCCATTCCGCTTCGGTGGCGGTATCCGGCAGCTGCTCCAGCACATCCTTGAGCTGGACGTCCAGTTCCCTGAGCTGCTCGAGGTGATTCCCGGCGCGTATTTCCAGAGCCTGGGATTCCATCTTAAGCGATTCAAGCCGAGCACGAACGTCCTGGATGGTATGCTCTGCCTGACTACGACCCTGCTCTTTGTCACGGACTTCGCGATCGATGTCCTCAAGCGCGTCCCGTGCCCCGGCGAGCTTTTCCTCTTCCGCCAACCGCCGGTCCAGCAGTCCCTCGAGCTGCATCTGCAGATCTTCAATGGGCTCTTCGGCACTCTCACGACCGTCGCGCAGAATTTCAACCCGCTCTTCCAGCCGTTCTTTCTGCATCTGCATGCGTTCAAGTGTCGACTGCAGGCCGTCCAACTGACTGGTCAGCGACTGGGTACGCAGCTGGAGCTGATGGCTGTGATCGCGATCATGGCGGGCCTGCTGGCGTAACTGATCCAGGTTTTGGCGCAGCCTATCCCGTTGCTGTAATAACGCTTCCTTTTCCTCGTCGCAGTCTTCGGTTGCGGTAAGGGCCTGCTGCCAGTCGGCGCGCGCATCTTCCAGGTTGCCAGCCTGGATGTCCAACTGTTCGGTGGTATCGGCAACATCGTCCTGGATACGCTGAAGACGGTCTTCGATCTGCTCGGAGCGCGCGCGCAAACCACTGATGCGGGAGGTCACGTCACCGAGTGTGCGTTCAATGCTGTTGAGCTGGTGCTGCGACTCTTCCCGCTCAGACTCCAGTCGGCTGTTGCTCTCCTGCAGCGCCGCCAGGTTGGACTCCGCCTCCGCCAGTGACATTTCGGCCAGGGCCGTATCGGCCTCAAGCAGCGCCACACGTTTCTGGCGTTCAATGACGCCGATCTGACCGTTATCGGAGTTGGGCATCCGCAGCCAGTGCCGGCCCAGCCAAACCCCATCGCGGGTAACGATGCTGGCCGAGGGCGACAGCCGGGGCCGACGCTCCAGGGCCTGTTCCAGCGTATCCGCTGTCTCGATGGCGGCCAGCATGGGTGCCAGTCCGTCGGCACCACGGACCCGCGCAAGCAAACTGCCTGAACCGGCCTGTGGGGAGTCGCCGGCAACCGTCTCGATCAGTGTCACGCCCCTGGGGATGTTGCTGAACGCATCGCCAAGACTGCCAAGGTCGGACACACAAAGGCTCTGCGCCAGGGTGCCAAGGATCTGCTCGAGTGCGTAGGACCAACCCGAATCGATAGTCAGGGTGCTGGCCAGCCGGGGACGGTCCACTAATTGATGCCGGGAGAGCCAGGCCTGCAGGGTTTCATCCTGCCCGCCCAACTGTTCGGCCAACAGGGATTGCTGGGATTCCAGGTTGGCCCGCAGCGACTGCACCGACTGCTGTGCGTCCGTGACTGCCTGCTCGGCGGTGCGCTGGCGCTCCCGGGTTTGCCGGAGTTGTTCCTGGACCTGCTCGATGCGCTCGAGAGCCCCTTCCCGCTGAAGCCGGCCGGACTCCTCCTGCTCCATCAGGTCATCGAGGACGGCATGGTCCAGTTGGTCTTCCAGGCCATCCTTTTCTGCCTGCAATCGCTGCTGCTGGTTTTTCAGGCGCTCAATGGTGTCTTCTGTCGAACGGATACGGGACTGGGCCAACTCTGCCTGACGGCGATGATCCGACGCACTGGCGCTGAACGACTCCCAGGTCTGCTGCCAGTCGGCCATGGTCTGCTCGGCCGACTGAAGACGCTCACCGGACAGGTCCGCCTGTTCCGCCAGCGCAGCCTGCTCCGGTTCGATCATCTCCAGCTCTTCCCGGACCTGTTGCAGCTTGTCCTCGTCAGCGCCCAGCTCCCTGGCAAGTTCGGCCTGGTTGGCGATGGCCTGATCAAGTTCGGTTGCGATCTGACGGCTGCGTTCGCGCTGATGCTCCAGACTCTGCTCGATACGGGCGATATCCGCTCCCGCTTCGTAATAACGGGCCTGGGCCTTGTTGAATACTTCGGTGCGCTGTTGGTGACCGTCGCGCAGCGATTCCAGAGCAGTTTCCAGGTTGACCCGTTCGGTCAGCAAGCGTTCGAGTTCGAGTTCCGTTTCGCCACGTTGACTGCGACGGGCCTGCAAGTCCGCATCCAGCATCTGCCAGCGCAGAACATTGAGTTCCGCCTTTTTCCGCCGCTCTTCCTGTTTATAGGTTTTATAACGTTCAGCAGCCTGGGCCTGGCGCTGCAGGTGCTGTAGCTGGCGGCCAAGCTCGTCACGAAGATCCGTCAACCGTTCCAGGTTTTCCTGGGTCCGGCGAATACGGTTTTCCGTCTCCCGCCTCCGCTCTTTGTATTTGGAAATTCCGGCCGCTTCCTCAATGTAGATGCGCAGTTCCTCAGGCCTGGCCTCGATCAGCCGGGATATCATGCCCTGCTCGATGATGGCATAGCTGCGTGGCCCCAGACCGGTGCCCAGGAACAGGTCAGTGATGTCACGCCGGCGACATCTGGCTCCATTGAGGAAGTATTCTGACTGCCCCTCCCGAGACACACGGCGGCGTACCGAAATCTCGGTAAAGCGCACAAACTCACCCGGCGCCGACCCGTCACTGTTGTCAAAAACCAGCTCTATGGACGCCTGGCCGACCGGCTTCCGAGCGCTCGACCCGTTGAAAATCACATCACTCATGGACTCGCCACGAAGATACTTCGCCGAACTCTCGCCCATAACCCAACGCACGGCATCGATAATATTGGATTTTCCACATCCGTTCGGTCCGACGACGGCAGTCATATTTGACGGGAAAGGCACCGTGGTGGGATCCACGAAGGACTTGAAACCCGCCAATTTTATTGATTTGAGGCGCATGAGGTGTCAACCGGCTCGCTGTCTTTGTCTAACGGATGGGGGCTACTGACTGTTGTTGGGGGCCAGAATACTCAACACCTGCCGGCGCTGGTGCTCCCCGAACGCCCTGATGCTGGCTTCAAGTTCCTGACTGTTCGCGCAGGCCACAGCATCAGCGACCTGACGAAAGAAACGCTCGGTTTCAGACAGCTCGCCGCGAAAATTCTCCAGGGCCACATAATAGGTACGACTGACGGCGGGTTTGAAGTTTTCCAGCG
Organism: Marinobacter sp.; assembly: GCA_030149475.1. Lineage (GTDB taxonomy): Bacteria > Pseudomonadota > Gammaproteobacteria > Pseudomonadales > Oleiphilaceae > Marinobacter. The sequence goes on from JASBRL010000104.1 coordinate 11,029, forward strand.
TTTCCTGCAGGAACGGGTTGTCAACCAGCCGGTAGGCCCGCCTCATGACCTCGAAACCCGCTTCGATAATCGTCTCCGTCGAGTCGGTAGTGCCATTCCGGCTGCCACCGATCAGACTCTGCAACTCATTTATCTGGTTCATCATGCCGGACAGCTCGGGGCCGGACCAGCGTTCCAGTGCCGTCCGGCCAAGCATACAGAGAAGCTCAATATAGATATCGTAGAGACTGTTGACCAGATCAGGGGTCAGTTGGGATACGACGGCCCCGCGGCGCGGGAAAATTTCGATCAGGTGACGACGCTCCAGAATCAGCAGGGCCTCGCGGACAGACCCGCGACTTACGTCGAGTTCACCGGCGACTTTGAGCTCCTGGATACGCTCGCCCGGACTGAGTTGCCCGGAAATGATACGCTGGCCCAGGTGTTGGGCTATCTGTTCTGAAAGGCTTTCAGGTGCCTGAAATCGCATAGATTCTTTTCGCCTGGTGCTGACAGTGAGCCGTCATCGGATTGCGTCGCAGTGTACCACAAGCGTGTACCAGCCCCAGTGCAGAATCGTCAATAGACTTGATCAGAGGTTCTTGGCGTTGCTGATCGGCAAGCGGTTGCCGTCACCGGGACAATATTCTGGCGCCTTAAGCCCGAAGTTCGATCAATCTGATCAAGACGTCCGTATATCATTTTGTATTTTATATACTATTATATTTATGGCGCAATTTGTGCTAAAGACCTTTTGTCCAGCAAAGAGGTCTTACTATGCCAGAGAACACTCGATCATTCCTCGCCCGCAAAGGCGAAAAGGCACGCAATCTGGCGGCATTACGCCGGGCCTGTGTTCAATGGCGTCAAAATGACGATGTCTTTGCCCGTCTGCAGGGGCGTCTTGCAACCACCCTGTCACTTGAGACCCTGATAGCCATCTTTGCGGACGAAGTTTCGTCACTGGTGCCCTTTGACCAACTGATCTACCGCCACCAGATCGGTCAGCAGGAGTTTGTCTATGCGTCAGGTCTGGGAGGCCCTCATCGCTGCGACTATAAGCTGAGCCTGGAGGGCATAAACTACGGCGGTCTGACGCTCAGTCGGCGCCTGCGCTTTGCGGAAGAAGAACTTGAAATACTCGAGCACCTGCTTGGCGTCGCGATTTGTCCGATTCGCAATGCGTGCCGGTATGCGTCTGTGCAGCAGGCCGCGCTGACCGATTCGCTGACAGGAATTCCCAACAAACGGGCGCTCGACGAAGCGCTCGCCCGGGAATGCTCACGCGGCGAGCGCCATGGAGATACCTGCAGCCTGATTCTGTGCGATCTCGACCACTTCAAGCAGGTTAACGACAACTATGGTCACGTTGTCGGCGACCATATTCTCAAAGCCGTCGCTCAGGAATTAAGAAAGGCGACCCGTAACTGCGACGAGCTTTACCGTTTTGGTGGTGAGGAATTCGCCGTACTGCTTCCTCATACCGACCAGGATCAGGCCTACCAGGTCGCCGAGCGCATCCGGAAATTTATAAACACGATCCGTGTGAATTGCGGTGAAAGCGACGTGCAGACATCTGCCAGCCTCGGTATCGCCATGCGGCTCAAGGACGAAAACCCCGACCACTGGGTCGCCCGGGCCGACCACATCCTCTATTGCGCCAAACGCGCTGGGCGGAACTGCACCAGACTGGCAGACGCCGTTGCCGCCAAGCCATAAGCCTGATCGCCGGCGCCAATCAGCACGAAAATCTACCGGCCGGACCTGTTCCGGCTAGCGGGCTTCCTGCCCTTCGGCGCCCGGGTTCCACTCACCTGCCATTGTCTTCCCGCTGACTTTTTTGGCGTGTGACGAGGCCGCCTGGCTTGTTCCCGCGCCATCGTTTTCTGTTCATCAGGCGTCTTTGCGGGCAGTTCGAGCGGCTCCAGGCCAACCATTTTACTGAGTTCATCCACGCCACGCTGGGTCATCTCTTCCCAGCGCCCCACGCTCAGGCGGCTTGGCAGAAATACCGGTCCATAGCGAACCCGTTTGAGGCGGCTGACCTGAACACCCTGGGACTCCCAGAGCCGACGCACCTCCCGATTTCGCCCCTCAAACAGGGTGACATGAAACCACTGATTGATGCCTTTACCGCCCGCCGAGCTGATGTCAGAAAAACGGGCGATGCCATCTTCCAGAAGAACGCCCTCAATCAGTCGGCCGGTCATCGCTTCGTCCACTTCGCCAAACACACGGACGGCATACTCCCGATCCACTTCACGGGACGGGTGCATCAACCGGTTCGCGAGCTCTCCATCGGTGGTGAACAGCATCAGGCCGGTCGTGTTAATGTCCAGACGCCCGATAGCGATCCAGCGATGGTCGCTGAGGCGGGGCAAAGAATCGAACACGGTCGGGCGGCCTTCCGGATCACTTCGCGTGGTCACCTCGCCTTCAGGCTTGTTATAGACCAGCACCCGGCGCAGAATCTCGGCCGCCGGGCGGATATTCAGCCGGCGTCCGTCAAGATCAACGTGATCGGAAACAGTGATTTTCTGGCCCGGTTCGGCAACCCGGCCATTGACCGTAATTCGTCCGGCCTCGATCCAGGCTTCGACTTCCCTTCGGGAACCCAGGCCGGCCCGGGAAAGTAGCTTCTGCAGCCGTTCCGGCTCTTGTCCCTGAATCTTTGCAGGCCGCTTCTGAGGGCGTTGAGACGCCATGAAATAATGTCCTTGTGATGCCTGATTGCACTAGTGCCCGAGGAGCCCGGTTAAGCCCGGGGCTCACCAGGCATCCTCCGGTGCCAGCCGGGGCCTTGCAATCAGTGAAATGTATTGGTTTCGCTGTCCACATCGTCATTGGAGTCGGATGCCGGTCTTTCAAATTCAATTTCGGCCTGAAGTGTCTGTTCGATCTCGCGGCCGATTGCTTCCAGATCCCTGACGTCGGAGAGGGTCGGCAGACGCTCCAGGCTGTCCAGATTAAAGTAGTCCAGGAACTGCCTGGTTGTGGCGTACATTGCGGGCCGGCCGGGTACATCCCGGTGACCAACCACCCTGACCCAGTCACGCTCCTGAAGCGTCCTCACAATATTACTACTGACGGTCACCCCGCGTATGTCTTCAATCTCACCCCGCGTAATCGGCTGTCGATATGCGATCAGCGCGAGGGTTTCCAGCAGAGCCCGGGAATACCGTTGCGGCCTTTCTTCAAACAGGCGCCCCACATACGCCGCATAGGCCTGCCGGACCTGAAAGCGGTAACCGCTGGCGACCTTCTTCAGCTCCACCCCCCGGTCGGCACTTTCCTGCTCAAGCTGAAACAGTACGTGCTCGATGAACTGTTTCGTTGGCCGCTCCGTCTCGTCAAAGAGATCACGCAACTGGTCAACCCCCAGTGGCTTGCCTGCCGTCAGCAGAGCTGCCTCCACAATGGCCTGGACACGGCGCAGATCGTTTTCATTCATAGCCAGCGTACCTTGAAATATCCAGCGAACCCCTGATCAGAGAACTCCTTATCAGAGAACCCCGGGGGTCTGTGTCGACCGACAAACATCACCGCCGTCGAGGTGAATGCTAGTGTCCTTTAACACTAGTTCGCCGCCCGGGCCCGAACATGAATAGACTCCAGCACATCCGCCTGCACGACCTCGATCAATTGCTCTTTGACCAGCTCGAGCACTGCCAGGAAGGTCACCACCACCCCGAGCCTGCCCTCTTGCAGCGTAAACAGGCTTTCGAACTTGATGAAGCGGCCATCCGGCAAGGCGGCAAGAACGGCGGACATCCGTTCCCGGGTTGACAATTTCTCCCGCTCGACGTGGTGACTGGTGAACAGGTCTGCCCGCTGAAGCACACCCTGCAACGCCAGCAACAGCTCACGCAGATCCACGTCCGGCGCGGACCGGGAGGTGTCCAACCGGGGCAGGTCCGCTCTGGCCGCGTAAATGTCACGATCCATTCTGGCCAGGCTGTCAAGATCTTCGGCCGCTTTCTTGAAGCGCTCGTACTGCTGCAGACGCCGAATCAGCTCGGCCCGCGGATCAATCTCTTCCTCGTCTTCAGTCTGCTGGCGTGGCAGCAGCATTCTCGATTTGATTTCGGCCAGCGTTGCGGCCATGACCAGATATTCCGCAGCCAATTCGAACCGCATGGACTCGACGGCGCCGATATAATTCATGTACTGACGGGTGATCTCGCTGACATCAATATCGAGGATATCCATATTCTGGCGACGAATCAGATACAACAGCAAATCCAGCGGACCTTCAAACGCCTCCAGAAACACCGCCAGGGCATCAGGTGGTATGTACAGGTCCTTTGGCAGATTGACCATCGGTTTACCTGCCACCTTTGCAACCGGATCAGCATCCGATACCGCCGCCGTGCGGGAAGGCTGGGTGCTGGCTGTATCGTCCATCATCGCCTCACAAGGGCTGCGGTTGTCAACGGTAACGCAGCCCCATCGCTTCACGAACCTCGTCCAGCGTATCGCGGGCTGCATCCCGCGCCTGCTCACATCCCTCTTCAATGATTGAATTCACCAGGTCCGGATTATCCTCGTACTCGCGGGCCCGGTCGCGAATCGGCTTCTGCTCTTCGATCACCGCGTCAATCAGGGGTTTTTTACAATCGAGACACCCGATACCGGCGCTGCGACATCCGGTCTGCACCCATTCTCGGGTCGGCTCATCGGAATAGACCTTATGAAGCCCCCATACCGGACATTTCTCAGGTTCGCCGGGATCAGTACGACGGACTCGCTGAGGATCAGTCTGCATCGTACGGATCTTGCGCGACACACTGTCCTGATTCTCCCGTAGCCCGATAAAATTACCGTAGGACTTGGACATTTTCAGACCGTCCAGACCCGGCATTTTTGAATCCGGCGTCAGCAACGCCTGGGGTTCCGGCAGGATGACCTTGCCGCCGCCTTCAATGTAGCCGTAAAGCCGCTCGCGATCACCCAGGGAAATATTCTGCTGCTCTTTGAGCAGCGCGCGAGCCGTATCCAGGGCTTCCATATCACCCTCTTCCTGGTAGCGACGCTTGAGGGTCCGGTAGAGCCTGGCGTTTTTCTTGCCCATCTTGACGATGGCGGACTCCGCCTGTTCTTCAAATCCCGGCTCCCGCCCATACAGGTGATTGAATCGGCGGGCGACTTCCCGGGTAATTTCAATGTGCGAGACCTGGTCAGCGCCCACCGGAACCCGCCCCGCCCGGTACATCAGAATATCCGCGCTCTGCAGTAACGGATAACCCAGGAACCCATAGGTTGCGAGATCCTTTTCCCGGAGTTTCTCCTGCTGGTCCTTGTAGGTCGGTACCCGTTCCAGCCAACCCAGGGGAGTGATCATCGACAGCAACAGATGAAGCTCTGCGTGTTCCGGAACTTTTGACTGGATGAACAGTGTCGCTGACCCGGGATTCACGCCGGCGGCGAGCCAGTCGATGGTCATATCCCAGACACTTTCCTGAATGCCGGTGGGATCGTCGTAATTGGTAGTCAACGCATGCCAGTCAGCAACAAAGAAAAAACACTCGAATTCATGCTGGAGCTTGACCCAGTTTTTAAGCACACCATGGTAGTGGCCAAGGTGAAGCTTGCCGGTCGGGCGCATTCCTGACAGCACGCGTTGCTGGGAATCTACAGAACTCAAAGCATGAACTCCTTCTGGTTTTCTACGTCAGTTATGCATGATAAAAAAGACTGAGGGGCGATTATAGACTGATGTGGGGACACCATGTAACGCAAAAACGAAAAACCCCCGTCATCCGGTCGGCCCGAATGCGGGGGATTTTGTCGTCCGGCCGGACCTTACCAGCCAGTCACTTCCTTCAGAGCCTTGCCGATCTCAGCCAGGCTACGTACGGTTTTCACACCGGCGTCGCCCAGAGCGGCAAACTTCTCGTCGGCCGTACCCTTACCACCGGAAATGATGGCACCGGCGTGGCCCATGCGCTTACCCGGAGGCGCTGTGACGCCAGCGATGTACGCAACCACCGGCTTGGTGACGTTGGCCTTGATAAAGGCAGCTGCCTCTTCTTCAGCAGTGCCACCGATTTCGCCAATCATCACGATCGCCTCAGTCTGCGGGTCTTCCTGCAGGAGCCCAAGGATATCGATAAAGTTGGAACCCGGAATCGGATCGCCACCAATACCAACACAGGTAGACTGACCAAAGCCAAAATCCGTTGTCTGCTTGACCGCTTCATAAGTCAGCGTGCCCGAGCGGGACACAATGCCCACGCGACCGGGCTGATGGATATGACCGGGCATGATACCGATCTTGCACTCACCCGGTGTGATGACACCCGGGCAGTTGGGGCCGATCATACGAACGCCCTTGCGATCCACGTATTCCTTGGCGTAGAGCATGTCGATGGTCGGAATGCCTTCGGTGATGCAGACAATCAGCTCAATCCCTGCGTCCGCCGCTTCGATAATGGCGTCCTTACAGAACGGTGCCGGCACGTAGATGACTGTCGCCTCGGCGCCCGTCTTCTCAACCGCTTCAAGAACCGTATTGAAGACCGGCAGACCCAAATGTTCAGTGCCGCCTTTGCCCGGACTTACACCACCGACCATTTTGGTGCCATAGGCAATGGCCTGCTCGGAGTGGAAGGTACCCTGTGCGCCGGTAAAGCCCTGACAGATAACCTTGGTGTCTTTATTGATCAGGATGCTCATTATTTACCCCCTGCGGCTTTAACGACTTGCTCTGCGGCATCCGCCAGACTGGTGGCGGCAATGATGTTCAGGCCACTCTCCGCCAGCACCTTGGTGCCCAGTTCGGCGTTGTTGCCTTCAAGGCGAACCACAACAGGGACCTTGACGCCCACATCCTTGACGGCTCCGATGATGCCTTCCGCGATCATGTCACAGCGCACAATACCGCCGAAAATATTGACCAGAACGGCCTGAACCGCGTCGTCAGACAGGATGATCTTGAACGCTTCGGTCACACGCTCTTTGGTTGCACCGCCACCTACGTCCAGAAAGTTGGCCGGCTGACCACCGGACAACTTGATGATATCCATGGTACCCATAGCCAGACCGGCGCCGTTGACCATACAGCCAATGTTGCCATCCAGCGCGACGTAGTTCAGTTCCCAGCGCGCGGCTTCCGCTTCCCGGGCGTCTTCCTGGGAGGGGTCGTGCATTTCGTGGATTTTCTTCTGACGATACAATGCGTTGCCGTCAACGTTGATCTTCGCATCCAGGCAGTGAAGGTCGCCGGCCGGAGTAATAACCAGCGGGTTAATTTCCAGCAGCGCCAGGTCGTAGTCTTCAAACAGTCTGGCCAGACCCAGGAAGATCTTGGTGAACTGACCGATCTGCTTGCCTTCCAGGCCCAGTTTGAAAGCCAGTTCGCGACCCTGGTAGGGCTGAGCGCCGACCAATGGATCGACTTCCGCTTTGAGAATCTTCTCGGGCGTCTCTTCAGCCACCTTTTCAATCTCGACGCCACCTTCGGTGGAGGCCATGAAAACAATACGGCGAGTGCCACGGTCGACCACCGCACCCAGGTACAGCTCCTGATCGATGTCGGTCAGTGATTCAACCAGAATCTTGCTGACCGGCTGACCTTTCTCATCGGTCTGGTAGGTGACCAGGTTCTTGCCCAGCCAGTTTTCGGCAAAGGCACGGATCTCGTCCTTGCTTTTGACCAGTTTGACGCCACCGGCTTTACCACGGCCCCCTGCGTGGACCTGGGCTTTCACAACCCAGGCGTCACCGCCGATCTCGGTTGCAGCAGCCACTGCGTCTTGTGGGGTATCGCAGGCGATGCCCCTGGATACGGGCAGGCCATACTCAGCAAAAAGCTGCTTGCCCTGATATTCATGCAAATTCATAGTCTGTGTCCCGCTTATTGATGGAGGATAACCATGTACGGACGTTGAATCCGCTTACGGCGAATTCAATACCGTGTGCCAGGGATCACCGCAGCACACGTCTGTGATCCGGGGATGCCAGCCCTTGACGGACTCACATCGATGCTCTTTCCGGCACCTGGCTCCCGGGCGTGCGACGCTACTTTTTCTTGCGTCGGTTGGCGATGTGGATCGCCCCGTCGTTGACCCCGAGCGCCGCTTCGTGAACGGACTCGGACAACGTTGGGTGAGCGAAACACGTCAACGCCAGATCTTCGGCGCTCGACCCGAATTCCATGGCAATGACACCCTGAGCGACGATTTCCGACGCCTGTGGTCCCGTTACGTGGAAGCCCAGTATCCGGTCGGTTTTTTCATCGGCAATAATCTTGACAAGCCCCGAAGCCGAGTTGGCCGCCATTGCACGGCCATTGGCCGCGAACGGGAAAGTGCCTACCTTATAGGCTTCGCCCTCTGCCTTGAGCTGCTCTTCGGTCTTGCCCACCCAGGCAACTTCGGGATGGGTGTAGATCACGTTCGGAATGCAGTCGTAGTTCACCTGAGGCTTGTGCCCGGCAATACGCTCGACAACCATGATGCCCTCTTCCGAAGCCTTGTGTGCCAGCATCGGGCCGCGAACCACATCACCAATCGCCCAAACGCCCGGGGCATCCGTCTGGCAATGATCATCCACGAAAATGAAGCCGCGTTCATCGAGATTGACGCCCGCATCGGCGGCCAGCAGATTATCCGTTTGCGGCCGACGGCCGACGGCAACAACCAGCTTGTCCACCTTCAATTCCTGCTCACCCTTACCATCTTCGTAGTTCACCGTAATCAGGTTACGCTTTACCGAAGATCCGGTCACACGGGCCTTGAGCTTGATGTCCAGACCCTGCTTCCTGAACTGCTTGAGAGCATCCTTGGCACATTGCTGGTCGACATTCGGCAGGAAGGTTTCCTGCGCTTCCAGAACGGTAACCTCAGAGCCCAGACGGGCCCAGACGCTACCCAGTTCCAGGCCGATGACCCCGGCACCGATGACACCCAGGCGCTTGGGCACGGCATCGAACTCCAGCGCGCCCTCAGAATCGACAATGAAGCCCTCCTTCAGTGGGGCTGGCGGAATGTCGATGGGGTTTGAACCCGTCGCAAGGATGACGTTGTCAGCCTCATAGGTTGTGGTCTTGCCATCCTTGTCGGTGACTTCAACCTGCCGGTTCGCCAGCAAACGACCGCGACCATGAATGGAGGTTACGCCGTTGGCCTTGAACAGGGAGGCAATCCCGCCGGTCAGTTGTTTAACGATGCCAAGCTTGCGCTCCATCATTTTTTCAACGTTGACCTTAAGGTCGTTCAGCTCAATGCCCTGATCGGCGAAGCCGTGGCCGGCCTCTTCGTATTTATGGGAGATTTCCAACAGCGCCTTGGACGGAATACAGCCCACATTCAGACAGGTGCCGCCCAGCACCTGCTTGCCGTCCTCGGAGCTCCAGGACTCCACACACGCTGCCTTGAGACCAAGCTGCGCGGCTTTGATTGCGGCGACATACCCACCCGGACCCGCACCGATGACGATTACGTCGTACTTATCAGACATGTTTTATCCTGTTTTCTGATTCGTTGAGTGACAGATTCAGACGTCCAGCAGAATACGCGCCGGGTCTTCAATCATTTCCTTGATAGCCACCAGGAACTGCACAGCCTCTTTGCCATCAATCATCCGGTGGTCGTAGGATAGCGCGAGGTACATCATGGGCAAAACCACAACCTGTCCATCCACCGCCATGGGGCGTTCCTGGATTTTGTGCATACCCAGTATTGCCGTCTGCGGCGGGTTCAGAATCGGCGTTGACATCAACGATCCGAAGACACCGCCGTTGGAAATGGTGAAGGTGCCGCCTGTCATTTCCTCAATGCCCAGTTTACCGTCTTTTGCCTTGGTTCCGTATTCGACGATTTTCTTTTCGATATCCGCCAGACCCAGAGCATCCGTATCGCGCAGTACGGGGACCACCAGACCGCGGTCGCTCGATACAGCCACGCCGATATCCTGATAGCCGTGATACACCATATCGTTATTGTCGATGGACGCGTTAACCGCCGGGAACCGCTTGAGGGCTTCAGTGGAGGCCTTTACAAACAGGGACATGAAACCCAGCTTGATGCCGTGACGTTTCTCAAAGCTGTCCTTGTACTGCTTGCGCAGATCCATCAGCGGCTTCATGTTAACTTCATTGAAGGTGGTCAGCATCGCAGCATTCTGCTGCGCGTTTACCAGACGCTTGGCTATGCTGGCACGCAGCCGGGTCATCGGTACCCGCTTTTCGGGGCGCTCACCGGTGCTGACGTTGGCTTCAGGGACATTCGGTGCTGACCCGGCAGCCGATGGCGCGGACGACGGCTGTGACTTGGAGGAGGCACCCTGGTCTATGTGGTTCTGTACATCTTCCTTGGTGACACGCCCGTCTTTGCCCGTGCCCTTTACCGACCCGGGATCAACGCCGTTCTCATCTGCCAGTTTGCGGGCGGCGGGGCTGAGAATGGCCTCGCCCTTGCTGCTGGCATCCTCGTTACCCTTCTCGCTACCCTTGTCGGCGCCTGTGTCAGTGTCTTCTTTGCTGTCACTGGCTGACGAGTCAGCGGACGCAGACCCTGTCGCGCCTTCCTTGAATTGACCGACCACTTCACCGCTCTCGACGGTTTCGCCTTCCTCCTTGAGGATCTTTTCAATCACACCGTCTGCGGGCGCGACCACCTCGAGAACGACCTTATCGGTTTCAATATCGACAATCAGTTCATCACGAGTACAGGCTTCACCTGGCTTTTTGTGCCAGGTCGCAACCGTACCCTCTGCGACCGACTCGGGAAAAACGGGGGCTTTTATCTCTGTTGACATCTCTGATCCTTAGTTCGGTAGCTCGTCAGATTTCAAACGCATCGTTAACCAGTTTTTTCTGCTCTTCTATGTGCACCGACAGGTGCCCACAGGCCGGAGCAGCCGATGCGTCGCGACCGGCATACTGGAGATACAGCTTTGGATTAAGGCGATGCAGAGCATTACGCATATGATGCTGACTGCAATACCAGGCGCCTTGATTCATGGGCTCTTCCTGACACCAGACCACATGCTGAAGCCTGGTGTAAGGACTGAGCATCTCGTCGAGGTCATCATTCGGGAACGGGTACAACTGTTCAATACGGAAGATCGCCACGTCGTCCCGTCCATCGGCCTTCTTTTTCTCAAGCAGGTCAAAAAAGACCTTACCGCTGCACATAATCAACCGACGGACTTTTTTCGGATCGGACGGTTCCTTCTCCGGCAGAACCGTCTGGAACGTGCCTTCGGTCAGGTCGTCCAGCCCGGAGGTCGCTTCTTTATGACGCAGCAGGCTCTTCGGAGTAATCGCAATCAACGGCTTACGCAACGGCCGCTTGACCTGGCGACGCAGCATGTGAAAAGTCTGCGAGGGGGTGGTCGGCACACACACCTGCATGTTGTGCTGGGCACTCAGTTGCAAGAAACGCTCAAGCCGCGCCGAACTGTGCTCCGGCCCCTGACCTTCATAACCGTGAGGCAACAGCAGGGTCAGGCCGCAAAGCCGCCCCCATTTATGTTCACCACTACTCAGGAACTGGTCAATCACCACCTGCGCACCGTTCGAGAAGTCACCAAACTGCGCTTCCCAAACGATCAACGCGTCGGGCTTGGTGGTTGAGTAGCCGTACTCGAACGCCATGACCGCTTCCTCGGACAGAAGCGAGTCGTAAATTTCAAATCGGGGCTGTTTCTCTGACAAATCCTGAAGCGGTACGTACGTCTCACCATTCTTCTGATTGTGCAACACAGCGTGACGGTGGGAAAAGGTACCCCGGCCAACGTCCTGACCGGTGATCCGGATCGGATGGCCCTCGTTGAGAAGCGTGGCGTAGGCCATGATCTCCCCAAAACCCCAGTTTATCGGGAGTGCGCCCGCATTCATCCGGTTACGGTCATCAATGATCTTGGAGACCTGACGCTGAACCGCGAAGCCCTCCGGCAACTGGCCCATTTTCTTACCCAGACGCTGGATGGTTTTCAGTGCAACGCTGGTCTTGCACTTGGCCGTCCACTCATGACCCAGATAGGGCTGCCAATCAACGTAAAGTTCCTTGTTGGGCTCCTTGACCAGAGACTTGACCACATGATCGCCCTTGTCCAGGGCATCCCGGTAATCCAGCTCCATCCGTTTGGTTGCATCGGCTTCCAGCAGCCCGGCCTCGACCAGCGTGCTGGCGTAGAGCTCGCGGGTGGTCTTCATCTTGCGGATCTTGTCGTACATGACCGGCTGAGTGGATGAGGGTTCATCCGCCTCGTTGTGGCCGCGACGACGATAACAGACCAGATCGATCACCACGTCACGTTTGAACTCGTTGCGGTAATCCATGGCCATCTGGGTTACAAACAATACCGCTTCCGGGTCGTCGGCATTCACGTGGAGAATGGGAGCCTGCACCATCTTGGCAACATCGGTACAGTACTCGGTTGAACGGGCATCATCCTGACGGCTGGTGGTAAAGCCGACCTGGTTATTGATCACGATATGAACGGTACCGCCGACACCGTAACCTCGGGTCTGCGACATCTGCAGGGTTTCCATCACGACACCCTGCCCGGCAAAAGCCGCATCACCGTGCATGATGATCGGTACGACCTGAGAGCCCGTGGTATCGTCCCGGCGAGTCTGGCGGGCACGGACCGAGCCCACAACCACCGGCGAGACAATTTCCAGGTGCGACGGGTTGAAAGCCAGCGCAAGGTGAATCTCACCGCCCTCGGTCATGATGTTTGACGAGAAACCCTGATGGTATTTGACATCGCCTGAACCGGAGTCAGCGAGCTTCTTGCCTTCAAACTCATCGAACAGTTCTTTCGGGTTTTTACCGAGCGTATTCACCAGTACGTTCAGGCGGCCGCGGTGCGCCATACCCAGTACGATCTCCTTGGCACCGTAGCTACCAGCCCGCTGGATCAGCTCGTCAAGACAGGGGATCAGGCTCTCGCCGCCCTCCAGGCCGAAGCGCTTGACACCAGGATACCGTGAGCCGAGGTATTTCTCGAGGCCTTCAGCCGCAGTCAGACGCTCAAGCAAATGTCTGCGAGTCTTGGGCGCAAATTCAGGACGGGACCGAACCGGTTCCATCCGCTGCTGAAACCAGCGCTTGATACGGGTATCAACCACATGCATGTACTCAGCGCCAATACTGCCGCAGTATGTCCGCATGAGGCCGTCATAGATATCCCCAAGCTTCATGCTCTCTGCACCGAAATTCAGAGAGCCTGTCTGGAACTCCAGATCGCGGTCACTATCGGAAAGATCGTGAAACGACAGGTCAAGATCCTCGACCGGCGGTCGGTTGAGCACGCCAAGCGGGTCAAGGTGGGCTTGCTGATGGCCCCGGAACCGGAACGCGTTGATCAACTGTAAAACACGGATCTGTTTGCGATCAGCATCAGAGGTCGCAGTGGCGGGAACGCCACTGGTGGCAAGAAAGCGCTGGTTGCGGGAAATGTGTTCGAACTGCTCCCGAATGGACGAATGGGAAACGTCACGGCCTTGCTGACCATCGACGCTGGGGAGTTTATCGAAATAACTGCGCCACTCTTCAGGAATGGCATTCGGGTCCGTCAGATAGGTTTCAAAAAGCTGTTCGACATAGGCCAGATTCCCGCCCTGAAGGTGGGATGTCAGCCATAACTGCTCCATTATGCTTTCGTGCATGTTGAATAGCTCGCCTTGGGCTGGTGCGGGGAGCTATCTATGGTCGGCCAGGGCAAACTGTCAGTCAATACGGGTTTTTACGAGATCGACTGAAGCGGCCACCGATGATGTCACTCCCCAGTGGTTTAATGCTCAACGAAGCCGTCGCAAGCCGATAAAGCATACTCGCTGTGGCTTCCGTAGTGTGCCTGTCTGTCTTCACCCTGGCCATTGGCCAATAGTGGAAGGGCGACCCTCCCCTGGATCGCCCTTACAGGCTGATAGACTCTGCCGAACAGTATAGCGGCTTCTCAGCGTTACGCTGTTCAGGTCGCCCGCTGTAGCAGCAGATTGCGGATGTGACCGATTGCACGAGTGGGATTGAGCCCTTTCGGACAGACACTGACGCAGTTCATGATTCCGCGACAGCGGAATACACTGAACGGATCATCCAGATTGGACAGGCGCTCGGCCTGGGCGGTATCCCGGGTATCTGCCAGGAACCGGTAGGCCTGGAGCAGGCCCGCCGGGCCGACGAACTTGTCCGGATTCCACCAGAAGGACGGACAGGCAGTCGAGCAGCACGCACACAGGATGCACTCATACAGACCATCCAGTTTTTCGCGGTCTTCGGGCGACTGGAGGCGCTCAATGGCGGGTGCCGGTTCGTCGTTGATGAGATACGGCTGAATGCTCTCGTACTGCTTGTAGAAGATCGACATGTCAACCACCAGGTCGCGAATAACCGGCAGGCCCGGCAGTGGTCGCAACACCAGTTTGTCGTGCTTGACGACTTCCGACATGGGCGTGATACATCCCAGTCCGTTTTTGCCATTCATGTTCATGCCATCGGAGCCGCAAACCCCTTCACGGCATGAACGGCGATAGGCAATAGAGGGGTCCTTCTCTTTAAGCAGGTTCAGGATATCCAGAACCATCAGGTCCTTGCCTTTCGGAATATCCAGCTCAATGTCCTGCATGTAAGGCGCATTGTCTGTTTCCGGGTTATAACGATACAGGCTAACTAACATACCCCAATCCCCCTTTAATACGTCCGAACTTTCGGCTGGAAAGTGTCAACCGTCTTCGGCGCAAAATTCACATCCCGCTTGCCAAGCCGCTTCTCCAACGGGAAGTAGACCGAGTGTTTCAACCAGTTTTCGTCATCGCGCTCGGTAAAGTCGTTTCGCGCATGAGCGCCACGGCTTTCCTTACGCTCAAAAGCCGAGATCGCGGTGGCGTAGGCGACTTCATAAAGGTTGTCCAACTCCAACGCTTCAATACGGGCCGTGTTGAAGGCCTGACTGGTATCCGTCAATCGGGTGTTGCGCACGCGCTCGCCGATTGCATCAAGCTTTTTCAGACCTTCTGCCATGCTGTCACCATCCCGGAATACACCAAAATAGAGCTGCATGCAGTTCTGAAGGTCTTTGCGTACTTCCGCAACACTCTCGCCTTCACGAGCGTTATTGAGACGTTTCAGGCGAGCCATGGAACGCTCAATCTCGGCATCGGTAGCAGCGGTAGTCTCAAATCCATCCCGCAGGCGCTCTTCGATGTAAAGCCCGGCGGCGCGACCGAAGACGACCAGATCCAGCAGCGAGTTACCACCCAGACGATTGGCACCATGCACCGATACGCAGGCAGCTTCGCCACAGGCAAACAGACCCTCGATAACCACGTCCTTGCCGTTCTCATCCTGACTTAAAGCCTGCCCACCAACGGTTGTCGGAATTCCGCCCATCATATAGTGACACGTCGGCACCACCGGCACTGGCTCTTTCACCGGATCAACATGGGCAAAGGTGCGCGAAAGCTCACAAATGCCGGGAAGGCGAAGATTCAGCGTTTCCTCACCAAGATGATCCAGCTTCAGCAAAACATGGTCTTTTTCCGGACCACAACCGCGGCCTTCAAGAATCTCCACGACCATGGCGCGGGCTACCACATCGCGACCCGCCAGATCTTTCGCGTTCGGGGCATAACGCTCCATGAAACGTTCGCCTTCAGAATTGATCAGATAACCGCCCTCACCCCGGCAACCTTCTGTCACCAACGTGCCGGCACCGTAAATGCCGGTTGGATGGAACTGCCACATTTCCATGTCCTGCATCGGGAATCCGGCACGCAATGCCATACCGATGCCGTCACCGGTATTGATCAACGCATTGGTCGTGGACGCGTAGATCCGTCCGGCACCGCCGGTTGCCAGAACCGTGGCCTTCGACTTGATATAAGCCACTTCACCCGTTTCAATCTCGATGGCCACAACACCAACGACGTCGTTTTTGCTGTTCTTGACCAGATCAACGGCATACCATTCGTTGAGGAATGTCGTGCCGCCTTTCAGGTTGGCCTGGTAGAGTGTGTGCAACAACGCGTGACCGGTGCGGTCAGCAGCAGCACAGGTACGCGCCGCCTGAGTCGGATCATCTGGGCCTTTGGACTGGCCGCCAAACGGTCGCTGATAAATACGACCCTGTTCGGTACGTGAGAACGGCAGCCCCATGTGCTCAAGCTCAAAAACAGCCTGAGGCCCCACCGAACACATATATTCGACGGCGTCCTGATCGGCAATGTAGTCAGATCCCTTGACCGTGTCGTACATGTGCCAGCGCCAATCGTCGTTCGGGTCCGCGCTGGCAATTGCGCAGGTAATGCCGCCTTGCGCGGAAACGGTGTGGGACCGGGTCGGGAACACCTTGGTAACACAGGCGGTATTCACCCCGGACTGGGTCAGCTGTAACGCCGCGCGCATGCCCGCACCGCCGCCGCCGATAACGATTGCGTCATAGGAAATGGTCTTGATATTAGCCATCAGTTAAAGCCCCCAAAGAATCTGAACACCCCAGACAACGTAGACGAACATCACCGCTCCACAGGCTGCCTGAACCAGAAATCGCGGGGCTGTCGGCTTGATGTAATCGGTGGTTACGGTCCACAGACCGACCCAGGCGTGGGCTCCCATGGCGACCAGCGCCATCAGACTGAAAATACGAAACCAGGTCTCACCGAACAACCCACTCCAGGTGTCGTAACTGATGTCGGTAGTGAGCACAAAGCCCAGCAGGAATATCGTATAAAGCGCCAGTACGTAGGCTGAAACCCGCTGGACCATCCAGTCGTATACACCACTGCGGCCGAGATTCGTAACGCTGCTTACCATATCCAGACTCCTGCCAGCACAATCAGAATGACGGACACCGCGACCGTGGCCTTCGCAGCAATCCGGCCGCCCTCAAGGCTCTCGCCGATACCCATATCCATGATCAGATGTTTGATACCTGCCACCAGATGGTAAAGAAGACCGGACAGGATACCCCATATAATCAGCTTCGCCAGGAAGCTGTCCAGCAGCTCATTGACGCGCCCAAAGCCCTCTTCCCCGGACAGGGACAGGTCAAGTCCGTACAGCATGAAGGCAATACCAATGAAGATGATGATACCACTTATGCGGTGCAGTATTGACGTGATGGCAGGAAGCGGAAAATGAAAACTGCCGAGATCGAGATTTACTGGTCGTTTGCTATTCACAGCGCTCTCACACTCTCTTTTTTGCTCCGACACTGACCCGGTCAGTGACGGAAGGTTGGTATGTATGGCTCGATGGGCGAGCCTGACTCCAAAGCACTCAGGTCGGGAGGGAGAACACCAACGCAGACGTCGTTGCAGGCGCTCCGGATTGGTAAGTCCTCGATTCCGGGCTAAGGATTATAAGGAGTGACCCACTGAATTACAAACGCCAGCGCGGCCTCCGGGGGTCTTAATCGGTTGTTGGGACACATCTTTTAAATAATTTCGCCATTCCCTCCCTCTGCTCAGCGCCCTGAGCAGGCATTGACCCCGACGAAGTCTGCATATTTGGGCATTTGTCATCCGTTTCCATTGACAAAAAAAGCCAACTCCCTATATTTTGCCGCCAGCTTTGATAAACTCGGGGTAGTTCACATACGATCGACTATAACAACAGAAAGCGCCACCGATCATTCTATCCCTCTGAATAACTTACATAATTATTAAGGAAGCGCACGCACGTGCGACCAACCATTAAGCACTGAAGTGACGGAGCCCGCGTTACCTGTGCAATAATACGCGCCATCTCGCGCTTCAAATGCTGATCAACAGGAGAGCACCATGACCGACAGGAAAGCCACGCTTTCGGTGGGTGACAAATCAATTGAGCTACCGATTTATTCAGGCACAACGGGGCCGGACGTGATCGACGTACGAAGCCTGGTCCAGGAGGGAGTCTTCACTTACGACCCGGGATTCGTATCCACCGCAGCCTGCGAATCAGCCATCACCTATATTGATGGTGCAAATGGCGTTCTACTGCATCGTGGCTACCCCATAGATCAGCTCGCGGAGCATTCCGACTATCTGGAAGTCTGCTACCTGTTGCTCAAGGGCGAACTGCCTACGCCGGAAGAGAACAAGCGCTTCCACGACACCATCAAAAACCACACGATGCTGCACGATCAGATGCGGAATTTTTTCCAGGGGTTCCGTCGTGACGCCCATCCCATGGCCATTATGTGCGGTGTTGTCGGGGCGCTTTCCGCGTTCTACCACGATCAGATGGATGTAACTGACGAACACCAGCGCGAAATCACCGCGCACCGACTGGTCGCCAAAATGCCGACCATTGCTGCCTGGTGCTACAAATACAGTCTCGGTCAGCCGTTCATGTATCCCCGCAATGATCTCTCCTACTCCGAAAATTTCCTGCAAATGATGTTCGGCGTGCCTTGCGAGGAGTACGTACCCAGCCCTGTCCTGGCGAAAGCCATGGACAAAATTTTTATTCTGCATGCTGATCATGAGCAGAACGCCTCAACCTCCACTGTCCGCCTGGCCGGTTCGACCGGCGCCAATCCATACGCCTGCATCGCCTCAGGCATTGCCGCACTCTGGGGGCCTGCCCACGGGGGTGCGAACGAAGCCGTGCTGGATATGCTGGCGGAAATCGGCGACGAATCCAATATTGAAAAATTCATTGCCAAAGCCAAGGACAAAGACGATCCGTTCCGGCTGATGGGCTTCGGTCACAGGGTCTACAAAAACTTCGATCCACGCGCGAAAGTAATGGCTGAAACTGCCTATGAAGTGCTGGCCGAACTCGGCCTGGAGGACGATCCGTTGCTGAAGATCGCCCAGCGCCTGGAAAAAATTGCGCTGGAGGATGACTACTTCGTCGAGCGCAAGCTCTACCCCAACGTTGACTTCTATTCCGGCATCATCCTCAAAGCCATCGGAATTCCCACCTCCATGTTTACGGTCATCTTTGCAATGTCCCGAACCATTGGCTGGTTCTCCCACTGGAATGAAATGGTAAGCGGCGATTACCGTATTGGTCGTCCTCGCCAGTTGTATACCGGCGCACTCGCCCGGGATTTCCCTGAACGATAATTACTGATTGCCCGTGTATTTCAAAGGCCGCTGAATTCAGCGGCCTTTTTTGTCCGGGCAAGGTCTGCAATGATAAACGGGACGAGTTACTGTAAACGTATAAGGAGCCCCTTGCGGGGCCTTGCTGTCTTTCAGGGACCCGGCCTTGGCTTATCAGGCCCGGCCCATGCGCTTCTGGAGGGGGATTTTGATGACTGCAACCGTTGCCTTTATTGGTCTTGGCGTGATGGGTTTCCCAATGGCCGGACATCTGTCCGCGGCAGGGTTCACCATGCAGGTGTATAACCGTAATCGAACCCGGGCCCTGGAATGGGCCGAACGATACGAAGGAACCGCATGCGCCACGATTGCCGATGCGGTAAAAGACGCCGATTTCATATTGACGTGCGTGGGTGCCGACCCTGATCTGACCAGCATTTTTAAAGGTTCGGACGGCATCATCGCAAACGCCCGGGCCGGCGCCCTGGTCATCGACCACACCACCGCCTCAGCAACCATTGCTGAGCAACTGGCACGGGATTGCGAAGAGCATGGCATCGGGTTTATGGATGCGCCGGTGTCTGGCGGGCAGGCCGGCGCGGAAAACGGCCAACTGACCATTATGTGTGGTGGCCACCGCGGTCATTTTGAGCAGGCACAGCCGATCCTGGCGTGTTATGCCAGAGCCAAAAATCTGATGGGAACCGCCGGAGCCGGGCAGAAAACCAAGATGGTAAACCAGATTGCCATCGCCGGGCTGCTTCAGGGTCTTTCCGAAGCCCTGAATTTTGCAGAACACGCCGGGCTTAACATCGAGAAGGTTGTGGATGTGATTTCCAAGGGTGCGGCCCAGTCCTGGCAAATGGAAAACCGGTCCGGAACCATGGCGCGCGGCGAATTCGAACACGGCTTTGCAGTCGACTGGATGCGGAAGGATCTGGCGATCTGTCTCAACGAAGCCCGCAAGAACGGGGCCTCGCTACCGGTGACCGCAGTCGTCGATCAGTTCTACGCCGACATCCAGGCCATGGGCGGCAGACGCTGGGATACATCGTCCCTGATCGAGCGGCTGCGAGACAGGAAGTAGCCCGAGGCTACTTCTTGTCCTTCGGCACCCACTTACCCCCGGTGTAATAGGCGGCCCAGCCGGTCGCCTTACCGTCTTTTTCGGTCATTACATACTGCTCTTTGGTCTTCCGGCTGTAACGGACCACCGTCGGATTCCCCTCCGGATCCTTGTCAGGAGCCTTCAGTAAAAAGTCGTACTTGGGATCGATCTCGTCCCTGTGGGGCTTGATCTCCCGGACCAGTGGCGCCCGGGTTTCCCGGTTCTTGGGAAACTTGCTTGCAGCAAGAAACAGCCCTGAGGCACCGTCCCGAAGAACATAGGTGTCATCGACTTTTTCACATTGCAGTTCCGGCATGGGCACCGGGTCCATCTTGGGCGGCGCAGGCTCGCCGTTACGAAGCAGCTTGCGAGTGTTCTTGCATTCGCTGTTGGTGCAGCCGAAGTATTTACCAAAACGGCCGGTTTTAAGCTGCATCTCCGATCCGCACTTGTCGCATTCCAGGGTAGGCCCGTCATAGCCCTTTATGCGGAAGCTGCCCTGCTCGACCTCGAACCCGGAACAGTCGGGGTTATTGCCACAGACGTGAAGCTTGCGCGATTCGTCAATCAGGTAACTGTCCATCGCCGTGCCACATTTTGGACACCGGTGCTTTTTGCGCAACAGACGGCTCTCACCTTCACCCTCAACGTCATCATCAGCACTGACGACATCATCTCCCGGCACCAGGTTGATCGTTGTCTTGCATCGTTCTTTCGGCGGCAGCGAATACCCGGAGCAGCCCAGGAAAACGCCGGTACTGGCCACCCTGATCTGCATCGGTCGCTGACAGGTAGGACACGGAATATCGGTTTCCGTCGGCGTATTACCCCGCATGCCGTCCTCATCTGTGCGGCTCGCCTTGTCGAGCTGCTGGCTGAAACGACTGTAAAAGCCGTTCAGAACTTTCTTCCAGTCGATGCTGCCGGAAGCAATCTCGTCAAGCTCTTCTTCCAGCCGCGCCGTAAAGTCATAGTCCATCAGGTTTGAAAAGGACTCCGACAGACGCTCGGTTACGATGTCGCCCATCTTTTCTGAGTAAAACCGCCGATTCTGCAGTTTCACGTAGCCCCGGTCCTGGATCGTCGAAATGATCGAGGCGTAGGTCGACGGCCGGCCAATTCCCTGCTTCTCAAGCTCTTTGACCAGGCTCGCCTCGGTATATCTCGGAGCCGGCTTGGTGAAGTGTTGGGTCGGATCCAGCTTATCAAGGGCCAGCACTTCATCAACCTTGATATCCGGCAACGCGACGTCTTCGTCTTTCTTCGCCGAGGCCGGCGCCGCCTTGAGAAAACCATCAAACTTGATGATTCGGCCGCGAGTCCGCAGCTCATAGTCGCCCGCGCTGACCACAATGGAGGTACTGAGGAATTCAGCATCCGCCATCTGACAGGCTATAAACTGACGCCAGATCAGGTCATAAAGCCGCTCAGCGTCCTTTTCCAGGCCACTGATATCAGCCGGCCGGCGGGTAACGTCGGTTGGGCGAATCGCCTCGTGGGCCTCCTGGGCCCCCTCTTTGCTGCCATAAACCCGCGGACTGTCCGGCAGGTAGGATTTACCGAACTGCTTTTCAATAAACTCACGGCTGCCGGCAATCGCCTCCTGACTGAGGTTGGTTGAGTCCGTCCTCATATAGGTAATAAAACCGGCTTCGTAAAGACGCTGGGCCAGCATCATCGTTTTCTTGACGCTGAAGCCCATCCGATTGCTCGCAGCCTGCTGCAGGGTGGAGGTAATAAACGGCGCGCCCGGTTTTGAACGGGTAGGTTTGTCCTCCCGCTTGCTGACCTTGAACTGGCTCGCCTTGAGCCGTTCCACATGCTCCCTGCTTTGCTGTTCGTTAACCGGTCGATACGCCTTTTCCTGAAAGCGGGTGACCTCAAACCGTACAGCCTGACGGGCCTTTTGGGGTTCCAGATCGGCATGCAACTGCCAGAATTCCTCAGGCACGAACTTGCGGATTTCCCGCTCGCGCTCAACGATCAGACGAACCGCTACGGACTGAACACGGCCCGCCGACAAACCACGGGCCAGCTTGGCCCACAGCAGGGGCGAAACCATGTATCCGACCACCCGATCCAGAAAGCGCCGGGCCTGCTGGGCGTTCACCCGGGCGGTATCGACCGATCCCGGGTCCTTGAACGCTTCCTGGATGGCGCGTTTGGTAATTTCGTTGAACACCACCCGCCGATACTTGTCCGGTTCACCGCCGATGGTTTCCCGCAGGTGCCAGGCAATGGCCTCCCCTTCGCGGTCAAGGTCCGTCGCGAGATAGATATGATCCGCGGACTTGGCCAGTCGTTTCAGTTCACTGACGACCTTTTCCTTACCCGGCAGGATCTCATAGTGCGCTTCCCAGTCCCGGTCAGGGTCCACGCCCATTCGTGCCACCAGCTGTTCACGAGCCTTGCGCTTCTTGTAAACAGCCTTCTCGTCCGGGTCCATTTTGCGGGTCAGAGCGGCCTGACGGGCACGCTCCTTGGGATCGCTCTGCGACCCACTGCCACTGACCGGAAGGTCACGGATATGGCCAATGCTGGACTTCACGATGAAATCAGGTCCCAGGTACTTATTGATCGTCTTGGCCTTGGCTGGCGACTCGACGATAACGAGACTTTTACCCATATTGGAGATCAGTTCCTTGGAGGTTTCCGGCTGAGGGATCTGATAAGAATGGACTGCGGTGGAAGATCGTACCAGAAAGATTCCGGTCAACCGCCCGGCACGCTGACCTGGCACGCCTGCGTCTTGCCGTACTTCCACACCAGTGACTTCTTGAAAGACTCCTCATCGGCCGACAAACAGTAAACCCACTGAAAATCAGGCTGCTACCTATAATACCGAACACGCCGACTGCTATAGGTGCACTGTTTTACAGGGTCAGGATGAGCAAGACAACCCATTCTTTCGTCTCCGGGACGCATTTATGATGGGCGCCTCACCTGAATTTCAACTCCGACGACAAAAAAAACCCGGCAGGCTGCCGGGCTTTTTGGTGACGCACTCAGACCGTAATCAGAGGCGCTCCCATACCGTGGCAATGCCCTGCCCCAGACCGATACACATGGTCGAGACACCGAGCTTACCGCCCTTGGCCATCATGACGTTCAGCAGCGTTGTGGAGATGCGCGCACCGGAACAACCTAGTGGATGCCCCAATGCAATCGCGCCGCCGTTCAGGTTCACTTTCTCGTCCATCACGTTCTGCAGCTTGAGATCCTTCAGAACCGGCAGGGACTGACCGGCAAACGCCTCGTTCAGTTCCCAGAAGTCAATGTCGTCAACCTTCAGTCCGGCGCGTTTGAGCGCTTTCCTGGTTGCCGGTACCGGTCCGTAGCCCATGATCGCCGGATCACAGCCGGCAACAGCCATGCTGCGGATCCTGGCAATCGGCGTAAGACCCAGGGCCTGGGCCCGCTCTGCAGACATCAGCACCATCGCCGACGCGCCGTCGGTCAACTGGGATGATGTACCGGCCGTGACCGTGCCGTTCTTGGGATCAAAGGCTGGCTTGAGCTGGCCCAGCGATTCAGCGGTGGTCTCCGGACGAATGGTCTCGTCCTGCTCGATCAGAACCCGGTAGCCATTTTCATCATGCCCTTCAATGGGCACGATTTCGTTCTTGAAGCGGCCTTCTACGGTCGCTTCGTGGGCCAGACGGTGTGACCGGGCGCCGAAATCGTCCTGCTGCTGACGGGTAATCCCGTGCATTTTCGCCAGCATTTCCGCGGTCAGGCCCATCATATTGGACGCCTTGGCAGAGTACTTTGAAGACGCGGGGTTGTGATCAAACCCGGATGTCATCGGTACGTGGCCCATATGCTCCACACCACCCACGACGAACATGTCGCCATTATTGGTCATGATGGCCTGGGCTGCCGTATGGATCGCAGTCATGGCGGAACCACACAGGCGGTTGACCGTCTGGGCACCGGACTCATGCGGCACGCGGGTCATCAAGGAAATCTGACGGGCCACGTTGAAGCCCTGTTCCTTGGTCTGGTTCACACAGCCCCAGACCACATCTTCCACTTCTTTCGGGTCGAGCTTGGGATTGCGCTCGAACAGTGCGTCGATCAGCGATGCCGACAGGTTTTCCGCACGCACATTGCGGAAACAACCGTTTTTGGCACGACCCATCGGAGTCCGCACGCAATCGACGACGACAACGTCTCTCGGATTAAGGCTCATAGATCTTTCTCCGTTCGGAAATCTCGTTCAGGGTTCAGCCAAAGAACTTTTTGCCAGTTCTGGCCATTTCACGCAGACCGTCTGTCGGGTGATAGAGCGGCCCGAGGTCTGCAAATCTGTCTGCCAGTGCCACGAATTCGGCAACGCCCATATCGTCGATATAGCGCAGTGCGCCACCACGGAACGGCGGGAAGCCGATGCCGTAGATCAGGCCCATGTCAGCATCGGCGGGTGAGCCGACGATGTTGTCTTCCAGGCAGCGGACGGTTTCCAGACACAGTGGCAGCATCATGCGTGCGATGATGTCTTCCTCGCTGAATTCCTGGCTACCCTGAACGACCGGTTTGAGCAGCTCGTAGGTCTTCTCATCGACGACCTTCTTCTGCTTGCCTTTGCGATCTGTTTCGTACTGGTAGAACCCTTTACCGTTTTTCTGACCGTAACGATTGTTATCAAACATCACGTCAATCGCTGTCGTCCCTTCATGCTTCATCCGGTCAGGGAAACCATCGGCCATGACATCGCCGGCGTGCTTGCCGGTATCCATGCCAACCACGTCCAGCAGATAGGCCGGACCCATGGGCCAGCCAAACTTTTCCATGACTTTATCTACCTGTTGGAAGTCAGCACCGTCACGGACCAGATTGACAAAGCCACCGAAGTACGGGAACAGAACCCGGTTGACCAGGAAGCCCGGGCAATCGTTGACCACGATCGGTGTCTTGCCCATGGCCTTGGCATAGGCCACGGTGGTGGCTACCGCACGGTCGCTGGTTTTCTTGCCCCGAATGACCTCAACCAGCGGCATCATGTGCACCGGGTTGAAAAAGTGCATCCCGCAGAAGTTCTCCGGTCGCTTGAGGTTCCTGGCCAGCAGGTCGATGGAAATGGTCGATGTGTTGGACGTCAGGATGGCGTCTTCGCGAACCGCGTCTTCGGTCTCGCGCAGAACCGCGTCCTTGACCTTCGGGTTCTCGACAACGGCTTCGACCACCAGGTCAACGCCCTTGAAATCGCCGTAGTTCAGGGTCGGCGTAATGCTGTTCAGCACGTCGGCCATCTGGTCCGGCTTCATCCTGCCCTTGTCAACCCGCTTGGCCAGAAGCTTCTTGGCTTCTTTCAGGCCCAGGGCGATGCCGTCCTGGTTAATGTCTTTCATCAGAATCGGAGTGCCTTTCAGCGCCGACTGGAACGCCACGCCGCCGCCCATGATACCGGCACCGAGTACGGCGGCCAGTTTGACGTCGTTGGCTTCCTTTTCCCACGCCTTGGCCTTTTTCTTGAGCTCCTGGTCGTTCAGGAACAGGCCAACCAGACACGCAGCCGTGTTGGTTTTCGCCATTTTCGCGAAGCCCCTGGCTTCCACCTCGATCGCCTTGTCACGCCCCAGACCGGCATGCTTCTGCATCACCTTGATGGCTTCGACCGGCGACGGATAGTTCTTGCCAGCTTTACCCGCGACAAACGCCTTGGAGATTTCAAACGCCATCATACTTTCCATGGCGTTGAGCTTGATCTTGCTCTGCTTTTCGTCACGGCGAGCCTGAATATCAAACTTGCCGTCGTTGCACTGCTCGATGATCCTGACGGCCGCTTCCAACAGCTTGTCCGCTTCCACCACGGCATCGACGGCGCCCACCTTCAGAGCGGCATCGGCACGGTTCTCGGAACCACCGGTGATCCACTCCACGGCATAATCGACGCCGACCAGACGAGACAGGCGCACGGTTCCGCCAAAGCCCGGGAAGATGCCCAGTTTGACTTCCGGCAGGCCGACTTTTGCCTTGGGTGACATTACCCGGTAATCCGTCGCCAGGCACAGCTCGAAACCACCACCGAGGGCCATGCCATTGATCGCGGTCACCGTCGGGAACGGCAGATCTTCAATGGCGTTGAAGACAGCGTTCGCCTTCAGGTTATTGGCAACCAGCTCTTCCTCCGAACCTGCGAAAAGTTCAGTGAACTCGGTAATATCGGCGCCCACGATGAAACTGTCTTTGGAACTGGTAATCACCAGCCCCTTGAGGTCCTTTTCAGTCTTCAGTTTGTCGGCTGCGGCACCAAGCTCTTCGATCGTCAGACGATTGAACTTGTTGACTGACTCGCCTCGCAAGTCGAAGTCCAGCTGAGCGATTCCGCCGTCGATCTTTTTAACCGTGATGGCTTTACCTTCGTAAATCATCAACTGATCTCCAGTCTGTTTTGGAAACTGCGCGACGACCGACAAACCTGAAAACAGTTGGCCGTTCTCGCAGCAAATTAGTCATTGCCCGTCCATTCAACTCAAAATTCATACAGTCGTTTGAATCGAGAGGAGCACACGATGTGAAAAAACCACTCATTTGTCAATTTGTTTCTGCCAACGGCCTGTCTGCCGCACCCACAATGGAACCGGAGCATCAACGGTAAATCGTTTATGTTTTAATAATTTATCGGAGAGACCTCAGAGTCAGCCCAACAAGTCAGAGCTACCTGCAAAATATCTTTAACAATTGAGCGTGCCGTGCTACCCGAAAACTGCTTGATTGGCCGAACCAGTTACTTTACCTTCTATCTCAGACTTTAGTCCAACAGCCCAGCGACAGTGCCCGCCTACAACGGTCGTGCAATCGGGCAACCGGCCTTTACGGATTGCATGTTGACCTGTTCCGGGCGGGAGGGCAGGCCAGCAACTGGAGCCGACAACAAAATCAAAAACGGAGACTTCTCCCGATGAAAGACTGTTACTGGCGAGTTCAATCGCTCCTTGCCGTTGCAATGCTCATGATCATGATTCCCCTCTCCTCAGCAGCGGCTCAATCGCCTGTGCTTGCGAGCCTTCACCAGTTCCGCATCAGTAATTTTCGTGCCCTTAATTCCTACTACCAGTTCAGCGTGAATGGCGACACGGAGAAACTTGACGAGATTGTTGATAGCATCAAGACCGCCAGCGGTGAAATCAAAACCGTCACGGACAACAGTGATGGCATGCTCGACAAGGACCAGTTGACCGGCCTGACCACGGAGTTCCAGAAATTCAAGGATCTGATGAAGCAGAACATCACCGACGTGCGCAAACGCGGCTACCCGGATCTCCGACTGGTGTCTGAAATGGCCAATCAGGCCCAGACCCTGAGCAAAAAGTCCGCGGAGCTCTACGCCACAGCCCTGGACAACGCCAAGATGACCGCCGATAGCCGGGTGGAGTCCGCCCGCTCCGCGGCGGTCCTGATGGCTCAGATGATGGCCAAATACAGTGCGCGGTCGAATTCATCCGTCGCCCAGACGTTCCAGGGGTCGGAATCGGAGGCGCCACTGGATCAGCAGGCAAAGGAATTTGACACTCTGCTCGCGCAACTGAAAGACGGCAGGGAGTCCGGTGCACTCAGGCAGTCTATTGAGAGCATCTCTTCCAAGTGGATGTTTATCCGCGGTTCCTTCATCAATTACAACGAAAAAAATGTACCGTTTATCATCGACCGTTACTCCAAAGGCATTCTTGATGAGCTAAAAACAGCCATCCAGCTCCTGACCACGGGCTGACTTTGCCCCTTCCCGCCGGACGCCTGTGCCGGCGGGTAATGCCATCCCGCCGAGTTCCGGTCATTCGGCTCACGTCCAGTCATTTCGCTGTCCCAACGAGACACGGATTGACCGTCATGAATGTTATTTCACAAGATCTGATTTAAACTCAAGAGAACTGTTTCAGAGCCCGCCAAGGAGGTTACTCATGACCAGCTACAGCAAAATTCTGGTTGCCATTGACCTGACCGAAGAAGCGCCACAGGTGCTCAAAAAAGCCAAGCGGATCGCCGATACCTTTCAGGCCGAACTGACACTGGTCCATGTAGTCGAACCGGTCGGCTATGCCTATGGCGGTGACATCCCTATGGACCTTACTGAACTTCAGGAACAGTTGGACAAGGCGGCCAAATCTCAACTTGAGGCCTACGGCAGAGAGTATGACGTGCCGCCGGAGCGACAGCTTGCCAGTGTCGGGCGGCCGGAGTCCGAGATCCACCGCCTTTGTGAAGAAAAGCAGTTTGATCTTGTGATCGTCGGCAGCCACGGCAGGCATGGGTTTCAGCTACTATTGGGATCAACGGCCAACGGGGTCCTTCATGGTGCCGAATGCGACGTTCTGGCGGTGCGTATTACCTGATCATCCCATCCGGCAGACTTTATCGGTCGGTCAAGGGACACTGGCTTGGCGGGAAGGCGGCACAGACATCAGCGAATTGGCCAGATGGGGCTCTACGGAGCCTCACCTTTCATCCTTGATTCCAGTTTACGAAGCTGGCTTTGCAGAGAGAAACTGACGCTTGACGCCATGGAGAAGAAATTCAGCAATGCTTTAAGGTTGCTGTCCCCCCTGCACACTGAGTGTATCCGCTGCCAAAGCGCCTGATTGACCAACTGAAGGCGCTGATTTCGCTCGACCAGTCCCTTCAGGTCCCAGTCGGGCTCATGGTGATTGTGTTTTTCAAAATATTGCTGCAACAGGTAATGGGATACGGTACGCATGATGAATTCATCGCTGCTGGCAAACGGCAGGTGATGAATAGCCATGGGCTTGAGCTCAGCCAGTACCGGGCAACCACTGGTGGCCATCTTCAATCCCAGCAAAGACCTGAGCGCTTCTTCCAGGGTAGCGTCCCTGGTGTAGGTCCGGCGCTCATCGGTCACCGACACCGCCACCCGCTGATAGGCATCTTCTTCCCGAAACGCTTCGACCACCGGAAGTATTTCGGTCGCCGCCGGACAGTGGGCGAATTGGGTTGGCTTTAACGGACAGTTTGCGCACTGGCAGTGCTCCAGCCTGGTCCAGGCCGGCAGTTCAGCCGGGTTTTCGACCGGCGTCGGCTGGCCCGATGCACTGAACTGAATAGCCCGCCGCTCCGGCAGGTTGAAAGTATAGGTAACATTCATCAATGGCTCAGCTCTTCCAGTTCCATCCAACGCTCTATGGTTTGCTCCAGTTCGGCTTCGAGCGCCGCCAGCTTATCAAGTTCCGCGGCCACTTCGGCTCCCGGCCTGGAATAGAAATCGTCTGACGCCACCAGGCTCTGCTGATCAGTCACGCGATTTTCCAGCGACTCTATGGTAACCGGCAACTGATCAAGTTCGCGTTTCAACTTGTAACTCAACTTGGCTGATTTATGAGCGGGCGCGATACCGGACGCTGCAGCCGGCCCAACCGTTGGTGCTTTCGCTGGCCTGGACAAATTGCTCACACTCCGCTCCGCCTGCCTTTCGGTCGGAAAGGCACCCCCCTGGCGCCGCCAATCACTGTAACCTCCTACAAAGCTCCTTACCCGGCGGGAGCCGTCCAGAAACAGCGTATCCGTTACCACATTGTCAAGAAATTCACGGTCGTGACTAATCACAATCACCGTGCCACTGAATGCGACCAACTGGGACTCGAGCAATTCCAGAGTTTCTACGTCAAGGTCGTTGGTGGGCTCATCCAGTACCAGGATATTGGCGGGCTTGCTGAACAGCTTGGCAAGCAAAAGCCGCGCCCGCTCTCCGCCCGAGAACACACGCACCGGCGAGCGCGCACGTTCCGGCGAGAACAGAAATTCCTGCAGGTAACCCAGCACATGCTTTTGCTGGCCATTGATCTCGATGAACTCTCGTCCCTCCGACAGGTTATCGAGCGCGTTGGCAGACAGATCGAGTTCACCGCGAAGCTGATCAAAATACGCCACTTCCCGGTTCGTCCCCAGCCGGATCTGACCTGATGTGGGCTCCAGGTCGCCCAGCATGAGCCTGACCAGCGTGGTTTTTCCGGTGCCGTTTTCCCCGATCAGACCGATTTTATCGCCACGCATCACGGTCAGCGCAAGATCCTCGATAACCGACCGGCCATCCGGATAGGCAAACCCGGCATGAGTGGCCTCGACCACCAGCCGGCCGGAACGCGCCGCATCCTCGACCACAAACTGGGCATTGCCACCGCGTTCGCGACGTTGCTGGCGTTCCTCCCGCATGGCCTTGAGAGCCCTCACCCGGCCCATATTACGAGTCCGCCGGGCCTTGATTCCCTGGCGAATCCAGGCCTCTTCCTGCCTGAGGCGCTTGTCGAAGAGTGCATTCTGACGATCCTCTTCTTCCAGAGCTTTTTCCTTCAAATCGAGATACCGGTCGTATGTCGCTGAAAAACTGACAAGTTTTCCGCGATCAAGCTCGACTATCCGGGTTGCCATTCGGCGGATAAAGGCCCGGTCGTGGCTGACAAACAGCAGTGCTCCACGGAACTGCGCGAGAGCCTCTTCCAGCCAGGCAATCGCCGGCACATCCAGATGGTTGGTGGGCTCGTCCAGCAACAGCAGGTCTGGCTCACCCACGAGCGCGCGCGCCAGCAGAACCCGTCGCTGCCAGCCGCCGGACAGGGTATCGAGGACGCTGTCCGGGTCGATCCGGTACTGCTCCAGGATCGCCGTCACCTTTTGGTCAAGACGCCAGCCATCAAGGGCTTCCAGGCGCTCCTGTACTTTCATCAATTCATCAAGACTGTCTTCGTCGGCGGAGTGTGTCAGCGTATGAAACCGTGCGAGCAACTCACCCGTCTCCGGGAAGGCACTGGCCACCGCTTCATAGGCCGTGCGGGTATCATTACCGGGAAGGTTCTGTGGCAGTATCGCCAGTGTGGCGCCATCGTCCATACGAACCAGTCCACCGTCCGGCGTCACCTCGCCGGTCACGATCTTCAGCAACGTCGATTTGCCCTCCCCGTTGCGCCCCAGCAGACAGACGCGCTCCCCTGCCTCCAGTGTCAACGAGGCGTTCTCCAGAAGGGGCTGGAGTCCGAACGCCAGGGACAGGCTATCGAGGGTCAGTAACGGCATTATTCAATCACTCCTCTTGTATCCACAATCACAGGATCGCCGAGCCTGACCGGCCCGGCACCCTGATGGACGGCATTGACGCCAAACATGACGCCGTCGGGTTGCCGGCGGTAGGTGCCCAGGGTCCGCAGCGGCTGCAAATCCTCAGCACGTACGCCGGAGTCCGGGTCAACCGTGGTAATCAGGCAACGGGAACAGGGTTTGACCAGATTGAACGCGACCAATCCCACGATGATCCCGGGCCAATGATCTTCTGCCCAGGCGTCCGCGCCAGACACGACGATATTGGGTCGGAACCGGCGAATATCGACCGACCGTTGGAGCCGGCGATTAAGCTCGTCCAGTGAGGCACGATTAACAATCAGGAACGGGAATCCGTCGGCGAACCCGATCGGCTGTCCGGCCCCTGCATAGTGCGCCTCCGCTGTCCGCCGACTGTCATCGGGCATGTACACCAGATCCAGTGACTGTCCGCAATAGTCGCTCAGTATCTGCGCTGGCCCCGGTTCGGCCCGACAGGCCTTCACCCAGTCCCGCCAGACCCGGGCATTTCGCCGTTCACCGGAGACTCTCAGGGGGTGATCGCCGACACCGGGGATACCAATGCTCACCTGGCCATCGCTCAGGGCGGTGGTGATTCGAGCCAGCTCAGGCCGCTCTCGCTGGGTCACAAAACAGCCCGCGTCGTCAACGATCATCCAGCGCCGGTCATACGCCGGACCACGGACGTCCAGAGTCAGACTGGTCACCGAGATACCTGCCAACGACTTGACCGGATAGACAAAGAGCGAATCAACCTGCATGGCAACCTCCAGCGCCAGACCCTTCCGTGCGCCCGAGTATACGTCAGAATAACCGGGGCGGTGCGACAATTCGGGCACACCTGAAACGAGAAAACCCAGCCACGATGGACTGGGTTTTCAGAATCTGGAGCGGGAAACGAGATTCGAACTCGCGACCCCAACCTTGGCAAGGTTGTGCTCTACCACTGAGCTATTCCCGCAAAACGTCGCCTCTCTGATCCGGGGCATGGTGGTCAGGCTGCCCTCAACAACGGAAGCGGATTATACGTAGCACTCACCCCTCGTGCAACCGGGAATCGGAGATTTCACGTCTTACTCTGCTCGTGGGCATCCCGATGTGTTGGCAGCTCCGTGCCCCGCACATCCATCACCAGAAACACCAGCCGCTCGATGGTTGGCTCGAGCTTGCCCCGCTGGAAACCATCCCGGTAAAGCATGCCATCGTAGCCAAGCCCCAATACAACGCTGACCAGCAATGCCGCGTCCCGGCGCGGTACCGGCGAATGCAGTCGGGCCAGTACGCGCTCGAGGCCGTCGATCCAGGCCGTTCGATATTTGATCGCCAGCGCCGCCAGACGCTCATCCCTCAGCGCCTCCAGCAGGAATACCTGCTCGGCGAGAACCTCATCCCTGCGATGAATGAAGTGCTCATTGAGATACGCAGCAGCAATCGACGCCAGCCGCCTGGCCAGAGCCAGACGCTCACCCCCACCAGAACACAACGCTTCGGGCGGGGAAGTATCCAGAACTCTGTTTACGATGTGATAAAAATGCTGGAGATTTTCCTGGGCGTTCTCCGCAAACAACATGAACGCGTCACTGATCAACTCGTCGATATCCCGGAAATAATAGGTTGTCGACGCCAGCGGGACCCCGGCCTCACGAGCAACCGGCCTGTGCTTGATGCCTCGAATACCGTCACGGGCGGCAATCCGCAATGTGGCTTCCAGGATGTCCCTGCGACGCTGCTCACTTTTTGCCCGGGAGGCCCGTCGCCCCCGGTACTTGATGTACGACTCCGGTGATGACGGGTCCCTGCCCGATTGGGGGGCCATTTCCTGATCATCGTCCTGTCTGTTCGTCATAATAACGCTCTTCCGTTGCTGATTCATCGCGTAAACGAAGATTCACGACCGGCTATTGCCCGAACCGCTTGCCCGAGTTTTTCAGATAGAGGCGTTCCTCAGCCGTTGACACCCGACCCAGGACCTCATTGCGGTGGGGAAACCGCCCGAAACGATCCACAATGGCCTGGTGATCCCGGGCCGATTGCAGGAAGCTGGCGAGAAAATTCCTTAACACCCCCTGCTCCGAGGCAACCAGCTGCTCCATACACCTGACGCCTTCGAACTGATCCTCCCTCCGCTCCGAATGCATCAGCGGCATATAAAAAAACGCTCGCATGAGCCCGCTTAACCCCGCGTCCTGACCTGCCTTCATGGCCGCCCGGCAGATCCGCCTGGCCTGGGGATCATGATCAAATGCCAGGGCGCTGCCACGATGTATATTCCGTGGGAACTGATCCAGCAGTATAATCTCGGCAAGCGTACCACCGGCCGTTGCTCGCCAGTGCTCAAGTCCGCCCTCGGATGCTATCAGCACCATGGTAAAAAAACGTCGACGGACCTCACGGTCAAAAGCCCGGCTGGCGCGAAACCACCGGTTGCGGTGAAACGAATCGGGTAACCCCTGTTCGTCCAGTTCGCCAAACCAGAAGTCCAAAATCTCTTGCCATCCGAACATATCAGTGTCTCCCCTGGAATTTACTGGCCGGTGATCAGACTGCGCTGGCGACCCTGCCAACATAAGGGCTACATCGTATACTCAAGGACTTGATAGACTGAGGAAGTGCCGATCAATTCCGACTACCGACTTCAGGAGCCGCGATCACATGTCTTCATTACACCGCATTATTTTACTGGCACACGGCAGCAGCGACAGACGCTGGTGTCAGACATTCGAGCAACTGGCCGCGCCAACGGTTACGGCGGTCCCTGGGTCGGTTATAGCGTATATGGAGCTCAGCAGCCCATCAATGAACGACGAAATTGCCAGGGCCGCGGCAGATGGGTGCCGGGAGGTGACAGTATTACCCCTGTTCCTGGCGGCCGGCCGGCACCTTCGCAAGGATGTACCGGGCATGATTGCCGAGCTGGAAAAACAGTATCCGCTGACGATCCGTCTGGCCCCCCCCATCGGCGAAAGTCCGCAACTCGGCATTGCGATACGCAGTGTCGTAGAGCAGACTCTGGCGAGCACGCGCAGCCGCAAAGACGCCTGAACTTTTTCGACTGACCGGAGGTGAGTTCCATGTCCCAAGACATACTGATTACCGGGGGAACCGGATTTATCGGCAAGGAACTTTGCCCGAAACTTGTTGAAAACGGCTATAGACTGACAGTGCTCAGTCGCCAGCAGCCGTCCGACGTCAGGGCATGCTGCGGACGGGTGACTCCGGTAGGCAGCCTGGCAGAGCTCCGTGATCATGAAGGTTTTGATGGTGTCATCAACCTGGCGGGCGAAGGTATTGCCGCCCGGCGGTGGTCCGCCAAACGCAAGCAGGTACTACGTGACAGCCGGGTTGACCTCACCCGGAAACTGCGGGATACCTGCCGGCAACACAAAAAGCGACCGGTTGTTCTGGTATCGGGGTCGGCCGTCGGTTTCTACGGCGACCAGGGCCTGCGCACAGTCGATGAGCACACCAGTCCCCATGACGAGTTTACGCACAGGCTGTGCCGTGACTGGGAACAGGCTGCTGCCGCATTCGAGTCCGACGGGGTCCGTGTGTGCATGTCCC
This sequence comes from Marinobacter sp., assembly GCA_030149475.1. Classification (GTDB taxonomy): domain Bacteria; phylum Pseudomonadota; class Gammaproteobacteria; order Pseudomonadales; family Oleiphilaceae; genus Marinobacter. Next base: position 45,729 of record JASBRL010000104.1, read on the forward strand.
GAACCGGGGTCGTTGCCGGTCCCGGAGGAGGTTTTCTGCAACAGATGCTCCCGCCTTTCCGTTTGGGGCTCGGCGGCCGCCTGGGGCCCGGAAGCCAATACATGCCCTGGATACACCGAAGCGATGTGGTTAACAGCCTGATCTGGATGCTTGAAAATGACACAGCCTCCGGCGCCTACAATGTTGTCAGCCCTAACCCGGTCACCAATGCCGTGTTCAGCCGCACACTGGGCAAAATACTGGGGCGCCCGACCGTATTACCGGCACCCTCTCTGGCGCTCAAACTGGCATTGGGCGAGATGTCCCGACTACTGCTGACCGGCCAGCAGGCCTATCCACGCCGACTGGAAGCGGCTGGTTTCACGTTCGACTATCCGGAGCTTGAGAACGCTCTCCGGGATGCCACCAGCCACTGAGTGATTCTTTGGCCGGCCAGGCCACGCAATCGTGGCGCAGTTGACAAAACCCTGACTGACGATGGCAGAGCCGGCTCGAGGGCCGCTACCCCGCTTTTTACCCGGCTCACAACCCTCTGCCGGCGAACTGGCGGACGAACTGAAATTCTGTATAAACAACAACCTGTACAGATATTTTTTATAAAATCGTTTGACACCTCAGTGGGGCTTACTTATTATACGCGCCTCTTTGACGAGGCAAGTTTCTGATTGATCCGTCCCCTTCGTCTAGTGGCCTAGGACACCGCCCTTTCACGGCGGTAACAGGGGTTCGAACCCCCTAGGGGACGCCACTTAAGCACCTGCTCCGGTTCGTTCAGCGCCTCAGTCTCATATCGGGTATTTCAGATTCCCACTCATGTATTTGCTGACACCGCCTCATTTACGGCACTTTAATATCACCTTTCCTGCAAACAGATAGCGCCCCGCAAGGAACGTACCGCCGACGTCGCACCTCTTGGCAGGGGTACGGCCATTCCCGGCGAGTCGCGCCTTGTCACCGCACCGCTCAGGTCCTGCAGAAGGGCAGCCCAATCGTTCAGTGCTTCCTTAAATCGTGCGATTAGGCTCAACATCCCCTGACAACTACTGCTATAGTCTTAAGATATTCGGTTAAAAGACTGAATTCATACCATAAATACAGTGCCATCATGCACTGACTAAAAATACTATCTGGACCACTGGTCAGGCTGACGTCAACCGCATGCAAACACTCTCCAAACGCCTGCAACGATTCCGCTCGGGGTCGCCGTTATCATTCAGGTTGCTTGCCTATATCCTGCTGTTCAGTTCACTGTTTACCCTGCTGACGTCAGCCATCCAGATCTATGTCGATTACCGCAAGGAAGTGTCCCAGATTGATGAACGTATGGCCGTCATCCAGACCAGTTATGCGAGCAGCCTGTCGCGCAGCCTCTGGGCGCTGGACCAGAACCTGCTACAGGTGCAGATGGAGGGGATCCTGAGTCTGCCTGATATTGTGCACCTGCGTTTGCGCATATTCCCCGACTCGGAACTGGTCATGGGCGAACAACCACGGGGCGATGCCACCATTGAGCGCTCCTTTACCCTGACCCACAAAAATGGCGAGCCGTACAAACTCGGAGAACTGACCATCACCGCCACCCTGGCGCAGGTCTACAGCAACATGAAGCACAAGGTCCTGATTATCCTGACCACCCAGTTCTTCAAAACGTTTTTCATTTCGGTGCTGATTATCTGGATATTCCGCTTTTTCGTAACCCGTCACCTATCTGCCATGGCCGCCTACGCCCGTCGGTTTTCCCTGAGCAACCTTGACCAGCCCCTGACCCTCGACCGGCCCGATACCGAGATCAACCGGACGGACGAGTTGGCCCAGGTAACGGACGCGATCAACCAGATGCGTAATCGCCTGTTTCAGGATGTCGGTCGTCAGGAAGAGGATGCGGCGGAAATTCGTAAATTGTCCAAGGCCATCGAGCAAAGCCCCTCCTCCGTGCTGATATGCGACAGACAGTGGCGAATAGAGTTTGCCAATCAGAAATTTTCTCAGCTTACCGGTCACCAGGCCCGGGACATTATCGGGAAGCATCCTGGGCAACTGATCGACGGTGGCAAGGCGCGGAACGATACCCGACACCTCTGGCAGAACATCCGCCTGCAGGTTCAGCGGGTCGGCGTGTGGCAGGGCGAGGTCAACAGCGTGCGCAAGGGCGGAGAGCGTTTCTGGGAACAGGTTGTGGTAACACCGATCAAACAGTCTGACGGTACGGTCAGCAATTATCTGATCCTGGGCGAAGACATCAGTATCCGTAAGCGTTACGAGCAGCAGCTTCTTCGCCAGGCCAACTACGACATACTGACCGGCCTTCCCAATCGTATGCTGGCCCTGGATCGCCTCAAGCTGGCCCTGGCTCATGCGCGGCGTGAATCCACCCTGGTTGGGGTGATGTTTCTGGACCTGGACAACTTCAAGCACATCAATGACACCATGGGGCACGATGCCGGTGATAACCTGCTGATCGAGGCTGCCCGGCGAATATCCAGTTGTCTGCGCGGGACCAGCACCGTAGCGCGACTTGGTGGTGACGAATTTCTGGTCATACTGCCCGGGCTCAACGGACCCGAGTCCGCTGAACAGGTCGCAGACCGCATCCTGAACACCTTCGTCGCTCCCTTTCTGGTGAGCGGTCAGGAAGTTTTTGTCACCACCAGTATTGGTATCGCCATCTATCCGGTCGATTCCGACAACAGCGGCAGTCTGTTACAGCACGCTGATGCGGCGATGTACCAGGCCAAGAACAAGGGTAAAAGCGCCTACGCGCTATTTGCTCCGGAGATGAAGGAAGTCTCCCACGAGCGTCTGCAACTCGAATCCAGGCTGCGCCGGGCCCAGGAACTCAATGAGTTCGAACTCTATTACCAGCCGATTGTGGAAACGGGATCCGGCAAGCCGGTCGGAGCCGAGGCCCTGATCCGCTGGAACAACCCGACCATGGGGATGGTCATGCCTGACAAATTTATACCACTGGCCGAGGAAACCGGGCTGATCACGCCTATCGGCGAATGGGTACTTGGCGAGGCATGCCGGGCCGCCGTGCGTTGGCGCGAGTCTACTGGTCTGTCCATCAGCATCGCAGTGAATGTGTCACCGCGCCAATTCCGCGACCCGGGCTTTATCGACACAGTATTCCAGGCACTGGAACAGTCCGGGCTGGAGCCGGGCCTTCTCGAGTTGGAAATAACCGAACGGCTGATTCTCGACAACACCATTGAAACCGCACATATCCTGACTCGCCTCGACGGCCACGGGGTCCGGCTGTCCGTGGATGACTTCGGAACCGGATTCTCCGCACTCAGCTATCTGAAAAGCTACCCGTTCGACATCCTGAAAATCGACAAGTCCTTTATTCACGAAGTCACCCGAGAGAAAGATGACGCTGCACTGGTCAAGGCCATCATCAACATGGCGCACAGCCTGGGCATGAGCGTGATAGCCGAAGGAGTTGAGGAAGAAGCCCAGGCCCACTTCCTGCATCAGGAAAACTGCGATTTCGCACAGGGGTATTTCTACAGTCGTCCGGCACCTGAGAGTGAGTTCGAAACCTGGCTGCGCACCAATCACCGGGCAGTGGACGACTGACAGCAACTCCCATATCAGGCTGCCCCGTTCCTGACACCACCGCCGAGCAGAGTGAGAGTGCTCAATGGCCCTTTTTGCTCTTCATACGTGGTTTTCTCGATTTGGGTCGACGCCCTTCCTTAAGGTCCTGGTCCTTTTTTACTTTTTGCCTGGGGGTCAGACGACTGACCCGACCCGCAAACGGATTTTCGCTCGATCTGAATTCGAAGCGTATGGGGGCTCCTTTGACTTTCAGTACGCGACGGAACGTATTCTCGAGATAACGTTTGTAGTCACCCTGCAGAGAATCCGTCTGATTTCCGTGCACCACCACAACCGGCGGATTGGAGCCGCCCTGGTGCGCATATCTGAGCTTGATGCGACGACCATTGACCAGTGGCGGCTGGTGCTGGGCGACAGCGTCTTCGAGAATCATGGTCAATCGATTGGTCGGCCACTTGGCCATCGATGATTCATAACACTCATTCACCGACTCATACATCACCCCCACACCGGAACCGTGAAGAGCCGAAATGTAATGCTTGTCAGCGTAGTCGAGAAAATCAAGGCGACGTCTGACCTGTTCCTTGACTCGAGCACGGTCTTCCGGGTCCATGCCATCCCACTTATTGACCGCCACCACCAGAGATCTGCCGGCATCCAGCACGAAACCAATCAGGTGAAGGTCCTGGTCCACCAGACCTTCACGGGCATCAATCACCAGAATCACCACATGGGCATCATCAATCGCCTTGAGCGTCTTGATAATGGAAAACTTTTCGACCGTTTCCTTCACATGCTTGCGACGGCGAACGCCCGCCGTATCGATCAGCGTGTAGGTCTGCCCCTGGCGCTCGTAAGGAATATAGATACTGTCACGGGTCGTTCCCGGCATGTCGTACACGACCACGCGCTCTTCACCGAGCATGCGGTTGACCAGGGTGGACTTGCCCACATTGGGACGACCGACAATACCGATCCGGATACCCGGATAACGGTCAGCCCGATCCTGGGCTTCCATTTCGTCTGCTGACGGCAGCAAGGCTTCCAGCAATGAACGGATGCCACGGTTGTGGGACGCCGCTATCTGATAAACGGAGTCGAAACCGAGACTGAAGAAATCACTGGTGGCCACGTCCGGGTCCATACCGTCGGTCTTGTTGACCACGAGATGGGCGGACTTGCCGCTGCGGCGGAGCTGCGCGGCGATCAGTTCGTCGCCGGCGGTGAGGCCAGCACGACCGTCCACCAGAAACAGTACAATGTCTGCCTCCTCAATGGCCAATAACGACTGCCGGGCCATCTCCGCATCCAGCCCGGCCCCATCACCGGTGAGACCGCCGGTATCAATGGCAATGAATCGCTGACCTTCATACTGGCCCTCGCCGTATTTGCGATCACGAGTCAACCCCGGAAAATCAGCAACCAGGGCATCCCGCGACCGGGTCATCTGGTTGAACAGGGTTGATTTGCCGACATTCGGTCGTCCGACCAGGGCAATAACGGGTGTCATAGTGTTCCACTGGTAAAGGAAAACCAGGGCAGCCTCCCGGTCACCCTGGTCGTGATTTTTGAAGCCGCCCCTGAGTTGCCGACGCAGCCTTCAATAACGATGGCTGGGACCGGGCTGCTGTCCGGGGGCTACTTATTGGTCCGTTTTCAGTTTCAGCGCCGCAAGATGACCACCGTTGCCGTAGACAATAATCAGATCCCGCCACCGTTGTAATGGCGCTCTTAAACCGTCACTGTCGAACTCCAGCCGCCCCTGGAATGTACCATTGTCGAGGGAGAGCACGTGCAAGTAGCCTTCAAAATCGCCCACCACGAGGTACTTGCCCGCTACCAGTGGCTGCGTCAGTTGCCGCCACGCGAGTTTGTCCTGCGTCCAGATAATCTTGCGTGTGCTGCCGTCCACGGCGACCACATCACCGTTGGACCTGGCTACAAACACATTACCTCCGGCGATGGCCGGTGACCGGAAACTGGACATGGGCCGGCTCCAGATTTCCTGGCCGTTGCGCAGATCAACGGCTGCCAGCTTTCCCTGATACCCGGTAATAATAGCCGCCGTATCAACGATTACAGGCTGGCTGGTGACATCCACCAGTCGCTCCAGTTCGGTCCTGCCCTTTGGTTCGCCCACCGTATACTGCCAGACTGGCTGCCCGGTGTCTGTCGAAAGCGCAAACATCTGGCCATTGGCAAAGGACACAAGCACCACTTTATCGCCCACCAGAGGCGCCGCCGTAGCCCGTATCGTCAACGCCGGAACAACACCGTCATACTGCCATTTCTTTTCACCGGTCCGGACGTCGAACGCGACAACCTTCCCGTCAATGGTCTGCGCAATCACGATGACGCCGTTGGACTGTGGCGGGGCCAGTACTTCATTTGGCAGACTGGCATCCCACTCCGCCGTGCCATCCTTACGGTTGTAGGCGATCAACCGGGCATTATCGGACACCAGATACAGGTTCTGGCTGTCACCGCCAACACCGGCCATGATCCGGCGATCCAGGTCACGCTCCCACTGGCGCTTGCCGGATTCCGGATCGACGGACACAAACTCACCATCCGCTGAAACTGCGTACAGGTTGCTGGCGGTGACCAACGGTTGCAGATGCAGGTATTCGTCGTCATAACCGTCACCCACCGAGGTACTCCAGACCTCATCCAGGCTCACCGAATTAACGACCTCCGGAAGCGGGGCCGGCTCTTCGAACGGCTCGTTGGTACTACATCCCGCGGCCGCCACCAGAAAGGCGGCCCCGAGCAGCAGCAGTGCTGCCCTGGAGTTGCACAGCCCCATCAGGCGCCCTCCCCGATACCCAGGTCTGACATTTTCAGCTCCAGTACGCCGTTGCGATTCGATCCGTTGGCCTGACTGGCTTTCCGATACGCCGCCACAGCCCCGTCCCGTTCGCCCTTGGCCAACAGGATATCGCCCTCAAGCTCCGCAAACATAGCGTTGAATGCGTCGGACTGGCCGGCGCCACGTACGGTAGCCAGCGCGTCATCATAGCGCCCGGCTGACAATTCGGCCTGAGCCAGACGGTGCCGCACGACCGGTGCCAGCGCACTACCCTCCTTGACCCGGGCCATGGCCCACTTCAACGACTCGATAGCGGCGGCGGGCTTGTCCTGCGTCAGCAATTGCTGTTTGGCCAGAATCAGAGTGCCGTAAAGTGCATAGGCACTGTCTTCATACTTGTCCTGCAACTGGGACACCGTGTACTGAACGGTATCCATTTGCTTTTCCTTGTCATCGGTATTGAGTGCACTAAGCAGACTGGTGAATTCCGCCGCCGCCAGACTGCGCTGCTCAGCCTGCCGGTTTTGCCAGGCTTGCCAGCCAAAGACAATGATCAGCGCGGCACCGATCCCGATCAACAGCGATGTGCCGTTCTTCTTCCACCAGTGTTTGATCGCCTCAATCTGCTCTTCTTCGGTCCGCATCTCAGCCATGATGACTCCTGCATGGGGCTTTGTCGTGTAGGTTGTCAAAAATTGTCCGGCCAGGCATTAATGCCGGCCGTTTAAAGTATTGCTATCAGGGTTTCCGCCAACTGATCCTGCTTCACCGACTGCTGGGCCTGATCCGACCTCAGCGACTTCACCGACGCAGTGCCTGCCGCGATTTCATTATCGCCAAGAATAATCGCAACCTGGGCGCCGCTGCGATCTGCCTTTTTCATCTGACTCTTGAAACTGCCGCCTCCGCAGTGTGTTACGACAACCCGCCCGGGTAGACGCTCACGCAGCGACTGACCGATGGACAGGGAGGCCGCAACCGCCTGCTCACCCATAGCGGTGATGTAAACATCGGCGTTGCCATTAACGTGCTCGGGGACCAGTTCCAGAGTTTCCAGCATCAGGATCAGGCGTTCAACGCCCATGGCGAAGCCGACTGCAGGTGTCGGTTTGCCACCTAACTGCTCCACCAGACCGTCGTAACGGCCGCCTGCGCAGACCGTTCCCTGGGCTCCGAGGCTGTCGGTAATCCACTCGAAGACCGTTTTGCCATAATAATCCAGTCCACGCACCAGGCCTGAATTTACCGTATAGGCGACCCCCGCACTGTCGAGCAACTGCCGCAGACGACTGAAATGCTCCCGGGAGTCCTCATCAAGAAAAGCATCGAGGCATGGTGCGCCGGCCAATATCCTCCGGGTCTCCGGACTTTTGCTGTCCAGTATCCGCAATGGATTGGTCGTCAGCCGACGCTGACTGTCACTGTCCAGCTCAGCCCGAAAAACATTCAGGTACTCAACCAGCGCATCCCGGTAAGTCCGCCGGGCTTCCGCCGAGCCAATGGAATTGATCTCCAGCCGGGTATGGGACCCGAGGCCGAGTTGCTCCCAGAGCCGCGCGGTGAGCAAAAGCAGTTCCGCGTCGATATCCGGACCTGCCATGCCAAAACACTCTACCCCCACCTGTTGAAACTGACGATAGCGGCCTTTCTGCGGACGCTCATGTCGGAACATCGGGCCGGTATACCAGAGACGACGGGACTGGTTGAACAAGAGGCCGTGTTCTTCCGCCGCGCGAACACATCCGGCGGTTCCCTCGGGTCTCAGCGTCAGACTGTCACCATTGCGATCGTTGAATGTATACATCTCTTTTTCAACGATATCGGTAACTTCTCCAATGGACCGCTTGAACAGATCAGTCTGCTCAACCACCGGCATCCTGATTTCCTGATAGCCGTAACTGCGGAGCACCCGGCGAACGGTCTCTTCAAAGAATTGCCATACCGGAGTCTGGTCGGGCAGGATGTCATTCATCCCGCGGATTGCCTGAATTTTAGCCAAGTTTAAACCTTAATCTTTGTCACGGACGCTCGTTTCGACCGCCGACCCCAGGGCCAACGTTCCCCGCTTCGGCTGGTTATCGACTACGCGTACTCAGGTCTCGGAGCGGGCGATGATGCTGTCTTCCTGCTCTTTGCGGCGACCAAGCTCTTCCCGGATGAGCCGTTCAAGATCATCAGTCAGGCTTGCATTCTCAAGCTTCTGGTTAGGTCGTCCCGCGAGGTAAAACAGATTTTTCGGACTGCCACCGGTGAGCCCGATGTCGGCTTCCCTGGCCTCTCCTGGCCCATTGACAATGCAGCCAATGATGGCAACGTCAAGCGGTTGGTTGACGTCCTCCAACCGGGCCTCGAGGTCATTCATGGTCTGGATGACATCAAAGTTCTGCCGGGAACAGCTCGGGCAGGCAATGAAATTGATGCCTCGGCTTCTCAGCCTCAGACTCTTGAGGATATCGAAGCCAACTTTCACTTCCTGGATGGGGTCCGCTGCCAGTGATACCCGTATGGTATCGCCAATACCATCCATCAGCAGCATGCCCAGCCCGATGGACGACTTCACCGTGCCCGAGCGAAACCCTCCCGCCTCGGTAATTCCAAGGTGCAGAGGCTGGTCGATCTGGCTGGCAATCTGTCGGTATGCAGCAACCGTCATAAACACTTCCGATGCCTTCAGACTGACTTTGAAGTTCTGAAAGTCATGGCGATCAAGAATATCGATATGACGCATGGCCGACTCGACCAGCGCCTCCGGCGTGGGTTCACCGTATTTGCGCTGCAGTTCTTTCTCCAGCGAGCCGGCATTGACACCGATGCGAATGGGGATATTTTTGTCACGGGCAGAACTGATCACCGCACTCACACGATCTTCACGTCCGATGTTGCCCGGATTGATTCTCAGGCAGTCAACACCCAGTTCAGCGACCTTCAGGGCAATTTTATGATCGAAGTGAATGTCGGCAACCAGCGGTAACGATACCCGCGCACGGATCTGGCCAAACGCATCGGCGGCGTCCATCGTGGGGACTGAAACCCGCACAATGTCGGCACCGGCCTGCTGCAGTGCCTCGATCTGGGCCACGGTCGCGTCTACGTCGCACGTATCGGTGTTGGTCATGCTCTGGACCGCAATCGGCGCATCACCGCCCACGGCCACATTACCTACCATAATCTGACGAGACTGACGTCTTTTAATCGGGGATTCCTGCTTCATAAACTTCTAACCAAACCTGCAATAGGGATTCATTACATTTTCGAGGCTATTGGCCGAGCGTAAATTCCGCCCGGTTGTTGACTACACGGAATCTGGACATGTCCACCGGATGGCCATCAAATTCAATGTCCGATACCGCACTGGTTGCGCCAAAGATGACTTTCAAAGGGGGCGCTCCGGTGATGTTCACCTGGTCCCCAGCGGTCTTCAGAGAGGCCAGTATCGTACGTCCACGCCCATCGGTCACCTGTACCCAGCATTTACCGGAAAAACTGACTTTCAGCCTCACAATGCCATCATCAAGCGGTACCGGCTGTGATACACCCCCACCCAGCTCGGCGCCGCCGCTAGCGGAGGCTATCGGCTGGTCGGGGGCCGTCGCTCCGGTCTCCGGCCCTGGCGGAGCACCTGCGGGCTGGCCGGCGGTAACCGGCGGTTGAGCCTGGACCGACGACTCAGCCTTCGGCGCGGTCGCTGTATCGCCCGCGAGATCAGCATCCGGCGTGACCGCACCAGGCTCCGATGTTGCCACCGGTGCGGTCATATCGGTACTGCTGCCCAGGTCGGTCAGGTTTGCCGTGTCCGCCGCCGCAGGCTCGGAGCCGGGTTGTGAGGCTCCAATCCCGGGACCACTGGCCGGTACCTCGCCGCTTGAGCGATTTTCATGGATGCGCCAACCAAGAAATACCAGCGCCAATATCAGCAACGTCGCCACGACACCCCGAGCAATCCGCTTTTTCTGGCGTTTGCGTTGCTCTATATCGTACAACGGATTTGCTTCGATTGCCTCGTCACGTCGACGGCGAATCGGCTCAAGCTCCTCATCGAGGAGCCTCATCAGCCGATCCGGATCCAGACCCACTTGATCGGCGTAGGCCCGGACATAGCCTTTGAGGAACAGTTCACTATCGATCTGTTGGTAGTCGCCGCTTTCAATCGCCTGAATGACAGACGCTCGCAAATGCTGGCTGTCGGCCACCTGTACCACCGAGAGACCGGCCGCTTCACGGCTTTTGCGCAACTGCTGCCCGACAAAACCCGGCGTTGGCATCTGTTCAGTCTGCGGTTGCGGAGTCTCTTCACTCGTCATTGGCTATCAGCACCTTATATTGTTGATATTGGTCTGAATTCGGGTATTGGTTCCTCAGCAACAGGGCAAGACTGGATTCCACATCGTGATTCTGGAAATGTCGCGCAATACGGATTCCGGTTAAAAGGCTTTCCGGGGAGTGACTCAACTTTGGATCGTGCCGCATCAGTTCCGTGAGCCGGTTGTAGTAGGCCGCTGCGGAGTCGTAATCTCCGATCTGTACCAGCGTCGTCGACAAGGCAAGCAGATAACGCGGATCCCCACGACTCAGTTTTACGCTGCGTTCAAAGGCGGAAACCGCCTTCCTGTCGTTACCAAGACGGACTTCAATACGGCCCATATTATAAAAAACCGATGCGCGTTCTTCATAGCCGGTATCTTCCGAGGCAATTGCAAATTGCTGACGCGCCTTTTCATACTGGCCCTCGCTGTAGAGGAAGGCGCCATAGTAAACATGCCCACGGGTATACCCTGAATCTTCGGAGAGCGCCTGCTTGAACGACTCTTCGGCCAGTTGCGACTCACCGTTTCGTTGATGCACCAGCCCCATTGTGGCCAATGCCGGCGCACTGTCCGGATTAATAGCAAGTGCCCGGTCGAGATGGGAGCGAGCCCTGTCAAAATTGCCCTGGGCTATGTAGGCGGTTGCCAACTGAACGTAATTCCTGACCGCCTTGACTTTGTCGGCCTCGCGGGCAAACGGACTGTTCGTTGTGGTCACACACCCCGCCAGTGAAACCACCAGAGCCAGGGTGGCCAGCAGTTTACTCAACTCGGGCATTTTGGGGTATGGCACGTTCGCTGTCCTGTTAGTGAGGGAGATAATTACGGTGTCATCTGGTGAACCGGGATATACCTCTGACTTCGCCGTGTGCGATCTTCAAACTGACCGACCAGTTGACCGCAAGCGGCATCGATATCATCCCCCCGCGTGGTGCGAATGGTCGAAATATAACCCGCCTCATTGAGTATTGACTGGAATCGACGGGTTGCCGATATCCGCGGGCGACGGAAATCACTTTCGGGAAACGGATTAAACGGTATCAGATTGATTTTACATGGCAAGCCACGCAGCAGAACAACCAACTCACGAGCGTGCTCAAGTTTGTCGTTCATCCCTTCAATCACCGTGTACTCGATCGTTACCTTGCGCTTGTCCGGCAACCGTGCGAGGTAACGGCGCGTTGCGGCAAGCAGTTCGGCAATCGGATATTTTTTATTCAATGGAACCAGTTGGTTCCGAAGCTCATCATTCGGTGCATGGAGTGAAATTGCCAGTGAAACATCAGTAACCTCCCCCAACCGATCCAGAGCCGGAACCACTCCAGAGGTACTCAGCGTCACACGACGTTTGGAAATGCCATAGGCCAGATCTTCCATCATCAGGTCCATGGCATCGACCACATTGTCAAAATTGAGCAGCGGCTCGCCCATCCCCATCATCACTACGTTGGTAATCGGGCGATCCGGGCCTGGTTCGAATGGCATGAAGGCCTTGCGTGCTACCCATACCTGGCCAATAATTTCCGCAGCCGTCAGGTTGCGATTGAAGCCGCGCTTGCCCGTTGAACAGAAGGTACAATCGAGGCTGCAGCCAATCTGCGATGACACGCAGAGTGTGCCACGCTGGCCATCCGGGATCAGCACCGTTTCAATGCTGTTGCCGCTATCCATGCGCATGACCCATTTGCGGGTACCATCCTTCGAGGTTTCATCAAACACCACTTCCGGCCCGCGAATTTCAGCGACCTCCTTCAGCCGGTCGCGTAACAGCTTGCTCATATTGGTCATCTGATCGAAGTCGTCAGCACCACGCTGATGAATCCATTGAAGAACCTGGGTCGCCCGGAATCGCTTCTCACCCATCGACTCAAAGAAAGCCTCCAGCCGGGCCTTGGGCATTCCCAGCAAATTGGTTTTCGGGGCGGGGGCGGTCATGGCAAAACCTCGGTCGGAATATCAATGGGCGCACAACCAGCGAAGCCAGCGGCCCCACCGGTCAGCACCCGGAGAAATCAGCCGCGGGGGCAAATTTCGTTGTCGTTGAAGAAATAGGCAATTTCACGCTCAGCGGAGGCCGCTGAATCAGAACCGTGAACGGCGTTGGCGTCGATCGACGCGGCGAAATCAGCGCGAATGGTTCCGGCGTCAGCTTCTTTCGGGTTGGTAGCTCCCATCAGATCACGGTTTTTCAGAATGGCACCGTTACCTTCCAGAACCTGAACCACAACCGGGCCCGAGGTCATGAAAGCAACCAGGTCCGCGAAAAACGGGCGCTCTTTGTGCTCGGCGTAAAACCCTTCTGCCTGCTCCTGGGTCAGGTGCATCATCCTGGCTGCCACAATCGCCAAACCGGCCTTCTCGAAGCGGCTGTAGATCTCGCCGATCACGTTTTTGGCAACCGCATCGGGCTTGATGATGGACAGCGTGCGCTCGTTCGACATGGTTTTTCTCCAGATTGGTTTCAGAGTGGAAATTCAGACCCGGGATTATACGCAGTCGGACGTCAACTTCCTACCAAAGGAAACCAGACGGGACACCAGTCAGGCGACGGTACGTCGAACCGAGCGCAGGCGGGTAACCGCTTCGACAATCCGGGAGGCCGCAAATCCGATTTCCTCAGACGTCGTAAAACGCCCTAACGACAGGCGCAGGGAGCGATGGGCCTGCTGGTCCGTCAACCCGATATTCTTGAGAACATAAGACGGTGACAGTGTGGCAGACGCGCAGGCAGAGCCGGACGACACCGCCAGATCCCGCAACCCGAGCATCAGCGACTCGGCGTCAACACCGTCAAAACCCAGGTTCACAATCCCGGGTACACGATGCGCACCGTCGCCGTTGAGTGTCACGCCTGGCAACGATTCCAGGCCTGCCAGCAACTGCTGACGCAGTGCCTCGAGGCGTGCCTGTTCTTCCTCGAGCCCCTCATCTGCCAGTTCGAACGCTGTACCCATCCCCACGATCTGATGAGTCGGCAGGGTCCCGGAACGCATACCACGCTCATGACCACCTCCGTGGATCATGGCGTCAACACGCACATCGGGGGACCGCCGGATATACAGAGCGCCTATCCCCTTGGGCCCATAGACTTTATGTCCGGACAGCGACATGAGATCAACCGGCATCCCGGCGACATCGATCCTGGTCTTGCCCGCTGCCTGGGCGGCATCGACATGAAACAGGACACCCCGCTCCCGCAACAATGCACCGATGGCTGCAATGTCATTGAGCGTACCCAACTCATTATTGACCATCATGAGCGACACCAGCACCGTGCGATCGGTCAGAGCATCCAGTACCTGGGCTACGGAAATCTCACCGGTCGGCGCCGGTGACAGCCAGGTCACTTCACAACCGTGCTGCTCCAGCCAACTGCATGTGTCGATAACCGCTTTGTGCTCGATGGACGAGGTGATGATGTGAGGATGCCCGAACTGCGACGCAACCCCTTTGATAGCCAGGTTGTCGGCTTCGGTTGCCCCGGATGTCCAGACGATTTCACGGGGATCGCAGTGGATCAGTCCGGCGACCTGGCGGCGGGCCTGCTCAACGGCCGCTTCCGCCTGCCAGCCATAACCATGGGTTCTGGAAGCGGGATTACCAAATACACCATCGAGGGTGAGATGGCGCATCATCACGTCAGCCACGCGGGGGTCGACCGGCGTTGTTGCAGCGTAATCGAGGTAGACGGGTGTTTTCATAGCTCCACAGTCTGTCAGGCTGGCGCCTGGTCGGACAGACGCTCGGTGTTGATGGTTTGCGCTTTGCGCTGGTTGTGCTGGCTGTTCTGGCGCTCAGCAACAGCCTGAATTTCTCGCTTTTTCATCAGATCCGCAAGGCTGATACTGCTCAGGAACCCGTGGATCTGTTCGCTAAGATCCGACCACAGATGATGGGTGAGACACTTCTCTCCCTGTTGACAGTCTCCATGATTCTTGCACCGGGTGGTGTCGAGCGACTCATTGACCGCATCAACCACCTCTGCAATAAACACCTGATCATGGCCACGACCCAGCCGGTAACCACCACCGGGACCACGCACACTCACCACCAGCTTCTCGCGCCGGAGACGGGAAAACAGCTGCTCCAGATACGATAGCGATATACCCTGGCGACTGGAGATTTCGGCAAGACTTACAGGCCCCTCTTCCGAGTGGAGCGCCAGATCAAGCATTGCCGTTACCGCATACCGGCCTTTGGTGGTCAGTCGCATAATGTCCGCCCAGGCGTTGCGCAAATAAAGGATTGAGTATCAAGTATGAATAGACCCACCAAATCAGTCAAGTATTCCCGGCTCGTCCGGTGCCGGCGGACTCCGATCCGCCGTCCTTCGACGCCCTGACCTGAGCGCTCGAGCGGTCATCCGACAGCTCAGCGTCGTCGTCACCGAGCGGGGGCACCAGCTTGTCGCAATAGTCCGGGTCCAGCTTGCACAGAGCGCCTGCCATGGCCTCAAGCCTGGCATCCATGGCGTTAATATGCTCAACGAGCTTGTGCACCGAGCGCGCAAACGGGTCCGGCATGTCGGCGGTTACCCCATAGGCATCAAACCTGGCACGAGCGCCCTCTGATGCCGCCCGGGGTTCACCGCGCCTGACCACGACCCGTCCGGGAATACCCACAACTGTTGCAAAATCCGGCACCGCTTTGGTAACCACTGCGTTGGACCCGATCTTGGCGCCCTCACCCACGTCAAAGGGGCCCAGAATCTTCGCCCCGGCGCCCACGACAACACCATCGCCCAGGGTGGGGTGACGCTTGCCTTTCTGCCAGCTCGTACCGCCCAGCGTCACCCCCTGGTAAAGGGTCACATCATCACCGATAACCGTGGTCTCACCAATCACCACACCCATACCGTGATCAATAAAGAAGCGGCGCCCGATTGTAGCCCCGGGATGAATTTCGATGCCAGTCAGCCACCTTGCCAGGGTTGACACTGTCCGTGCCAGCCACTTCCAGCCGGCTCGCCACAACCAGCTGGCGGCGCGATGAGCCATCAGCGCGTGCAGCCCCGGGTAATTGGTCAGAACTTCCAGAGTATTGCGGGCCGCGGGGTCCCTGGCAAATACACTGTCTATGTCCTCTTTCAACTGCCTGAACATGAATCCCCCGTCCTATTCTCGCTCCGGTGATGCCTGTGACGCTCCGCGCTCAGACTGGTCATGATGACTGTTCGCGCTGGCCTTCTGCACTGCCGACAGGACACCGCGCAGAATATTGATCTCCATCTGGTCCGGGTGCGCACGCTGAAACAGGCGCCGCAGCCGGGTCATTAATTGCCGTGGCTGATCTTTGCGATGGAAATCGATCTCCGCCAGCACTGTTTCCAGGTGGGCAAAGAACCCCTCCACATCGCGAATCGAAGCCAGGGGCGTACCCCAACCTGGATCCTGAGGTGAAACCATGGCGTTCAATTGGCTCTCCCCGTGCGAACACTGCTGACGCTTGAGGTAACACATGCGCAGCTCATAACACATGACCTGAACTGCCATAGCCAGGTTCAGAGAGCTATAGGCCGGGTTTGACGGAATGTGGATATGATAGTGACAACGCTGTAGTTCTTCATTGCTCAAGCCGTGATTTTCACGCCCGAACACCAAGGCGACCCGGCCCAGGGGGGTTGTATCCAGAACCTGCGTGGCAGCATCCGGCGGCGGCAATACTGGCCAGGGAACCTTTCGCCCGCGCGCACTGGTCCCCATGACCAGTACACAGTCATCCAGCGCCTCACCCAGGGTGCCGACCACCCGGGCCTGGTCCAGCACGTCGAACGCGCCGGCAGAGCGGGCGTA
>JASBRL010000106.1 GCA_030149475.1 Marinobacter sp.
GCGGGGAGTGGCTGTCATCGCTGGACCTGGAAAACCTCATCAGCCAGCATCCCGGCGTGGCGGGCGCTGCGGTGGTCGGTGTACCGGACGAGAAATGGGGGGAACGGCCACACGCCATGGTGGTGCTCAAGCCGGGTGAAAGCGTGGATATCGCCTCGATCCAGACACACCTGCAGCAGTTTGTGGACACCGGCGAAATCAACAAATGGGCCATCCCGCAACAGATTGATTTTGTCGACGACATCCCGAAAACCAGCGTGGGCAAAATCAACAAGAAGCTGATCCGCGACCAGCTCAAGTAGGCCTCCTTCCCGCACCGCGTGTCGTCCGGCACGCGGTCTTTTCTCCCCCTCCAGATGTCAATTTTGTCACTGTTATTCGGCCAAGCGTTAACGCTAGACTGAGTTCCGGATCAACCCGTTCCCAACGGTTTGGTGTATCAGACTCCGGCTTCCCGGGCTCCGGATACGTTGGGCACAACTGTCTTCAGGGAGCATTTTCAATGAGCAAGCTCGTGCGCCGTTTTCTCATCGTTTCCAGCTTTTACCTGCTGGGATCAGCCGCCACCGCCCAGCAGTTGAATATCAGTACAGGACGGATCGAATCCATGCCGGACGAAGAACTGGAGGTCGCAGGAGAGGCGGTCGACCTGGCCAGCGGCATGCGCCAGCAGTTGGGTATTACCCGTCAGGAATCCGCCGGTGCAGTCGCCTCCCTGCTTGGTTATGCCCGTGGGCAGCTTCCCACGGCGGCCATGGACTCGGTGGAAGCCATCCAGGACATTCAGAAGCTGCTTCAGGAAGGCGCCGCCGGTACACCGGTGACGGCAATCGCTTCACGACAGGGCTTGTACTATTCACTCGAATCCACCGGACTCAACCGGATGGCCATTGAACCAGTGGCCGTGGTGTTGCTCGACTACCTCAACACCCGTGGAATCGATCCGGAACTGAGACAGGACCTGACCGGTCTCTGGCTAGGCCGGGCCGACCTGGCATGATTGTGTGACCGCGATGCCCCCTGTCAGGGGGCATTGTCCATGTGCCTGGTTTACCAGAGGTGCCTGCTCATGACGTCGGGTGCTCGACCACCACGAAGAACAAACGATCGGAGAACCGAATCGGATCCCCCTCCAGTTGACGGTCAATTTCCAGAATACCCTGCTCGATGTCAGCAGGCGTAAAAATCGCCAGGCTCGACATGAATCCTGCCCGAAGCATGGCATACCAGCGCTCCCTTGAGATGATCACAGGGTGCTCCTCAGTGTTTGTCACAGCGCTTAGACCGGCGTCGGCTATTTCACCGAGAAGTATGTCAAGCTCCGGCTGACTCGCTGCAAAGGCAGCCATCGCCCGTTCGAAAAAGGGAAACTCAGGCAGACTGGGCCGAGTCACCACAAGAACGCGACCGTTTGGCCGCAAACTTGAACGCACTTTTCTCCAGAAACTCCGACGATCGCGGATGTGGTGGATGGATTCTTTGACCAGTATCCGATCCAGTTGCACTTTTGGTTCAAGGAACGCTTCAGCAGAGGCACAACAGGTCCGGACGCCACTGTACTTTGCGGCATTCAGGAGCATGGCGGCGGAGGGATCCACGCATATCGCTTGAGGCTCCAGCGGTACTGCCCGACTGAGGAGGTGTGTAAAGATACCGGTTCCACCGCCCAGATCTGCAAATCGACTGTCGGTTTGCATTTTCAAATGCTCCAGAAGCTTCTCCAGCATCCAGTCCCGGTAGTTATCGGTCAAAAGCCAAAGATCGTCGTAGTTGCCAGAAATCCTCGAAAAGGCCGTTGTCATTGTCTGTCTCCGGCGACCGCACGCTCAATGTCCCGCGGCGGGTGGGGCCCACGCGGGACGCAGACGACCCTGAATCAGGCCTTCGCCAGCTTTGCGTCAGCGATTGGCTGGTACCTTGACCAGGCAATTAATACAAAACCGCCCAGGATCATCGGCAAGGTCAACAGTTGGCCCATGGTCATCCAGCCAAACGCGATGAACCCCAGTTGTGGGTCCGGAAGGCGGAAAAACTCGACACCAAAGCGGAAAAACCCATAGAGCAACAGAAACAGGCCCGATGTTGAACCAGTCCGGCGAGATTGGCTTGAGAACCACCACAACACGCCAAAAAGCACAACACCTTCCAGCGCAAATTCATACAGTGACGACGGATGTCGTGGTGCCGTTCCCATATTGGGATTAGGGAAAAGCATGGCCCAGGGCACATCACTGACCCGCCCCGGGAGTTCGTGATTGATAAAGTTGCCAATGCGTCCTGCCCCCAGACCGATCGGCACCAGGGGCGCAATAAAGTCTGTGAGCTGGAAAAAATGAAGATTCTGCTTGCGAGCAAACACGATAGCTGCAATCAGGACGCCGGTCAGACCTCCGTGAAAGCTCATGCCCCCTTCCCAGATTTTGAACAGCCAGAGCGGATTTTCCGCCAGCCTGTCAAAGCCGTAAAAAAACGCATACCCCAACCGGCCACCGAGAATGACACCCATCGCGCAATAGAAAATCAATGTTTCAACTTCGTCTGACGTCAAGCCCAGTCGATGAGCCCGACGACGCGCAAGCCACCAGGCCGCCAGAAAACCGACAACGTACATCAGACCATACCAATGGACCTTCAGTGGACCGAGCGAGATCGCTATTGGATCAATTTCCGGATACTTGAGCATTGACTGTCCTGATTCTGTGTCGGTAAGTACCACAGGGTGCTGAGCACCAGCACCCGCGGCTCATTATTGGCGAACCCTTATTGCTTCCGTCCCGGTTGACGGACAACCCGTAAATACGGGGTCTGCTCATCCCAGCCTTCAGGAAAGCGTGCTTTGGCCTCGTCAGCGGAAAGTGACGGAACGATGATCACATCCTCACCATTTTTCCAGTCAACCGGCGTGGCCACTTTGTGGTTGTCGGTCAACTGAAGTGAATCAATGACTCTGAGGATCTCGTCTACATTACGACCGGTACTGGGTGGATACGTCAGCATCAGACGGATTTTTTTCGCCGAATCGATAACGAACACCGTACGAACGGTCACCTTGGGGTCGGCTTTCGGGTGGATCATGCCGTAAAGGTCTGCAACAACCTGATCCTTGTCCGCCAGGAGAGGGAAATTAAGCCCTGTGCCCTGGGTTTTCTCAATGTCCTTCGCCCAGCCCTTATGGGAATCGAGCGGGTCGACAGACACCCCGATCAGCTTGACACCCCGCCTCGCGAATTCGTCCTTACGCTTGGCGAAGGCGCCGAGCTCAGTGGTACAGACCGGCGTGTAGTCGGCGGGGTGCGAGAACAAGACGGCCCAATCATTTCCGAGCCACTCGTGAAACCTGATATTTCCTTCAGTGGATTCCACGGTGAAATCGGGAGCGGTTTCTCCAAGTTGTAATGTCATCGCTTCATTCTCCTTTGCTTTGGGTGTGACCCTCATTCCGGAACAAACCCTATCCTTAAAGTCCCCTTTAAGGTCAAGGCCTTCGTCGCAGAATTTTGAAGGCTTACCAGGCCAATCGCCACCCGCAGCGGCCCGTTGGGCCGTCGAGGGCCGTGATACGTCGGCGTTTGCGTCACGCACTGACCGTCAAACGTTCGCCGGCGAGGGCGACCTGGCCAGGCTTTCCGGCGCCGCCCTGACGGAGGCGCCACCGCCGTGCGTCGGGCCCTGCCGGTTCTCGAAGCGTAACAGGCGCAGGGCATTCAGCGTCACCAGTACCGTCGCACCGGTATCCGCCATGATGGCTACCCACAGGCCGGTCAGGCCGAACACAGTCGTCAACAGGAAAACCGCCTTCAGGCCCAGCGCGATGGTGATATTCTGGCGAATATTGTTCATGGTGGCGCGAGCCAGACGAATCATGGTCGCTATGTCGGTCACGCGATTACGCAGCAAGGCACCATCGGCTGTTTCCAGGGCGACATCAGTGCCTGACCCCATGGCCACGCCGACGTGGGCGGTGGCCAGAGCAGGGGCGTCGTTGATTCCGTCCCCCACCATGATCACCCTGTCCCTGGCGACCATGCCCTTGATCGCAGTAACCTTGTCGTCAGGCAGCAGCCCCGCCTGGAACTCAATGTTCAGCGGACCGGCAATGGCCCTGGCCGTACGCGGGTTGTCGCCGGTCAGCATCACCGAGCGGACGCCAAGCGCCTGAAGGTCCCTGATGCCCTGGGCAGCATCGGCACGCGGCTCGTCGCGCATCGCGATCAGCCCGATGATTGCGCCTTCCCGGAACACCACAACGGCCGTCTTGCCCTGCTCCTCCAACGCTGCAAGCCGGGTCTTCATCGCCTCTGTCAGTACACCCTGACCCTCGGCGTAGCGTGGCGAGCCGACATAGCTGCGAACGCCGTCAACGTTTGCTTCGACACCATGGCCCGCAATCACCCGTGCGCCCGACACCTGAGAAACCTTGATCTGGCGCGATTCGGCATGCGTCAGCACGGCCTCGGCGAGCGGATGACTGGACCCGCCCTCGACGCTGGCGGCCAGGCTGATAACGCTGGCCTCATCATAGTCATCGGAAGCCGGTAGTACATCGGTAACGACCGGTTTGCCAGCAGTCAGGGTACCGGTCTTGTCGAAGGTGACGAGACTGGATCTGGCGGTGGATTCGATCACCGCTCCTCCCTTGAGCAACAGGCCTCGGCGTGCGCCGGTAGATAGCGACGAAGCGATAGAAGCCGGCACCGAAATCACCAGCGCACACGGGCAACCAATCAACAGCAGCGCCAGGGCCCGGTATGTCCATTCACTCCAGACGCCGCCGAAAAACAGCGGAGGAATGATCGCAACAAGTATCGCGATACCAACCACAACCGGCATATAGATACGGCTGAAGCGATCAATAAAGCGCTCGGTGGGCGCACGGGCTTCCTGTGCTTCTTCCACCAGGCGGATGATTCGAGCGATGGTATTGTCCTCGGGCGCCCTGGTAACCTCGATGCGAAGCACAGCATCATTGTTGATCGATCCGGCAAACACCGGCTCGTCCAGGGTCTTGCTCTTGGGCACCGATTCGCCGGTCACTGGTGATTCATCAATGGATGACGTTCCTTCGACGATCCGCCCATCGGCGGGAATCCGGTCGCCCGGTCGCACCACGACGACCTGGCCGATCCTCAGGTCGGCGGCATTGACCTCGCGGGTCGCGCCCTGTTCGTCTTCGACCCGCGCGCTCTTGGGCACCAGATCACCGAGTGCGCGAATGCTCGAGCGCGCACGATCTGCGGCCACCCCTTCGAGGACTTCGCCGATGGCGAACAGGAATACCACCAACGCGGCCTCCTCGGCAGCACCGATGAAAAGCGCCCCCCCGGCCGCGATGGTCATCAGCATTTCAATGGTGAACGGCATGCCCGCTTGCGCGGCGGAAAAAGCACGTTTCGACACGGGGACCAGCCCGACCAGACATGCCAGAACGAACCCCCAATAAGCCAACGGCTCCGAGACCACCAACCGCACCGCCACCGCGGCCAGCAGGACTGCCCCCGTCATGACCACCAGCCGGCCCTTGCCATGCATAAACCAGCGTCCGGATGAGGCTGACCCCGCATCGTCGTCGGCTGCAGCACGCTGCGACGAGGCATCACCGCCTGACCTGTCCGGGGCCGTGGCAGCGCGACGCGACAAGCTGTAACCGAGCCGCTTGACCAACTTCTCGACGCTGTCCTGCGAAGTTTGCTGCTGGTCAAGCGTCAGTGTGAGCGTCTCGTTCATGGTCGACACCTTGACCCCGGAGACACCGGGAAGGCTCTCCACACCCCCACGGATTTTCGCCGCGCAGCTGCCACAGTCCATGCCGCTGACCTTCCAGCTGAACGCACCGTCAGTATCGGCCCGATCGGCTGCTGTCATCGTCAGGTCGTGGTCGTCGAGATCATCGCTACCGTCACAGCCGCCGTATGACTGACTGTCGCCCGGGCTACGCTCCGGTCTGGCGACAAACTGAACAAAATATCCTAGTCGCTCGACGGTCTTCTCAACTTGCTCCGTCGAGGTTCGCTGCGTGTCCAGCTCAAGCGTCAGCGTCTCCTTCATGACCGAAACCTGAACGTCACAAACGCCTTTCAGGCGCTCCAGCGCGCCGCGAATTTTGCTGGCGCAGCCCGGGCAATCCATCCCCTGAACGGTCCATTGATAAGTGTTATCGGGTGATTCAGTGTGTGGAGTTGTCATAAAAAGTCCCCCTGGACAAGTTGGCAGCCTGAACTCTAAACCTTCTAGTAGCTACAGACTCAAGGGGCGCGAGCACCAACGAATAGTTAAAGTTTGGCAATGTGACTGTTCTGACGTGACCGGCGGCCCGCCTGTCGCTACCTGCTGCCGGCCTTCCGTCGCAGCCGCGGGTCTGTACATCCATCGGATGCTTGCCTTTTCAGACCCGCAACCGAAGTCAGTCCGGAATTTCGTCGATAGCACGGGTAATCAGATCCATCATCGCCTGACTGTTCCATTCTGAGGCACCGACCAGACGGCCAATTTCACGCCCGTCATGGCCAATCAGCAAGGTCGTGGGGACACTGTCTATACCGAGCGTTGAGGTAGACTGCATGGAAGGATCGATAAACTTGCGAAGATGCCGCACACCCGTTTCCCGGTAGAATTTTCCGACCACACCGATGCCTGCATGGTCAATCGACAGCGCGACCACTTCGAACTGCCCGCTCCCGAGTTCAGCCTGGAGTGCGTCCAGTGTCGGCATTTCTTTTCGGCACGGTACGCACCAGGTGGCCCAGATATTGAGCAGCACCACTTTGCCACGGAAATCTGCGAGTGTGACCGGCTTGTTCTCCTCGTCATTGAAGGCCAGTTCGGGCAAATCACGATGGGTTTCCCAGATTACAAACCCCTGGGGGCCAACCGACGCCGGGGACTCTCCTGCAATGGCCCGTGCGGGGCTGATCAAAGTAACCAATGCAATAAGGAAGAATAGTGCCCAGGCCACAGATCCGTACTGTTTCAACATACGATGCCACTCCTTGCTTACGCTATCCCAAAGAACCTCTGATTAAGTCTGTTGACGATTCTGCACGTGTTGAGAAGCTCAGTCGCAAGGCGCGATTCGCCGGCAATGGCCGACCTCCTTACCAGGAATCGTAACCCGGCCAATGGGTCTTTCAGGGAGAGCCAGAATCGTCATTGGACTTAAGCGGAGGTTCCCTAATGTTGTGAGTTCGCAGAACGGTTGATCGCCTCAACCAGGCTTTTGGTATCAAAGAGCCCAGTGAAACGGGCGATAACGGTGCCGTCACCGCCAATAACCGCCGCAAAAGGCAAGGCGTGCCCGCCTGTGGCTGTTAACAATGCATCCTGTTCAGGGTCACTCGCTGTCACGTCCACCTGAATCGGTACCATATGAGCCCTCTGCACGGCTACCGCCACAGCGGGCTCCTGATACACGGTACGCTCCAGTACTTTGCAGTTAATGCACCAGTCCGCTGTGAACTCCAGCAAATACGGCACGCCCCGGGCTTTTGTCTCGGTCAGAACGTCCAGCGAGTAGGGTTGCCAGACAAGACGGCCTTCGCCGTTATCCGGCGGAGATGCGAATACGACGGTTGCCGCAACGGCAAGGCCTACCACCACTGTGGCGATGGCACGCACGGCGCCCCTGCCCCGGATGAAGCGATGAATACCCCAGACCATGACCAGTGCGAGCCAGAACCACCATAACCAGGGATAGACTGCCCTGGGCACCAGGCTGGCACTGAAAAAGACGGCGGCGGCCAGCAAAATCAGTGCGAGCACCTCGCGAATGGCCAGACTCCAGGGACCCGCTTTGGGCAATCGTTGTAACCATTCCGGTTTGAGCATCAGTACCGCATAGGGCATCGACAGTCCCAGCGCGATACTACCGAATATCCCCATGATCACCGGGGCCGGCTGGGTAACGGCAAAGGCCAGAACCCCACCCAGGAAAGGCCCTGCACAGGGGGCGGCCAGAACCGCGCTCAGCAGCCCCGACACGAATGCTTCAAAGTAGCGCGAGCCGTGTGCGGAGGCAGCAAACGCCGGGACCGGGATGGGCAGGTCCAGCCAGGTGATCACCGCGAACCCGGCCATCAACGCAACCAGCACGGCCACGAACGCGGTTGATTGAAACAGTGTGCCCCAATTCCACTGCAGTAGCGCCGTCAGACCGCCCAG
>JASBRL010000110.1 GCA_030149475.1 Marinobacter sp.
GCACAGGCCTTGAGCAGAAATGGCAGCGGCGTCATCTTGATGCCTTTCTTTTCACCAGCCGCCTTCTGGCTCTTGCGGAACGCCTCCATGTCGGTGATATCGGCATCTTCAAACTGGGTCACGTGGGGCACGTTGAGCCAGCTGCGCTGCATGTTGACCGCCGTGGCCGACATCAGCCGAGACATGGGCTCCCGCCGAACATCACCAAACTGGCTGAAGTCCGGCAGCTTGATGCCCGGAATGCCGGCACCCGATGGCGCGGCCGACCCGCCTTCCTGGGTGCGCTGCAACTGCTTTTTGACGTAGACCTGGACGTCTTCCTTGAGAATCCGCCGCTTGGGACCGCTGCCCTTGATCATCGACAGATCGGCGCCGAACTCCCGCGCCAGCTTGCGAACCGCTGGCCCGGCGTGCACTTTGGCACCGCTTGAGGGAATATCGGTCGATTCCGCCCGTGCTTTCAGATCTTTCGGGGCGTCGTGGTCCTTGCTGCCAGCCGCCTGCTCCGACTGGTCGCCCTTGTCTTCGGTGTCGTCCTTTGCCGACCCGGAGGCAGCTTCAGAGCCGTCAGATTCTGCCCCTGACTCATCCTCTTCGTCCGCTCCCTCGTCTTCGACGGTCATCTCCAGAAGCTCATGGCCCTCGGAAATCTTGTCGTTTTCCGAGACCAGAATCCTGCCAACCTTGCCAGCGTAGGGCGACGGAATTTCCATGGTCGCCTTGTCGGATTCAACGGTCACCAGCGGGTCGTCCACCTCAATGGTGTCGCCTTCGCTGACGTTGATTTCAATTACCGGTACGTTGTCAAAGCCATCCAGCGGCGGCACTTTCACAATCTGTGTGCGGGAGCCGCCGGATTTTTTCGGCTTGCTTTTGCTTTCTGCCGGCGCCTCTTCAGACGCAGACGCGTCGTCATCTGACGACTGCTTGCGGTCTGACTTTTCGCTCCCGGTGGATTCATCCGACGAGTCAGTGTCGTCGGTGCTGTCCTCACCCTCGCCGCCACTGACGTCCATGGTGCCAACCACGTCGCCTTCTTTGACCTTGTCACCCACCTTCACAGTGATCTTGCTGATCTTGCCCTTTGCCGGGGACGGCAGCTCAACGGAGGCCTTGTCGGACTCCACCGTCAGGATGGGATCCTCCTCTTCGACGGAGTCTCCGGCACTGACGGTAATCTCGATAATTTCGACCTCGTCGGCACCGCCGAGATCGGGAACCTTGATTTCCTGTTCACTCATGGCGGTCTCCTTAGCTCTGCACCGGGGTCGGTTTATTACGATCAATACCGTACTTGCGCATCGCTTCAAGAACCGTATCTTCCTTGACCTCGCCATCGCGGGCCAGGGCAGTCAGTGCTGCCACAACCACGTGGAACCGATCAACCTCAAAGAAACCGCGCAGTTTTTCGCGGGTGTCACTGCGACCGAAGCCATCGGTCCCCAGCGTCACGTAGGTGCCCGGCACAAACGCCCGGACCTGCTCGGAGTAAAGCTTCATGTAGTCGGTCGATGACACCACAGGGCCCTGCTGCTTTTCCAGGCACTGGGTGATATACGCTGTTTTGGGCTTGTCATCAGGATGGAAGCGGTTCCAGCGCTCAACGTGATGGCCATCGCGGGCCAGTTCGTTGAAACTGGTGACGCTCCACACATCACTGCTGACGCCAAAGTCCTCTTTCAGCAACTGAGCGCCCGCCCGGACCTCATTCAGAATGGCGCCAGCCCCCAGCAACTGCACCCGGGGGGATTTCTTGCGCCCCTTGATTTCGGCCGACTCAAGCAGGTACATGCCCTTGATGATGCCGTCCTCGACGTCCTTGGGCATAGCCGGCTGCTGGTAGTTCTCGTTCATGATAGTGATGTAGTAGAAGACATTCTCGTTGCGCTCGAACATGCGCTTCATGCCTTCATGCACAACCACTGCCATTTCATAACCATAGGCCGGATCGTAGGCCATGCAGGTAGGAATGGTCTGCGCCAGAATGTGGCTGTGACCGTCCTGATGCTGCAGTCCTTCACCGTTGAGCGTGGTTCGCCCGGCGGTACCGCCGATCAGGAACCCGCGGGCCTGGATATCGCCGGATGCCCAGGCCAGGTCGCCCACCCGCTGGAAACCGAACATGGAGTAAAAGCTGTAGAACGGGATCAACGGGAAGTTGTTGGTGCTGTAGGATGTCGCACAGGCCATCCAGGCGGCCATAGACCCGTCTTCGTTAATCCCTTCTTCCAGGATCTGCCCCTTTTTGTCTTCCTTGTAATACATGATCTGGGAGCGATCCTGCGGCACATACTTCTGACCCTCGGACGTGTAAATCCCCAACTGCCGGAACATACCTTCCATGCCGAAAGTACGGGCTTCGTCCGGCACAATCGGCACCACCCGCTTGCCCACGCGCTTGTCTTTGGTCAGCGCAGTCAGCAGGCGGACAAACGCCATGGTGGTGGAAATTTCACGGTCGCCAGAGCCATCGAGAAGATTCTTGAAGATACTCAGCTCAGGAATCTGCAATGGCTGGCAGTCCTTACGACGCTTGGGATAGAAGCCACCAAGGTCTTTCCGGCGCTTTTGCATATACACCATTTCCGGGCTATCCGGTGCCGGACGGTAATAAGGCACGTCCTTGAGCTCATCGTCTTTCAGTGGCACCGCAAAGCGGTCACGGAATTTCTTGAGCGCCTCCATGTCGAGCTTTTTCAGCGAATGCGCCGTATTCTGTGCTTCGCCGGCAGCTCCGAATCCATAACCCTTGATGGTATGCGCCAGAATAACCGTCGGACGGCCTTTGTTGTTATTGACCGCATGGTGGTAGGCGGCGTAAATCTTGTAGGGATCATGCCCGCCGCGGTTGAGCTTGCCGATATCGTCATCCGACAGATGCTCGACCATTTTTGACAGCTCCGGGTAACGACCGAAGAAGTGCTTGCGGGTGTAAGCGGCGCCGTTGCTCTTGAAGTTCTGCAGGTCGCCATCGACAACTTCATCCATGACCCGTTGCATGATGCCATCCCTGTCTTTCTCGAACAGCGGATCCCACATCCGGCCCCAGACCACCTTGAGTACGTTCCAGCCTGCACCTCGGAACACACCTTCCAGCTCCTGGATAATTTTGCCGTTGCCCCGGACCGGGCCATCCAGTCGCTGGAGATTGCAGTTGATCACGAAGATCAGATTATCGAGCTTTTCCCGCCCGGCCATGGCGATCGAGCCCAGGGTTTCCGGCTCGTCGCACTCACCGTCGCCGACAAAGGCCCAGACCTTACGGTCGCCCATATCGATCAGTTCGCGACTGTGCAGGTATTTCATTACGTGGGCCTGATAGATCGCCTGCATCGGGCCAAGGCCCATCGATACCGTGGGGAACTGCCAGTAATCCGGCAACAGCCAGGGGTGCGGATAGGACGGCAACCCGTTGCCATCAACCTCTTCCCGGAATTTGTCCAGCTGCTCTTCGTCGAACCGGCCTTCGAGATAGGAACGAGCGTAGATACCCGGCGAGGCGTGCCCCTGGAAGTACACCAGGTCCGACTCACGCTTTTCGTCACCACCGTGGAAAAAATAATTGAAACCCACGTCGTACAGCGTCGCCGCCGACGAGAAGGTGGAAATATGGCCGCCCAGGTCCCCCGGTCGCTGATTCGCCCTCAACACCATGGCCATGGCATTCCAGCGGATCAGCGAACGGATCCTGCGCTCCATGAACAGGTCGCCGGGCATGCGGGCTTCCCGCGTAGCGGCGATGCTGTTTCGAAACGGCGTGGTGATCGAGTAAGGCAGCTCCGTGCCGTCCCGGCTGGCACGTTCCGACAGACGCTCGAGAATGAACTTGGCACGATCAACACCTTCCTGCTCAATCAAGGATTCAAGTGCATCGAGCCATTCACTGGTTTCAACGGGATCTTCATCCTGATACATCAAACCCTCCCCTAGGCTTCAATAGTGCGATGACGGCAACCCGGCGGTCCGGCGCAGTCATGCGATGTTATGTGAGTAAGACATTAGGCACTGCATCATTCGATACAGCATAGAACAGGATCGGTAACTTGCCTGTCCCGAAACCCGGAACCCGCCCTCTCAAGTTACTTCGATCGAAATCCGAAAACAATGTAGTATTATTACTACATAATACATCGAAAGCTCAACGGTTAATGGCTAAAAATGACTTTTTTAAAGTCGGTTATCAAGCCTGTTACGACCATGGTCGTAGCTTTACTACGAGCCCGGTCGTCTTTACCGCTTTCGCAATTTCATTGTCAGCAGAGATTCTCTTGAACCTGAAAACAGCTTGTCACAACTGTGTCGGCGACGAAAACCAGTCAGTTTTGCCGTCTATCAGACCGCTGTGGAGCCAGGGCTCGGCGAGGGGCTAGTGCATCAGGGTATAGAGTTTACGCCGGTAGGTGCGCACGTCCGGATTGTTGTTACCCAGTTTATCGAACAGTTCGATCAAGGTCGTTTTTGCAATACCGTCTTTGTATCCGGCGTCAGCGCGAATCAGTCTGATCAACAGATCCATGGCCTCGGCATTGTTTTCCCGTAATACATGCTGAAGGGCCAACTGGTGCAATGCGGCCGGGTTTTCCGGATCGGCGGCCAGGGTTTTTTCCAGTTCCTCGACCGGCGTCAGTTCGCCGGCCTGCTTCATGAATTTGAGCCTGGCCGCCAACTGCCGCGCCTGGGTCTGAAGCTTTTCTTCCGGTGGCAGGCTGTCGAAAATTTGTTCGGCCGTTTCCAGGTCGCCCAGTTCGGCCTTCAACTGGGCCAGGTCGATCAGCACCTTCAGGTCATCCGGAGACTTACGATTGAGCTCAGTCAGTATGGCCAGCGCACCTTCCGGGTCTCCGGCTTCCCACAATGTGTGGGCTTCCTCGTACGGGTCAGCCTCCGGCGGGGCAACGTGCTTGTCAAGAATGGCGCGGATCTCGCTCTCCGGTAACGCGCTGTTGAAACCGTCAGCAGCCTGACCATTCTTGACCAGAATGACGGTCGGCAGGCTGCGAACCCCGAGACTGGCAACCAGATCCTGTTGCTGGTCGGCATTCACCCTGGCCAGACGGAACCGACCCTGGTAGTCACTCGCCAGTTTTTCCAGAACCGGCATCAGTTGTTTGCAGGGCTCGGACCGCTCTGACCACACGTCTACCAATACCGGCACGTCATTGGAGGCCTGCATGACCTGGCTCTGAAAGTTCTCGATCGTAGCGTCAAAAATAGGTGGTGCAGCAGTCATGGTCGATACCTGGAGGTTGAAAAAATTAACGTTACCCCATCTGTAGAGGCATCTGGCGCAATTTCAAGTCCCGCGCCCCTGATTGCGGGGACTGACTCCAGGACGCCGACGCCCTTGAAAAGCCGCAGAGCGACGTCACATTAGGGAACCTCTGATCAAGTCTATTGACAATTCTGCAAGTGTTGAGAGACTCAGTGGCAAGACGCGATTCGCCGGTAATGGCCGACGTCCTTGCCAAGAATCGTAACGCGGCCAATGAGTCTCTCAACGCTTGCCCGCAGGGGCTCTCCCTGAAAGCCAGAATTGCCAATAGACTTGATCAGAGGTTCCTTAGAACCAGATACGACCCGGGCACATATCCGGCGCCGGCGCCACACCGCCCTATCCAGCTGGAAAGCCCCCGAACCGGAAACCGCCAAACTATGACCAACGACCAGCCCAACAGTGCCAGCGACGACGTCACCGAATACATCGGCAAGGAGGAAAGTCGCCAGAGCCTCGCTTTGCCTCAATCCATGATGCCTCGCCGCCTTTACATACTGCCGGTGCATGGCCGACCCTTTCTGCCGGCCCAGGTTCAGCCTGTGGTGGTCAATCAGTCCCCCTGGCACGAAACCCTCAAGCGGGTCGGCGAGACCGATCACCACACCCTGGGGCTGTGCTTTGTGGACAACACCGAAGCCAACGACCCGATGCCGGAGAGCGAAGAACTCGAAACCATGGGCTGCGCTGTCAGAGTTCACCATGCTCAGAGTGAGGATGGCAAAATCCAGTTTATCGCCCAGGGGATGCAGCGGTTTCGTATCGTTCAGTGGCTGCGGCGCAAGCCGCCCTACCTGGTGGAAGTGGAATACCCGGAGGCACCGGATGAACCCCGGGAAGAACTCAAGGCCTATACCCTCGCAATCATCAGCGCGATCAAGGAACTGCTGCGCACCAACCCGCTCTATGGGGAGGAAGTAAAGCAGTATCTGTCCCGCTTCGGACCCGAAGACAGCTCGCCGCTGGCCGATTTCGGCGCCTCGATGACCAGTGCCAAAGGACCAGAACTGCAGGACATCCTCGACACCGTTCCTCTGCTCCGGCGCATGGAGAAAGTGCTGCTGCTGATGCGCAAGGAGCAGGAAGTTGCCCGCCTGCAGGCAGAGATCAACGAGGAAGTGAACGACAAGGTCCAGAAGCACCAGCGAGAGTTTTTCCTGCGCGAACAGCTGAAGGTGATTCAGCGGGAGCTGGGCATCGCCAAGGACGACAAGACCGCCGATGCCGAGCGTTTTGAGGCACGGATGGCGGCGCTGTCGCCGCCCGGGCACGTGATGCAACGGTTCCAGGATGAGCTCCAGAAACTGCAGGTGCTGGAGCAGGGATCTCCGGAGTACGGCGTTACCCGTAATTACCTGGACTGGCTGACCAATGTGCCCTGGGGTCAGTTTTCGGAGGATCATTTCGACCTCACCGAGGCCCGCCGCGTGCTCAATCGGGATCACGACGGGCTCGAGGATGTCAAAGACCGCATTATTGAATTCCTGGCCGAGGGCTCATTCAAGGGCGAAGTATCCGGTTCGATACTCCTGCTGGTCGGCCCGCCGGGGGTTGGCAAAACCTCCATCGGCCATTCGATTGCCGACGCCCTCGGGCGGAAATTCTATCGTTTCAGCCTGGGCGGCATGCGGGACGAGGCCGAGATCAAGGGGCACCGTCGCACTTACATCGGCGCCATGCCTGGCAAGTTCGTGCAGGCCCTGAAGGATTCAGGGGTGTCCAACCCGGTCATCATGCTGGATGAAATCGACAAGATCGGGGCGTCGTTCCAGGGTGATCCGGCGTCAGCACTGCTGGAGACGCTGGACCCGGAACAGAACCGGGATTTCCTGGATCACTACCTGGACGTTCGCCTGGACCTGTCCAGAGTTCTGTTCATCTGCACGGCCAACCAGCTGGACACCATCCCGCGCCCACTGCTGGACCGGATGGATACCATCCGGCTGTCCGGCTACATTGCCGAGGAAAAGCAACAGATTGCCAAGCATCATCTGCTCCCGAAACTGCTCAAACGAACCGGCCTGCTGAAAAAACAGCTCAATATCACCGATGCCGCGCTGAAGCAGGTTATCGAAGGCTATGCCCGGGAAGCCGGGGTCCGCAGCCTGGAAAAGCAGCTACACAAAATCATTCGCAAGGGGGTGGTCAAGCTGCTGGATGCGCCGGACGCTCCGGTCAGGGTGGGGGTCAATGATATTGCCGACTATCTCGGGCAGCCCTGGTTCCGCAAAGAAAAGTCCATGAAGGGCACTGGCGTAGTCACTGGCCTGGCCTGGACTGCCATGGGGGGAGCCACTCTGAGCATTGAGGCCTCGCGGATACACAGCAGCCAGCGTGGCTTCAAATTGACCGGCCAACTGGGCGATGTGATGAAAGAATCGGCGGAAATAGCGTATTCCTACATATCGTCCAATCTGAAGCGCCTCAAAGGCGACCCCGCGTTCTTTGACAAGTCTTTCGTGCACCTGCACGTGCCGGAAGGAGCCACACCCAAGGACGGCCCCAGTGCGGGTGTCACTATGGCGACCGCGTTGCTGTCGATTGCCCGGCGAGAGGCGCCTCAGGCCAACATCGCCATGACCGGTGAACTGACCCTCACCGGGCAGGTGCTGCCGGTTGGCGGAATCCGTGAAAAAGTGATTGCCGCTCGCCGACAGAAGATCAGCACGTTGATTCTGCCAGAGGCCAATCGAGGCGACTACGAGGAGCTTCCGGATTATCTCAAGGAGGGTCTGACCGTCCACTTTGCCAGGCACTACAACGATGTGTTTCAGGTCTGTTTTGGCAGCAAACCCAGAGGGAATGCAAGCGTGCATTAATAAAACTGGTCCAACCAGTGGGCACCTGCCTTGACGCTTACAGTTGCGCTGTCTTTACTCGATCTGAAGTATGCTCAAAAGGGAGTCCCTGACCAACGCCGGTTCATCTCTGGCCAGCCCAACGGACCATCAATCAGGGTAAAGCCTTGCGGGATGGCCGGCGGCCTCTGGAATAGCTACTACGCAGTGAGTAATCCGCTGCGCGCGGTTCACGGCACGCTGTGGTGAGAGGCATGGGGATCAGGGGCTCACCAGCAGTCCCGGCCGATAAAATTACCGTTGTCGGCCTCCAATACACTGGTAAAGAGAGCGACAAACAATGAACAAGAAAGCCTCCGCACTTTGCATGGCAGCCGGTCTTGTCCTGGCTCCGATGGCGCATAGCCAGTCCGACAACACCCTGAAAAAACTGGGTAATTTCCAGACGACCGGGAAACCGGAATTTACGGTCATTGATCAGAACAGCGACAGTGCCGACGCTATACGCAAGACGCTGAAAAAAATCACCCTGCCAAAGGGCTTTGAAATCAGCCTGTACGCACTGGTTCCCGATGCTCGCAACATGGCAGTTGGCCCCCAGGGCGTGGTGACCTTCGTAGGAACCCGCAAGACTGAGGTATGGGCTGTCACCGACCGTGACAAAAACCGGGTGGCGGACGATGTCAAAAACTTTGCCCCGTCCGTTGCCAAGACGATTCCCAATGGTCCCTGCTTCTCACCGGATGGCGTGCTTTACATCGCCGAACAGAATCGTGTTCTGGCGTACCCGGCAGCCGAATTCTTCTACGAAGGCGGTGATGTGGTGGCCTCGGAAGTGGTGCCCCAGGGCAAGCTGATTCCCGAGCAGTTCGTCAGTTACAACCATACATCCCGAGCCTGCGATATCGGTCCCGACGGCAAGCTTTATATCACCCTCGGACAACCCTACAACGTCACTCCACCTGAGCATGTTGACGAATTCAGCAAGCTCGGTATCGGCGGCATTATTCGAATGAACCGGGATGGCTCCGGCCGGGAAGTATACGCCCGAGGCGTGAGGAATTCGGTTGGTCTGGACTTTAACCCCAACTCCGGTGAACTATGGTTTACCGACAACCAGGTGGACGGCATGGGGGACGACATCCCACCCGGCGAAATAAATCGCCAGACCGCAATGGGACAGCATTTCGGCTTTCCCTGGTATGGCGGCGGCAATGTTCGCACCAACGAATACAAGGGCGAGGAAGTGCCAGTCGATGTGGTGTTCCCGGTGTCAGAGACCGTGGCTCACGCGGCTGACCTGGGTATGATGTTCTATACCGGCAGCATGTTCCCGAAAGCGTATCAGGGCGGGATTTTCTCTGCCCAGCACGGCTCCTGGAACCGGACCGTACCCGTTGGCGCCCGCGTCATGTTCACGCCGGTGGATGCGGACGGCAACATCGCCGGGGAGACAGTTCCCTTTGCCGAAGGCTGGCTGGATAAAAATGGCGAATATCTCGGTCGCCCGGTGGACGTAGCCCAGCTCAAGGATGGGTCACTACTGGTATCCGATGACCTGGCAGGTGCTGTTTACCGGATCGCCTATACCGGCTCCGGCTCCTGAGTCATACCCGCAATAGTGCCGGAGAGCTCCACGCTCTCCGGTCGACCGGAGGACAATCATGTTCAGAACGATGAACCCTGCGCTATCCGCGGCAGCGTGCCTGCTCCTGATCATCCCGGCCATTGCTTTTTCTGCCGACCCGGCGGCGGGCCGCAAACTGGCTGGACAATGCAAAACCTGCCACGGGCTGAACGGTATTGCCAGAATACCGATTGCCCCCAACCTCGCCGGAGAAAGCCAGATTTACATCCAGAATCAGCTTAAAGCCTTCAGAAGCGGCAAGCGGCAGCATGAAATGATGACGGTGGTCGCCCGGGATCTGACCGACAAGCAGATTGCTGATGTGGCCGCCTGGTACGAATCCATCAAGATCACGGCGACGCTTCCGGAGTGACTCAGGATTTCAAATCCTCTTTCCAGCCATTTTCCCGAAGCACCGAGCCCACGTGCAACACGGGTGAAGCATCGATGTCGTCCGCATCCATCATGTTTGCCACGCGTTGCAGAGAGGCAACGATCATGGTCTGCTCCCACTCATGCAGGCTCTGGAATTTGCGGATAAACTCCTCCTGTAACGGCTGGGGCGCACGGGCCAGAATGTCAGCGCCGTCCTGCGTCAGGTGGGCATGCACCTTCCGTTTGTCCTGAGTGCTACGCACCCGGTACACATGGTTACGGTGTTCCAGCCGATCGAGAATGGTCGTGACGGTGGCCTGACTCAGGCTGACCTTGTCAGCAATCGTACCGATGGTCACTTCTCCGAGGTCGCGGATCGTCCGCATAATGAGCAACTGCGGGCCAGTTAGCCCGGCGTGTTTACTCAGGCGCTTGGAATGAAGATCCGTTGCCCGTATAACCCGCCGCAGTGCAACCAGCACCTGTTCATAATTATTCACATCATCACTCCACCACGCCATTTCGGCGCGGTCAGCATTGTAGGCGTTGAGCTTTTTCGAGTACAAAACCGTCTGACCCGACATGCGCACGACC
>JASBRL010000113.1 GCA_030149475.1 Marinobacter sp.
GATGACTACTTTGAGATCGTAGGCCGGATGAGCGGTCAGGAATCTGCCCAGACTCTGGCGCAATGGAAAACCGAGCGCAAAGAGGCCGGCCAGCCAACCTCGCTGCAGTAACAAGGCCAAGCCTTCACCGCTCGCCAGACTGGATTCTCTCCCGATCAGTCGGCGGGCTGATTCAGCAGCTACCCGATCCGTTGTTCAAGTGTCGGCGCAACCGTATCCTCGAACCAGGGATTACGCCTCAGCCACAGGTTATTGCCAGGGCTTGAGTGGGGCAATGGTAGCGCTCCCGGGCCAGAGCGTCCTCCGACTCCTGATCGTCCCGGTGACCTAACGCCTCTCACCCCCGGCGGGGAGAGGGGATTTGACCCGGGAGTCTGGCCTGCCAACTGATCCGGGTGGGGAGTTTTGTCTATTAATTAGACCACTACACCTCCTGACCAGCGGCCATAAGCCCCCCTCGCCCCTGGCGGGAGAGGGGCCGGGGGAGAGGGGGACGCAGGCAACTCCCAGTTGATGCATGTCTTCCTGGAGATCAGCACCATCGCCACGGCAAAGCGCCGATAACCGATAGATGACAGACTCCTCTCGGTTCGCTAAGCTGTCGGCCGACCTGACTCATGCACGGATGCAAGAGGCCATCAATGATACCCTTTACGACCCGCGCCCACGAGGGCGACCGGAACCACTGCGTGTTCTCGGCGACGGCACTGCCGCCTGACGAGCCCGCCCACTGGTACCTCATCGACCTGGCCGCCCAGCCGGATGGGCTGAAAACGCTCTATCGCGTTGACCCCGATCCACTCTATGCCCTGCCCTACATTGGTACTCCGTATCATGCCGCGGCGATGCAGGGCCCGGCGTTGATCAAACCAGTATCGAAGCAGGCCGAGGCATGGCTGCAACAGATGCTTGATGAAAGTCAGGCTATGGCACTTTACGGCGATCAGCTTACCATGAGCGACGTCTCAAGCCATCTCGCCACACTGAGTCAGGTTGAAGGCCCCTATGGGCGGCAACTATTCCGCTACGCCTCGCCACGGGGGCTCGGCAGCCTCGGCCCATCCCTCACCAATACCCAAAGCCGGCGCCTGCTCGGACCGCTGCAGGCCATGCGAGCCCGGATCGATGGGCAACACTGGTGTCTGATCCGTCAGTCGCCCTGTAGCGCCGATGTAACCTTAGCGCCATTGATGCTGACCACTGACAATCTGCAGCACGTTGCCCGGGCACGACAGCGTTCGCTCGCGGATGCCCTCGCAGCCTCATACCAGCTCGAACGGCGCACCGTTCAGGCCTGGTTCGACCAGTTCATTCAGCTGGGGGCACCGAGCGAGCAGGCACTGGTCGAAGCCAGCCGCATTCTGGCCCGTCAGGCTTTAAACACCCCCATCCCCAAGACTCAGCTCCAGACGATCACCCATCAGCAGGACACCTGGCCGCAACGGCTGGATGCCCTTGCGGCACTGGCCGATAAACCCGAGGAAGGAACCTCATGAAATCATCACTCCCCGATCTGGACCTGCCGTTCCGCCCCAGCCACGAGCCACTCGATCAACCCGGCGCCCCGCCCTGCCGTTATCAGTCCACCGGCAGTGTCATTCTCAGGCGGCAGGATAACACCGGCCACCCTCTCCCCATCCATGACCCGGGTCGCATCAGCACCAACCTGGGCGTCAGCCAGCCATCGGATAATGACGGCCAGGTGGCTCAGTTCTGTGACCTGCCCCTTGGCGAGGCACACTGGCAATGGCGTGAATCGGTGGTGGGGGAACACCTTATCGGCGTCAACACGATCAGTGACACCCTGCAGATTGAACCGGGCGAAATCCTGCAAGAGCCGGTGCCGGTTGAGGTGATTCCCGGCGGACGCAAACTCACCGCCGTCCATCTGCCGCCGCCGGTGATGATCAACCTGCGTGAGGAGGCCTCCGACGCGCGGGACCGACTGACCGACGACCAGCTTGCGTATTGTCAGCGCAACGGCAATAACGCCCTGATTTTCATTCACGGCTACAACGTCGAGCACGGGCACTGGAGTCACTTCGTGAAAGACGCGCACACCGTAATCCGTGACCGGGGCCAGGGAGCGGTAGCCGCCGGTGACCCCCAGTGGTGGCCGGATCCGGCAACCGTCCGTCAGGACGCGGATGCCCTCTCCAGGCGGTTTGCACTGGACATGGACCCGGACGACATCAACGGTACCGGCGCCCATAACTGGGCGGTTTATATGGAATACGAACTGAATCGGGCCGCCGGATTCGATGGCGAGGACTGGATACCCTACAGCCGCCTGATCCACATCTCCTGGCCCGGCGATACCGGGGCGACCGATTTCACCCAGTCCGAACTGAACGCCATGGCGGCGGGGCGGCGGCTGGTGCCGCTATTGCAGCAACTCAGGGACGCCGGTATCGCCATCAACCTCATCACCCACTCGCTGGGCGCCCGGGTGGCATTGACCGCCCTGAACATCCTCGGAACGATTGGCCATGAAAATCTGGTCGATCATCTGTTCCTGTGGGAGCCGGCCGTCGCCGACAACGCCCTGACCGACGATCCCGGGCGCGACGTGCACCCACTGGGCATGGGGGTGTTTCCGGCGGTCTACCGGACCGCCCGGCAGGTGGTGGTACTGCACTCCCGGGGGGATGGCGTACTCGGTCCGCAAACCGGGCAGCAGCATGACGTATGGCTTAAGCTTCTGTCCCTCACGCCCATCGGCCTGCTCACGCAGTTTGGCCGGCAGGCCGTGAGACTGGCCAAAGCCGATGACCCTCTCGATGAAGCGCTCGGACTGGCCGGCGGCGCCTACAACAAAAAATGGTGGACCTTCCCCGACTTTATCGAGGACGGCCTCACGCCGGCCATTGAAGCCCTGTATCAGGACTACCTGCCGTTGACCTATGACCCACGCCCACCGGGCCGGGCCAACTGGCATCCGGGCGACGAGCGCCATAAAAAGGCCGTGCTGAATAACTGGGCGCGGCTCGAACAGGCGATCCTCAAAGAAGCCGAAACCCTGCGCCAGCCCTGTATCGACAGCCTCAACCAGGGCCAGCGCCCACCCGCCTACCGCCTGCTGGCACCCCTGAACGCCCACGCCAGCGTTAGTACGGACGCCGCCAGAGCGTACATAAACCAGCTCAAGCATCTGTCCCTGCGGCGCTGGTTTCCCGAACACCCACCCCGGCCCGCACTGGGGTATGTGGGGTTTTCGGAGGTGGCGGGGGAAAATACGACCAGTAATACTGATATTTTTATACGTAATCAGTTCCGCAAAAATATCTTCCAGGCGGTGGATCAAACCGACTGGCTCTTTAGCCACTCGGGGATGCGAATTCCGAGCGACGAAGTTTTTCAGCGTTCTTTCAAGGAAGGCATTATGGACCGTATACGAGAGCGAGGTAACGGATTTGGTCGATTCTAGATTGCGATGGACTGCATTGGTGGTACTGTTTGCAGCCGCCCTGACACTTGGACTCTACTGGTCCGGTCTGCTGCCCGTGTCCTACGGCCCGGTAATGAGTGCAAGCGTATCCACTGACGGTCGCTATGCACTGACCAGTCATCGGAATAATGACCTCGTTCTGTGGGACCTTGCTGATCACCGTCGAAAGGTGATTGCTGACGACGCCAATATCTACAGCGCCTACTTTGTGCCCGGCCGCGATGCTTTTTTATGGCAAGACCTGGCCAACAACGTGCGTGTTCAAACAGTTGATGGCAAGGTGCTCAAACAATTCAACCATCCAGCGACGTACGGCCAGATCATTGATCGGTCGTTAAAACACTACGTCTCTGCGAATGCGACCTGGAATATCTTTTCAGGCTTCAACGAAAACATCATTCCGGTTTTGCGCGACAGTAAAAGCCCAAGCCTGATCGGATCCGGCAAATTACTCAACATCGCCTGGTCGGATTCCGGTTATATGATTTCCAGCGGACGTGGGCTGCCTGATGCGGATCAACGATCGGTTCAAAGCAGCGGACCGCCAGTCCGGTCTGAAGACAATCTTCGTTTCTCATCGAATTACGCAGGCGTCGTTCTGTGGCATTTCCCTGACCGACAGCCCGTGGCAAAACTCGCCGGCAACTCCGCCAAAACCCATGCCACCATCAGCCCGGATGGCCAATGGGTCGTCAGCGGGGATGAAAATGGGAACTTGTTGTTCTGGAATACAGACCACCTGAACGAACGCCATAGACTGGCCGACTTCGACTTGGGGCTGTTTCTAGATGATGCCCCCTACAAGGCCGGTGACAAGCGCAACTGGGACAACAGCGGGCTGATTCCCGCACCCCCTGGCACGACCAACATCACCCTCGCCCTCGCCTTCATCGACCACAGCAACTACTTCCTTCGCTTCGGCAACAACAGCCATCAGGCCGCCCTGTTCAAAGCCGGCAACCCCTGGCCCCAGAAATATTTCGACCTGGGCGACTCCCCTCAACTGGTGACCTATGGCTCGCAATACTCACGCAATACCGCCATCGCCACCTCACCCCAGGCCGGGATGCTGGTCATGGGCCATCGCTCCGGCGGCGGTATCAGCGTGTACCGGTTTGATGCCGAGAACCTGACCCTTGAGCGAACCTGGGTGGTGGAGTGACTAACGGCTCATTTTCGTTGCGCAGCCATCACCCAGATTGACTCAAAGTGGGCTGGTCTTGCCATATTCAATGTCCGCCGTGCAGACTCCTCGATCTGACACCGAATTGCTCCACAACGTGTTCCAACGCGAAATCATGGAATGACTACCTCTATTGGCAAAGTCAGGATAAAAAGACTCTAAAGCGCATTAACAAGCTAATCGCGGACGTGAGGCGATCCCCGTTTGAAGGTATTGGCAAGCCTGAGCCTCTGAAAGAAAACCTGGCTGGGTTATGGTCGCGCCGCGTTGATGAAACTAACCGGTTGGTCTATGCCGTGGACGATTCGTCCGTCACTATCATATCCTGCAGGTACCACTATTGATCGAACTGCCAGGATTCTGTATGTCGGTTGGCTGCCAGCGCGCCCGTTCGTAGTCCAGATCCGCCACGGTGACCTGGCGCAGCGTGCCACTAGTACGGCGCTCATGCCAGTCCACCTCGAGGGCGGCCTGCTCGATGGAGAGCGCGTTCACAGCCTGTTCAATAGGCTCTACCGGTTGATCCCGGGCCACGGCAATCAGTAGTTGCCGGTTCAGTGTGTCGAGCTCGCCGGCCAGCCGGTGACGGACGGCGGACCCTCGCTCCGCAAGCAGTGCCACCCTGACTGCCGCCCGAGTGACCCATTCTATGGCCTGCCCTGGCGTCAGCCCCGCCAGCGCCGAGGCGGACCCGGCATAGCGGAGCGTGCGGTCATTGAGTTCGACGCCCGATTGCCTTTCGATCCTGGCCTGATGAGCGGTCAGTATCGCCTGAATCTGGAATGCCCCGGCCTGCGGCATTGAGACCCGCTCAAGACGGCGGCCCAGCCAGGACTCGAGTTCCGGGAACCGGGTATCCCGGACCGGCGGGCTGAGCAACAGAATGGGGCCGCGATGGGGCGGCACGATCTGCCGGGCAACGCTCTCCGGATCCCGGCACAGGGTGTATAAATCCTCGGGCGAAACATTATCCAGTATCAGCACGGGCGGCGTTTCCGCACTGCCCGCCGGGAACACAGCCGCATCGGATGCCATCACCTCGGCCTCTCGCCGTAGATCGAGCACCACAAAGCCGGTTTGAAGCGACGGAGCCAGAGCCTGAAGCCAGGTGGTTTTACCGGAGCCAGCGGCGCCGCAAAGCCAGATCAGCGCTGTGGGACAAGCGGCCAGACGAACCGCCAGGTCTTCCGCCAGTTGCAGCCAGGCAGGCTCGGTCATGACCACCGGACAGGCCGATGGCTCCGCCCCTGCGGCGCTTTTGTCGTGCGGGTCCATCGCCTCATGCTCGGGCCATGCACTCACCTGCTCCAGCACAGCGACATAGGCCTTGCCGGCCAGCCGATCGGCGGCGCTCACCAACACGCGCAACAGGCCTGGCCATTCAAGCCAGGCCCCGGACAGGCACTCCCTGGCGGTGGACAGCCAGTAAAGTAGCTGCGACGACAGCAGGCCCTCACCATGGACAACGGTAACGATGGGTTGCTCGCACTGGATCGTGCGGGTCAGTTCGTCCAGATCAACGCCCCGGCGGCGCAGCAAATCAGTCAGGCCGGGCGCACAATCGATCAGCGCCAGGAGGAAATCTTCGACAGTGATGGCCTGTCCGCCACGATCCAGAACGTGGCGACGGGCATCCTGCAAAGCGGTTTGACAGAGTGGACTCAGGCATCCTTGCCAGTCTTCCATAACAGATCCTTTTCCCTGGATTGGTTGGGCTACCGTCCGTGGCAGCCGATTGCGAATAACGGGTTCAGGTTAAACCCGGTTATAAGTGTCCTCAAATCGCACAATGTCGTCCTCGCCCAGATAGCTGCCGGTCTGGACTTCAATCAGCTCCAGCGGGATAACGCCGGGATTGGTCAGCCGATGCGTCACGCCAAGCGGAATGTAGGTTGACTGATCCTCCGTCAACAACAATTGCTCTTCGCCCCTGTGTACCTTTGCGGTGCCTTTGACCACCACCCAGTGTTCCGCCCGGTGATGGTGCTTCTGCAATGACAGCGACGCGCCTGGATTGACCGTAATACGCTTGACCTGAAAACGGGCGCCACTGGCCACGCCTTCATAGGTGCCCCAGGGTCGATGGACTTTTTTATGGAACCGATGCTCCGAGCGACCCTGTGCCTTGACCTGAGCAACCAGCTTTTTGACGTCCTGGACCCGGGCACGGTCGGCCACCAGAACGACATCGTCGGTTTCCACAATGACGTGGTTGCTGATACCCAGCGCGGCAATCAGCCGGCCTTCGGAGTGCAGGTATGAGCCGGTCACGTCCTCGGTGATCACATCCCCCCGACAGACGTTGCCGTCAGAGTCGTGGGGCTGGATTTCCCAGAGCGCGGACCAGGAACCCACATCACTCCATCCCGCATCCAGCGGTACAACCACCGCGTCCCGGGTCTTCTCCATCACCGCGTAGTCGATAGAGTCGTCAGGGCAGGCCTCGAAGTCTTTGCGGCCCACTCGCACAAAATCCAGATCGGCCTGCTTTTCACTGTAAGCCCGTCGACAGGCAGCGAGCATGTCGGGCTGGTGCTGCTCAAGCTCGGCCAGGTAACGGTCGGCCCGGAACAGAAACATGCCACTGTTCCAGTAATAACCGCCCTGCTTCAGATACGACCGGGCCGTGGCTTCGTCAGGTTTCTCCACAAAGGCCGCCACGTCCGAGTAGCCCTCCTCCGCCTTCCCTGCCTGAATGTAGCCATAACCGGTGTGAGGCGAGTCAGGCACAATGCCAAAGGTCACCAGTTTACCTACGGCCGCTGCCTTGGCACCTTTAGCAACCGCAGCACGGAATGCCTCGGGGTTTCGCAGGACATGATCCGAGGGCATGATCAGCAACAGCTCCTCAGGGTTGACCTCAGACGCCGCCAGTGCGGCCAGCGCAATAGCCGGCGCCGTGTTGCGACCGACTGGCTCCAGGATGATACCGGCTGTTCGCCCGGAGGCCTGGGCGTGAAGATGAGCTGCCACCACAAACCGGTGTTCTTCGTTGGTGATCGCCATAACCCGAGCATCGGCACTCAGCGCCAGTCCCCGATCGATGGTTTCCGCCAACAGCGATTCTCCGGATACTACCGGCAGAAACTGTTTTGGATAAGCCTCCCGGGACAGTGGCCACAATCGGGTCCCGGAACCACCAGAAAGAATCACAGCGAGCATAGATCGTCCTTGCTAATCGGCATTCGCGGATTTTAACCCAACGGGATTGCGATTGCCTGCCTCTCACTCGTTTTCAAGCGCCGTTTCAAGCAGCAAGCCGCGTGTCAATTCAGTCGAGGATGGAGGGCTTAAGGGGTACGATTGATACAATAAATCGGTCGGACCGAAACGACTCATCCTGAGTCACATGTTTCCATATATCTTGATTTGAGCCACTTGCTCGATTCTCCGTTTTGAATTTAACGCCGCGCTTTGCGGCTGCTTTGTAGCGCCAGCGGAAAAGCAGTCCGACAACAGCGCTTGTTACAATTTGCCTCAATTGTGGCATATTGCTACAATTGAGAAAACCCAATGCCGGAGGTACAAATGGCTACAAACAGCATTCGCTTAGATCAAAACCTAATTGAAAAAGCCACCATAATAGCCAAAGCGCTTAATCGAACCCCGCCCAAGCAAATAGAACATTGGGCAAAAATCGGCGAGATGATGGAAGATAACCCCGATTTACCCTACGAGTTTGTAAGGCAAGCCATCATCGCGCAGGCAGAGCGTGACGCCGGAAAGCTGGAGGCCTACGACTTTGGTTAAAGCCACGAGCGTATTACAGACCCCGACGTTCAAAAAAGCAGTAAAGAAACTCAAGCCCAACCAGAAAAAAGACCTTGACTTGGCTGTTAAGGAGCTCATGGTCAACCCCAATATTGGCGAGCAGAAGAAGGGGAACCTGGCCTTTCTGCGAGTCCATAAGTTCAAAATGAACAAGCAATTGACTCTGTTGGGTTACAGTTTTGATGATGGCACTCTTGTCCTTGAACTGATGGCGCTCGGCTCCCACGAAAATTTCTACCGCGATATCAAACGGAAGATGTGACGTTGTAACGCCTGCCGGAAACGACTCATCCTGAATCACATGAATTATAGTGGCCAACGGATGAGATGTAACCCCGATCCGGGCACAAGCATGGAGCTTTGACCGTTTCCGGGACTGGCGTCCGGCCTGGTCAATAGGAGGATAGCAAGGCAGGAGGTTAACCGGGAGCGCACTGCAAACAGTCAGATGCCGGGGCACGGGGCC
>JASBRL010000121.1 GCA_030149475.1 Marinobacter sp.
ACCCAGAATGCATCACGTGGGTCCATTGGTCCGGCCTGTGCCAGATTGGGGGGCTGTGGATAGAGCCCCGGTCTCAACTCCGAATTCTGCTGGCCGGGGGTGAGATGGCATTGAGTGCACATTGCGTCATATTGCCCGGCGCCTTTCAGAATGAGGCTGGACTCGCTCAGGTCGGGGACCTGGATGTCGCGGGCGCGTACATGAATAGAACGATCCCTGAGCGTCTGTAGCAGGGTGAATACCGGTTTGGTGTGAGGGTCATCGGCGCCGATATTATAGATACCGGAATAGACAAACACGATTGCCCCGACCGCCAGTACGATGAGTAAGATTATAGCGGTGACGCTGTGATGTTTAATGGCAGTTTTCATGGTGGCCTATCTCTCGCGGATCTTGCGTGGGGACGCCTGCAGCGACAGGGCCGGCAGCAGGCTTGTGAGACCTGGTCATGAGCAATCGGCTTGCTGCGCCAGTGACAGCTCGCTGACAGGACCCGGGTACACTCTGCGCGGTCG
Organism: Marinobacter sp.; assembly: GCA_030149475.1. Classification (GTDB taxonomy): domain Bacteria; phylum Pseudomonadota; class Gammaproteobacteria; order Pseudomonadales; family Oleiphilaceae; genus Marinobacter. Next base: position 516 of record JASBRL010000121.1, read on the forward strand.
CCATTATCAGTAGCGTCCGTGCTGAAGTCAAATGGCCCGCGCCTGCTCTGGCTTTTTCGGCGTCACCTTCTCAGAGAGCGCCGGAATCCTCGGCGTTTTCGCTGGGGTTTTTGCCAGCATGCCTTCGCGGAGATGGTGTCGGAGAGTGCTCTGAAGAAGCCGCTGTGGCGGGCTTCGGGTCGCCGGTCGCCAGGACTTTTGCCAGATAATGCCCGGTGTGGGATCCGGCTATCCGTGCAACCGATTCGGGGGTGCCCTGGGCGACAATCGTACCGCCTCCGGAGCCACCTTCCGGACCAAGGTCGATGATCCAGTCCGCAGTCTTGATGACATCGAGGTTATGCTCGATGACAATGATCGTGTTGCCATGATCACGCAGGCGTTGCAGCACCGTCAGCAATTGCTGGATGTCATAGAAATGCAGGCCGGTGGTCGGCTCGTCCAGAATGTAGAGTGTCTGGCCGGTGTCTCGCTTGGACAGTTCCCTGGCAAGCTTGACCCGTTGTGCCTCGCCACCTGACAGGGTAACGGCACTTTGCCCCAGCCGGATGTAGGATAGCCCGACGTCGATCAGCGTCTGAAGTTTCCGGGCCAGGAAGGGCACGGCGTCGAAGAAGTCGCGGCCTTCTTCGACGGTCATTTCAAGCACTTCACTGATGTTTTTGCCTTTGTAACGGACCTCCAGGGTCTCCCTGTTGTAACGGCGGCTTTTGCAGACGTCGCAGGCAACGTAAACATCCGGCAGGAAGTGCATTTCCACCTTGATCACGCCATCGCCCTGGCAGGCCTCGCAACGCCCTCCTTTTACATTAAAGCTGAAGCGCCCGGGTTTGTACCCTCGTGAACGGGCTTCCTGGGTGCCCGCAAACAGCTCCCGGATCGGCGTAAACAGGCCGGTGTAGGTGGCCGGATTGGAGCGCGGCGTACGACCGATCGGGCTCTGGTCGATATCGATGACCTTGTCCAGATGGTCCAGACCTGTGAGCCCTTCATACGGGCCATGGCTCAGGGTTGTCGCCTTGTTCAGGCGGGATGCCGCGACCGGATAGAGCGTGCTGTTGATCAGTGTTGATTTGCCAGAGCCGGAGACGCCGGTGATGCAGGTCATAACACCAAGCGGCAGCTTGAGGTTCACCTGTTGAAGATTATTGCCAGCCGCCCCGGTCAGGGTGATGAACTTTCCGTTACCGGGTGAGCGCTGTGCAGGTATGGGGATCTCCCTGGCCCCGCTGAGGTACTGACCGGTCAGGGACTCCGGGTTTGAAATGATATCGGCCGGTGGCCCCTGTGCAATAATATGACCGCCATGCACGCCTGCACCGGGGCCGATGTCGATCACATGGTCGGCGGCCCGGATCGCGTCCTCATCGTGCTCCACCACAATCACCGTGTTGCCCAGATCACGAAGGTGCGTCAGCGTCGCCAGCAGGCGGTCGTTATCACGCTGATGAAGGCCGATGGACGGCTCGTCCAGGATGTACATGACCCCGACAAGGCCGGCACCGATCTGGCTCGCCAGCCTTATGCGCTGTGCCTCTCCGCCGGACAGGGTGTCGGCGCTGCGCTCGAGGGTCAGATACTGGAGCCCGACATTCACCAGGAACTGGAGCCGCTGGCGAATCTCCTTCATGATTTTCTCCGCGATTTCGCCTTTGCGGCCCGGCAACGACAGCTGTTCAAAATACCTGTGGGCTTCTCCCACCGGCAGAGCGGTCATATCGGGCAGAGTCCGCTCCTCGATAAACACATGGCGGGCGCTGCGGCGTAACCGTGACCCGTGGCAATCCTTGCACGGCTGCTGACTGAGGTGTCGGGCCAGTTCCTCGCGCATGCTCTGGGAGTCGGTTTCCCGGTAGCGTCGCTCAAGATTGGGCAGGATGCCCTCGAACGGGTGGTCCCGCTCCACTACGTGCCCGCGGGAATTTACATAGCGAAAGGTGATGGGTTCGCTGGAACCGTGCAGAACGGTCTCCCGGAAGTCATCTGGCAGGTCCATGAACGGAGTGTCCATGTCGACACTGAAGTGTTCGGCGACGGCGGTGAGAAGCTGGAAGTAATAGACAGACCGTCGGTCCCAGCCCTTGATTGCCCCTTCCGCCAACGTTGCTTGCGGGTGCTGGATGATTTTATCCGGATCGAAAAACTGCTTGACGCCGAGGCCGTCGCAGGTCGGGCAGGCGCCGGCCGGATTATTGAACGAGAACAGCTTTGGTTCCAGTTCGCTGAGCGAATAGCCGCACTGGGTACAGGCATAGCGGGCAGAAAAGGTCTGGTCGTCGCCGCCGCCCTCCATCGGACTGATCAGGGCGATACCTTCGGCCATGTCCAGTGCTGTCTCAAAACTTTCGGCCAGTCGCTGTTCCAGCCCCGGTTTGACCTTGAACCGGTCCACCACGACGTCAATGTGGTGCTTGCGTTTTTTATCCAGCGCCGGGATATCGTCAATATCATAGACGGTGCCATCGACCCGGAGGCGGATGAACCCCTGACTGCGCATGGCGTCAATGACATTGAGGTGCTCGCCCTTGCGGTCGCGGATGACTGGCGCCAGGATCATCAGCTTGCTGTCGTCGGGCAGGGCCAGAACCTGATCGACCATCTGGCTGACCGTCTGGGCTTCCAGCGGCTGGCCGTGATCGGGACAGCGTGGCTCGCCGGCCCGAGCAAACATTAAACGAAGGTAATCATAGATCTCGGTAATCGTTCCAACCGTAGATCGGGGGTTGTGGGAGGTGGATTTCTGCTCGATCGAAATGGCAGGAGAAAGCCCTTCGATATGATCCACATCCGGCTTTTCCATCATCGACAGGAATTGCCGGGCGTAGGTGGACAGAGACTCGACATAGCGCCGCTGGCCTTCCGCATACAGCGTGTCAAAGGCGAGAGAGGATTTGCCCGAGCCTGACAGGCCAGTGATCACAATCAGCTTGTCTCTGGGCATATCCAGGTCGATGTTTTTCAGGTTGTGGGTGCGAGCCCCTTTGATCTGGATACGATCCATAATTCTCCCCGGTCAAAACGGCCAGTATACCGCTTTGGATGTAATGTGGTGAAATGCAACCGTCTGGCATGCATCTGGTACAATGTCGCTCTTGGTGACCCGCAGGTTTGAAGTCGTTTACTGAATTGAGGTAAGTCCACTTCCATGAATGAACTCGAGAAACGTTCCGTTGCCGCGTTAGCGACTGTCTATGCCATGCGTATGCTTGGCCTGTTTATGGTGCTGCCCGTGTTTGTCCTTCTCAGCGGTGACCTGGAAGGCGCTACGCCCGCTCTGATTGGCCTTGCCATTGGGGGTTACGGCCTGAGCCAGGCCGTTCTGCAAATCCCGTTTGGCATGCTGTCCGACCGTTTCGGCCGCAAGAAGATGATTTATCTGGGGCTGATCCTGTTTGCCGCCGGCAGCGTGGTCGCTGCGTCGTCTGCGTCCATATACGGCGTGATTCTTGGACGGATTCTTCAGGGAGCCGGCGCTATTGCCAGCGTTCTGATGGCGTTGCTGAGTGATCTGACGCGGGAGGAGCAGCGGACCAAGGCCATGGCCACGGTCGGCGTCTCGATCGGCCTGTCATTTTCCGTGTCGCTGGTACTGGGCCCGCTGATCGGCAATGCCTTTGGTCTGTCCGGCATTTTTTACACCACCGCCGTTCTGGCCATTATCGCCATGATCATTGTGTCGCGGCTGGTCCCCCGGCCGCACCAGCGGACGATCAATCCTGACACCCAGCCTGCCCGGGCCATGCTGGGGCAGGTGCTGACCGACAAGCGCCTGTTGCGACTCGATTTTGGTATTTTCTCCCTGCATCTGGTCCTGACGTCGGTGTTTCTGGTTGTGCCCAGCCTGTTGACCGAGAAGGTCGGGCTCGCCACCGAGCACCATTGGTGGCTTTACCTGAGTGTGATGGTGACATCTTTCTGTGCCATGGTGCCGTTTATCATCATCGGTGAGAAGAAGCGGATGATGAAACCTGTGCTGGCCGGCGCAATCGTGCTGCTGCTGATTGCGGTGGTCGGGTTGTCACAGGCCTCGGGCAGCCTGGTCGAAATGTGGATTACACTGTTCCTGTTCTTTATGGGGTTCAACCTGCTCGAAGCAAGTCTGCCGTCGCTGATCAGCAAGGAGTGCCGGGCAGGCAGCAAGGGCACCGCCATGGGAGCTTATTCAACCTCCCAGTTCATGGGCGCGTTTCTGGGTGGCTCGGTCGGTGGTCTGTTACTTGAGCACGCCGGTATCACCGGGGTGCTTGCGCTGATGGCTGTCGTATTGTGCTGCTGGCTGGGGGTTGCCCTGACCATGCCGGCGCCGAGTCATACGTCCAGTTTCGTGATACAGTTGCGCGATGCTGCGCGCACAGATGCGCGGGCAGTTGACCAGACCTTGCGAGATTTGCCCGGGGTTGAGGACGTGGTGATTCTTGAAGGGGCGGATACCGCCTATCTGAAAGTTGACCGCCAGCTCTTTGATGAACAGAGGCTGGCCGAATTTCCTTTTGTGCAGCCTGCGTCTGCGACGTAAAAGGGTTGCAATAGCTGGCAACGGAATGCTGGGGAACCTCTGATTAAGTCTATTGGCAATTCTGGCTCTCCCTGAAAGCCGGAATCAAGGCGAGGCTTCGCAGGAAGGCTGGTTGCCTTTCAAGAAGGCTCAACGCGGAGTCCGGCTTTCAGGGAGAGCCCCTGCGGGCAAGCGTTGAGAGGCTCA
>JASBRL010000127.1 GCA_030149475.1 Marinobacter sp.
CATGACCTCATCAAATTCACCAAAAATCTGGGTGCTCATCCGGTTTGGATAAACTTCCAGGCCGCTGCTCTCAAGACGTTTGATCAGCGCCTTGATGGGAGCTTTGTACTCTTCATGGAGGGGGTAATAGCTGAGCTGAACAGACAGGTACATAGGCTTACCTCCGTGCAGAATGGCGACTCTGACGCGCCAGACTATAGTAAACGAAACTCACAATACCGCAGACGATCATGATCCAGCCCGCTCCTTCGGCCATTTGACTGTTGCCACTGCCGAGACCGACAAGAACCACAATGCCGATGACAAGACTGTAGACGCCCGACAGGCACAGGATCAACAGGCTTTTCCGCGGCTCTGTTTTGATCACTGTTTTGGGATTCTCCATCGTTGTGTCTCCCTCAAATCAGCCGTTCCTCCCGAACACCCTGATGGTGGCTATGAATATTTCAACAGGAAAGTTGAGAGGAAAGTTGAGAGGAAAGTTGAGCAGGGAAGGTGGTCTGAGCGCCCCCCAGAGGTGGTTCGCTGACCTGTTTGCCTCATCATTTGTACGTACGTGCCGAAACGAACGAATGACTCAGACCCTGCTGCGCGGTCGATACAGACCTGACTTAATGTATGTAGTGTTAATGTACACTTTATGAAACCTCAGGCGCGGGCGTAGTTTAATAATACAGACCCCGAGGGAGAGCGCAGATGATCGATTTTTCCCCACGAGTAGCGCGAGTGTCGGCATCAATGACACTTAAAATCAACGCCGAGGCGGCGGCGCTTCAGGCCGGGGGCACCGACGTTGCTCGCCTGGGCGCTGGCGAGCCCGATTTCGATACCCCCGAAAACATCAAGCGGGCCGCCCGGCAGGCGATTGATGATGGCTTTACCCACTACACTGCGATTGATGGGTATACAGGCCTTAAAGAAGCCGTGCAGGCAAAGTTCCGCCGTGAAAACCGTCTGGACTACGGTCTGGAAAATATCATGGTGACCTGTGGTGCGAAACAGGGCCTTTATAACATCTGCCAGACCCTGATCAGGCCGGGTGATGAAGCCGTCATACCGCAGCCTTACTGGGTATCCTATCCAGCCATGGTGATTATGGCCGAAGGCGAGCCGGTGTTCGCCCGCTGCCCGATGGAAGCGGGTTTCCGGTTAACGCCGGGAGCGCTTGAAGATGCGATCAGCGACAAAACCCGCCTGGTCTTTCTGAACTCGCCGCACAACCCCACGGGCCGGGTGTATACCGCGGACGAATTCGCGGACATAGGGGAGGTATTGAGGCGCTACCCGGACCTGTTCATCGTCTGTGACGAAATATACGAGCACCTGCGCTGGGGGAAGGCCCCGTACGTCAATTTCCTGAACGTCAATCCGGACCTGCGGGACCGCTGCCTGGTGGTGAACGGGGTGTCCAAGGCCTACGCCATGACCGGCTGGCGGGTGGGTTACCTGGCTGGCCCGGCCGATATCGTGCAGGCGATGAACAAGCTACAGGGGCAGAGCACCGCGGGGACCAGCAGTATCAGCCAGCGAGCCGCCTGCGAGGCCCTGAACGGTGATCAGAGTGTGGTTGACAAGATGGTAGAGGGTTTCCGTGAGCGTCACCAGCGAATCCTGCCGGAAGTGCAGGATCTGCCGGGCGTTCAGTGCGAGCCGGCCGAAGGTACATTCTACCTGTTTCCCGATTTCAGCGAGGTCATTGCCCGGCGGGATGACATTGCGGATGATATTTATCTGGCAGACCGATTACTTCACGAAGCCAGCGTGGCGCTGGTGCCCGGGAGTGCCTTTGGCGCGCCAGGGCATCTGCGGTTGTCGTTTTCCAATGATCTGGAAACCTGTCTGGAGGGTGTCCGGCGCATCAAACAGTTCCTCGGTCGTTAACCGAATCGGGGGCGGGGCAGCCGCAGCCCCCCCGGGAACATGCTCAACGGCTCGCAGACGCCTGCAACTGGTTGCGGCGGAACTCGCCCTGGCGATCCAGCATCCAGTCTGGGTACTCCGCCGGCAGGGCGCTGATTTCCGCCAGCCGGGCCAGTTCGTCGGCACTGAGTTCCACCTCTGTAGCGGCGATATTGTCCTCTAGCTGATCCAGTCTTTTTGCACCCACCAGCACACTGGTCACTGCTTTCTGGTGCAGCAGCCACGCCAGGGCAATCTGGGCGACCGAGACGCTGCGTTTATCGGCCATGACCTTCATCGCATCGACACAGTTCCAGGCGCGCTCCCGATCGACCGGAGGGAAATCGAAAATCGCCCGCCGACTGTCTTTTGTGCCCTCGCTGTCGCGACCGAACTTGCCACTGAGCAGACCGCCGGCCAGCGGGCTCCAGACCATCAGACCCAGGCTTTCGCTCTCCAGCATGGGGATCAGTTCCCGCTCCAGGTCACGACCCGCTACTGAATAGTAGGCCTGCAGCGACTCGAATTTCGCCAGCCCCTGGCGCTCGGCGATGCCCAGGGCTTTCATGATCTGCCACGCGGCCCAGTTGGAAACGCCGACGTAGCGCACGTGCCCGTGCTGGACCAGCGTATCCAGTGCCCGGACCGTTTCCTCGATGGGTGTGGCCGGGTCGAACCCATGAATCTGGTAGAGGTCGATGTAATCTAGCTGCAGGCGGCGAAGGCTCGACTTCACGCCATCCATAATGTGGTGGCGGGAATTGCCCCGGGAATTGATGCCCTCCGTGCCGGTAGCGCCTGACACTTTAGTGGCCACCACCACATCCTCCCGCGGTACATCCAGATTCTTCAGCGCCTGCCCGGTGATGATTTCCGAGGCACCCTGGGAATACACATCGGCGGTATCGATAAAATTGATGCCGGCGTCGAACGCGCGACCCACAAGCCGGTCTGCATCTGCTTGCTGGAGGTCACCGATTTTGCTCCAGAGCTCTCCCTCTCCGCCGAAGGTCATGGTGCCCAGACACAGTTCGGAAACAAACAGACCGGTATTGCCGAATTTTCTGTAACGCATGGATCTGACTCCTCTGACGATAAGCGGCTTTCTACCTTAGCATGCCTGTTCTTGCCGGTTTCAATAGCTGCCATCGCTCAGGTCGGCCCTCAAACCTGACGGCGGGAGGGCTGCGAACCGCCGAATCCCCGCGTTACACTGGCCCTGAAGCAGATGCGTTGGCGTTTTCTGAGCATCCGGGTGAGCGTGTCGGGGATTTCCGAAGTGTCTGTCCTTAAGGAGGCTAATGAATGCTACCGGCTCCCGAGTTTATTGACCGACTTCGAGCAGACCAGACGTCGGGCGCGACCCGGCTTGCCGTTCAGGCGCTCACCGGGTTGCATGATTACCTGGGGCAATACACTGAGCTGTCAGAGTCTGAGCTGGATGCCCTGGTGACGACGCTGCGGACCGCGCGGCCCAGTATGGTGCCTCTGCGTAATGCGCTTGTTCGCTGGCAGGCTCGGATGGCCGACCGGCAAACCTGGGACGCAACTCGGAATCAGGCTGCGATGTTGGCGCTGAAGCAGGTGATTGATGACCTCAATCATGCCGGCGAACGAACCGCGAAGACGGCCGCCGGGCTGATTGAACCCGGCGCGACGATCATGACCCACAGCCGAAGCTCCACGGTGATGCGATTGTTCCGTACCCTCGTTCACCAGCGGCTGCCCTTCGATGTGATCGTCACTGTTAGTGCACCCGGGAAGGAAGGTCTGTTGCTGGCGGAGGAGCTGGCCGATCTGTCGGTCCCCACCACGCTGATTACTGACGCCCAGGTGGGGCTGTTCATGCCGGACGTGGATATCAATCTGAGCGGCTGCGACTGCTGGCTGTGTGACGGTTTTTTTCTGAACAAGAGCGGGACCTACCTCCAGGCACTGGCGGCGAAGGATCAGGCCCGGCCGTTCTGGGTGCTGGCGGACAGTTTTCGTGACAGCCCGGAAGACTCTGCCGGCGTTACCCTGGAGGAGATGTCGCCAGAAGCGGTAGGCGGACAACTGGATGGTCGCGCCCGGGCCCGCAATGTGTATTTCGAGCCGGTGCCGCAGCGGCTGGTGACCGGTCGGGTTACCGAGTGGGGCCTGCAGTCCGGCGGCGGCCCGGCCCGACCGCCGTCGTACCCGGGTTGAACCGGTTTCGGGCGCAGCGGCTCAGGCGTCCCCGGCATCCTCGTCGATGATGTGGCAGAGCGCTTCGTTCAACCCGCTGAGTGCGTCGACCAGTTGCCTGCGTTGCGCTTCCGGCCAGTCCCGCACCAGTTGTTCGACCCGCTGCTCCCGTTCCTGCCGCACGTCGCTGGCCTGCTGGCGGCCAGACTCCGTGGCGCAGACCATGCCGCCACGTCGGTCTTCCGGGCGCGGCTGCTTGCAGACCAGTCCCAGTTCCGTCATCACCGATACCTGTCGGGTCACCGTGGAAGCATCCAGGCGCAATCGTTCAGCGATGCGCCCGACACTCTGGGAGCCGTCTTCAATCAACAGGTTCAGCAGCAGGTAGTGGGCCCGTTCCAGCTTGTATCGACGCCGCCGTTGTACGGCTTCCAGCCAGCGCACGAGATAGGCCAGCTCCCGCTCCAGGGCTCCCACGGTGCTGGAGGCGCAAGCCGGTGTGCCCGCCGTATCAGCAGGGGCGGTTCTGGAGCGAGGGCTGGCCATTGCAAGACTTCCTTGAAAACACTCAGTGGTCAGTTAACGGGTGTATGCCGGTGTGTCCGGTGGCTGTCGAGCACAGCACGCACACGGACTGCTCGTATGATACCTGCACTGTCCGGCAACAGATACCCGCCGGCCGCGGTGACTGGCTGGCGTTGCCCTGACGGTGATCTGTAGCCGGGGCCCAGACCGTCGCCATTTCCGCAACATTTACCGGATCATAAAATGTTGTATAATACACGAATATCTCTCGCCGGTTAACCTGGAGTCACATGAGTCAAGTCGAAAGGCTGTTCGAACGCTACGGACCCAAGTACAAATGGCTGGTCACGCTGACTGTGCTGCTCGGTCTGGTCGCCCTGGGCATGTCGATAACCATCGTCAATGTAGCGACGCCCTTCATCAAGGGAGCCTTCGGCATGAGCGCAGATCAGGTCCAGTGGTTGTCGACCGGGTTTCTCGCTGCTACGACGGTGGCGCTTCTGGTTTCTCCCTGGCTGTCGAGTGCGTTTGGTCAGCGAGCCACTTATATGGGGCTGCTGACGGTATTTATCGGTGCGTCGTTTCTGGGAGGCCTGGCCACCAGCATGGGCGCCATCATTGCAGCCCGGGTGATTCAGGGCGCCATGACCGGTCTGGTCCGGCCGGTGGCGCTGGAGGCGCTGTTCACGGTCTATCCCGCCAACCAGCGCGGCATGGCAACGGCCATGTACGGTATGAGCCTGGGACTGCCGCTGACCATGGCAACGGTGATCGGCGGTTGGCTGGTAGACACCTACAACTGGCGCTATGTCTTTTTTATCGTGCCGCCGATCTGTGTGGCGGCCATCATCATGGGGTATTTTTTCCTGCCGCCACGGGAAGCAAGCGGACCGCGGCCGCCGTTTGACTGGCTGGGTGCGGGTGCCCTGTTTGTTGCCATTTTCAGTTTGCTGGCGGCGCTTTCCAATGGCCAGCGCTGGGGGTGGGGCAGCGACGGTGTGGTCGGGTTGTTGTCATTGGCGGCATTGCTCGGCGTCGTGTTCATCGCCTGGGAAAAGCACGTTGAACGGCCGCTACTCGATCTGGCGATCTTCGGGCACAAAGGCTTCCTGATGGGCACGTTTGCGCTGTTCCTGTTTGGTGGCTCGTTTTACGCCATCATGTATCTGTTGCCGCAGTTTGTTCAGGCTATCCTGCACTATGATCCGGTCAAGGCAGGGGTTCTGTTCACGCCCTCGACGCTGGTGCTCGCTATTCTGGTGCCGCTGGTGGGCAAGCTCAGCGACCGCTGGCCGCCTCATTACCTGACCCTGCCGGGCCTGGCCTTTGCGCTGGTGGCGGTGTACCGGATGTCCTCGGTGGACTGGCATACCTCCTTCGAGTCGCTGGCCATTTCGATGGCGTTATTGAGTGTGGGCATGGCCGCGTTCCCGCCGCCAACGCTGTCGCGTGCCATTGCCGCGCTGCCGCAGAACCTGATCGGCTATGGCTCGGGGGCCATCAACTTTGCCTTGCAACTGGGGGGCGCTTTCGGAACCGCCGCCCTGGTGACGCTGATGGATCAACGCACCCTGTTCCACAGTGATCAACTGACCACTGGACTCAACGCCGGCAACAGCACGGCCATGCATGCGCTGGCTCAGTTACAGTCGGCAGTCGCCCAGGTCGGCACGACGCCGGTCTACCAGCACGCGGCGGCTGCCCGGTTACTGGGCCAGCTGGATCAGACCTGGGCGCAGACATTCGCCTATCAGGATGGCTTTCTGGCCATTGTTGCGAGCCTGGTGCTGGTGGTGCTGCCATCGTGCTTGCTCAGTCGCTGGTCGGGTCGCCACTGAGCGGATCAGATCCGGAATCAGCCGACCATTACACGTTTATATTCACTCATTTGCGGGACACACTATCTCATGACGGATTCGACGACATCGAGCCAGGCACAGCCTGAACAACCTCAACCGCGGCCGTCCCGGTACGTGCCCCGCAGCCGTTTACTGAAAGGGCTGGTGCTGGCCGTCGTCATCGTGGCGCTGGTGGTCTGGATCGGGCGTTGGTTCTATCACCAGCATACCCATGTTACCGGCGACGATGCCCGGGTGGTGACCCAGGAAGTGACCGTCAGCAGCCGGTTGCCGGGCCGCATCACCGACTTTTCCCGCATTGTCGGCGACCAGCTGTCGCAGGACGATGTGGTTGCCCGACTCTACAACCAGCCCGCCGCGCTCCAACTGGAGCAGTTAAAGGCCCGGGTCAAACGGGTTCAGGCCCAGCTTGCCATGGAGCAGCAACAGGTCGCCCTGGCCAGTGATCAGTTAAGCGGGGGCATCGAAGAAACCGCGGGTCAGTTGCAGGCGGACCTGTCGGCCGTCACTGCCGCCAAAGCGGCTCTTGATCAGGCACGTAAAACCTATGAGCGGTCGGAACGGCTGTTCAGATCCGGCCAGGTATCCGGGCAGAAAAAAGACGAGGATTACTACACCTACCAGGCGGCCAAGGCTGACTTCCAGCACGCCCAGCGGCAGGTTAAAGTGGATCGCAGCGCCCTGGCAAACGCCCATAATGGAATGATGACCGGCCCCGCGATGACGCTGCCCAAACCGGACCTGGTGCGCGCACAGCTGGCGGTTACCCGGCAGTCTCTGGCGGAGGCGAAAGCGGCGCTGAAGCAGCAGCGGCTGGAAGTGACGGACCGGGTCGTGCGGAGCCCGGTCGAGGGGATAGTGGACAAGACCTTTGTCGAGCCGGGTGAATACGTGTCGCCGGGTCAGCCACTGCTGATGATGCACACGCCGGACAATGTCTGGATTGAAGCCAATATCAAGGAAACCAAAGTCCATAGCCTGAGACCCGGTCAGCCCGTCGATATTGCTGTGGATGCCTACCCGGATCAAACATTTACCGGCCATGTCCAGGTCATCGGTCACGCGGCAACCAGCCAGTTTGCCCTGCTTCCCAATCCCAATCCGTCGGGCAACTTTACCAGGATCACCCAGCGCATCCCGGTGCGGATTCGTATTGATCAGGGGCCCAGGGCGCGACTCAGCCCGGGTATGATGGTGGTCGTTGATATCGACGTGCGGGACAGTGCCGGCCGGGATGCCCAGGCCAGCCGGTAAGCGGGAGCATCAGGTCATGACCCACACAACATTTCCTGTCGTCACTGGGAGGGTGCCTGGCGAGGCTCCGGGTCACCCGGTGGGGATACTGAACGGTATTCGGGTTTGAGCTCAGCGACGGACGCTCCCGGTGCCGTCTGGCGTCTGGCCGCCATTACCTTTATCGGCGGCCTCGGCGGCGGGGTGGTGTTTCCGATCATTCCGATCGAAGGGCTCCGGCTGGGCATTTCGGCGGCGCTGATCGGCCTGATCCTTTCGCTCAACCGCATCAGCCGGATGCTGTCGAATCCCTTCACCGGCATTATCGTCGACCGTTTCGGTCCACGCCTGCCGCTGACCCTCGGTTTGCTGGTGGAAGCCAGTGCCACCCTCAGTTTCAATGCCGGCCTGAGTGGTTCTGAACCTGCTTTCTGGTTCATGCTCGGTCGGGTGCTCTGGGGTATCGGTTCGTCCCTGATCATGGTCGGGGCATTGACCGCCGCCTTGCTGTTCAGCAGCCACCAGAGCCGGGGAATGGCATCTGCGAAAGTTCGCATGGGGCTGAGTTTCGGCGTCCCCGGGGGCTTGATTCTGGGTGGGCTGATCGCCGACCTGGTGTCGTCGAATGCGGCGTTCCTGACGGCATCGGCGATCACTCTGATTGGTATGGTCGGGGCCTATCGCTATGTGCCCGCCCGCCCGGAGAATACGGCAACACGTTCACGCCGGGGATGGTCCAGGCGGCGCTTCCGGGCAGGCTGGCTGACCACCCTGCAACTGCTGCGGCCCGGGCCGCTGTGGTTTATTCTGCTGTTCAACTTCCTGATGTTTTTCTCGGTACAGGGCGTCATTCTGGCGTCCCTGGTGGTGGTCGTCGAAGAGCGGGGTTTGAGCATCGCTGGCCTGGGCGCCCAGGGCTCATCAGGCCTGCTGATGGCGGTGATGATCGGCACCTCGGCACTGGTGTCGCTGTTGATCGGCCGGCGGCTGGACCGGCGCAAACGCCGCACAGGATTACTGGTACCCGCCGTTCTGCTGCTGATCGCCGGCTACGCCACCCTGGCGCTGGCCGAAAACAGTGGCCTGGCCGCCGTCGGCCTGTGCATGGTCGGCGTGGGACTGGGCGGCATCAATATTCCGCTGATGGTCATGCTGGGTGATATCACCACCCCTGATCGCTACGGGCGCACCATCGGTATCTATCAGGTGATGGGAGATCTGGGCGGCAGCCTGGGGCCCGTTACCGGGCTGGCGGCAATTCGCCAATTCGGCTCGACCAGTACCTTGCTGGCCATTACGGCGGTGACGACCATCATGTTGCCATTGGCACTGATCGTCCGGCGACGTGAGCTGCGTAGTGCGGCTGCGCGTAAAACTCAGTAATAGTGCCGCTTAATACAAGCTCGTCGCTTGTCAGCGTCCTGCAAATCGTTTCTCCCCGGCGTTGTGTGGCCCTGAGCGAGCAACAGGTTATGTTGGCCCGGGACGCCGTGCCATGCTCACTCACAATCGCCGGCCACCCGGACGCTTCGTCCGAGGACAGTTTTTGTTTGCTGAGGTGGTGCCGGGAACCGCCGTGCAGCTGTCCAGCAGGGATGTAGGAACGGCTGTGATTACCGGTGTGATGTGCCATTGCGACCGGGTGCTCGCAGCACAATGGTCACCGACAGGCCTCCGCGGGGGCTGTTCTCGAACCGGATATCACCACTGTAGCGGGCAATCAGATCAAGCACGATGGCCAATCCCAGACCGTGCCCCGGCTTTTGTTCATCCAGTTGGAGGCCGCGTGTGCCCAGGGTTTCCAGCTCTTCTTCCGGCACCCCGCGGCCGTCGTCCCGGACAATAATCCGGAGGGCGTCGCCGGTACGGGATACTGAGAGCTCCACGCAGGAAGTGGCCCACTTTCCGGCATTGTCCAGCAGGTTCCCGATGATTTCGTTCAGATCGTTTTCTTCGATAGGCCAGAGGAGGTCCTCGTTCAGTCCCGTATGAAGCTCGAAGTTCAGATGCTGATAGAGGCGACCGATCATCCATTGCATATCCCTGGCCTGTTGAACCGGCCGTGCGAACTGACCGACCTGCGGGCCGGCAAACTGACCCCGTCGCATTTCGGACTCAAGCTGATGATCGATATCGAGGAGTCGTTCAGCCAGCCGCCGGCGGTAGTGGGGATCCAGTTCGGTACTGGTGTCTTCCAGGGCCTGCTGAATGGCGGCCAGGGGAGTCTTGATACTGTGGGACAGGTTGGCCAGCGACTGACGGGATCGTTTGAGGCGCCGATCCGACTGATCCAGCAGGTTGTTCAGTTGGGACGTCAGCGAGTTGAACTCCCGCGGCACGATCAGGTCGAGCCGAGCGCGTCTGCCTGTCTGTAGCTCATCCAGGGATTGCTGAAGGCGCCTGACCGGGCGCAACGCCAGATTGACCGCAAGCAGAACCATGACGACCAGCAGCCCGAGCAGCCCCAACGCCACGAAAGCGGTCCATAAATGCAGTTCAAACTCACTTCGAGTCAGGGCACCCAGGTCTTCCGCGACCACCAGGACCCCAGACTCACCATTGATGGTGAATGCCTTTCGGTAAATAACATGCTCACCGCGGCCCCGTTTACCTTCATCATAGCTCAGATTGAAAAAACCGGTCCTGGGTTCGTCGAGCGTCGCGAGCAGTTGGCTGGTCATACCGGCAGGCGACGCCGACACCTGATTGCCCATCTTCACCGCGAAGGCATGATGGAAAATTTCCTTGAAATAGGGGGTGGCGGCCAGGGCCTGGTCAAGATAGGGATAGGCCCCGCGGACCTGCTTTTCCAGGAACCGGGCTTCCTGTTGCAGGCGCTCGTGAACGAATCTCTGCGTCATGCGATCAAGCAGGCTGCCGTGAATGAGCCAGGCGAGAAGCATGAACAGGGTCATCAGGGGGAGAAGCCAGATCAGCAGCGTCGCCCTGATGGAGGCATTAGCGGGGATGGGAGGCATCAAACGTATACCCCTGGCCGCGTTGCGTCGCGATTGCATCCTTGCCTACAATTTTCCGTAACCGACGAATATAGGCTTCAATGGTGTTGTGCGCCGGCTCGTCGTCAAGGCTGTACAACTGCTCGACCAGCTCACTCTTGGACAGCACATGCCCGGGCCGGCTCATCAGGCAGCGCAGCATGCGGTATTCGGTACCGGTGAGAGCATGCCAGTGCTGGTCGGGTGTCTGCACTTGCTTGCGTCCCTCGTCAAGCGCGTAGGCACCCACTCTGATGACGGCATCGCTGCGCCCTTCTGAACGGCGGACCAGCGCCTGTATACGGGCGATCAGTTCCTCTACATGGAAGGGCTTGGCGAGGTAGTCATCGGCTCCCGCCTTGAGGCCGTTAACCTTGTCCTGCCAGGCGCTCCGGGCCGTCAGAATGAGCACCGGCATGTCCCGTTGATGCTGCCTCCAGAAGCGCAGCGCCTGCAGGCCGTCACCGTCCGGTAGCCCCATGTCCAGAACTGCAACGCGATAATCTTCCTGAATGCCCAGGGGACGCGCCCGGGCAACCGAATCGACCCGATCGACCACATAGCCGGCGTTGGTCAGCCATTTCATCAGGCTGTCCACCAGCATGTTGTCATCTTCTACCAGCAATAAACGCATCGGCGCTGCCTGCCCTTTGGTTCTGGGGTTCCCTGAATCCGGGTTGAACATGATCTTACAGGAAAATTCAGTATCGATTCAGTTTGGTGACGCAGAATCGGTGCTCTTAAGCGAGCCCATTCCGGCGTCCGCTGTTCAACGGTATGTACTTTGGGTGTTCCATCGTTCAAGAGAGAGGTTATATGCGCATTTTGTACGGGTGTCTCGCGGTAGTTGCTGCACTTGCTTTAAGTGGTTTTGTCTTCATACAAAGCGGCCTCTACAACGTAACGGCTATGGAGGAGCACAGTGATTTGGGTCAGTGGGCATTACACACGACCATGGAGAAATCGGTACAGGCTCGCGCCGAGGCGATTGACGTTCCTCTGAATCTGTCAAGTGAGGCTATGGTTGGCCAGGGAGCCCGGGCCTATGACCAGCTCTGCGCAGCCTGTCACCTGAAGCCCGGGCAAGACAATACGCTTCTCCGACAGGGGCTTAACCCCATGCCCCCGTCACTCGTGGAAAAGAGCCACTTTGGCCCGGCCGAGCAGTTCTGGATTATCAGGAATGGGATAAAAATGACCGGTATGCCTGCCTGGGGCAAGACCCACGCAGACGACGCCTTATGGGCGCTGACCGCGTTTGTTCAGAAGTTGCCTGAACTGTCTGAGGCGGATTACAACAAGCTGGTCCAGGTGGCCGCTGCGGGAGCGGAAGATGGCCACGATCACGACCATGGCAATATGAGTGGCATGATGGCGCCGGAGGCGTCGAAGGGCGGGCCGGGTCATCACCCCGCCCAGCTGTCTTCCGGCACGCAGACCAATGAGCCCGCAGGGCATCATACCGACAGCGACCCACCGAAAGCGGAAAGTCCGAAAGCCGATGACCATTTCGCGGATGGCCATGCGCATTGAGCAGGACCAGCGATAGGCTGAACCGGAAGCGGTGGCCTGGAAAGGACTGCAGCGGGAAGGGTCCCCGGCAGCCGCCAGCGTACGGCCCCTGCATTTGCCCATGAGCACGTAGGAGCAAGTCTGAACCACAGCTTCTCCCTGAACCTGTAACAATTCCCGCCTGCCTGTGTCTGTAACCACAAACCAGCAGCAAAGGAGTAGGTGTTATGGGTTCATTTTCCAAGGCTATCGGAGCCGGCTTTATAGCGACCATTGTACTATCGGCCTTCATGGTTCTAAAAAGCATGATGGGCGTCATGCCTCAGATGAACGCCATCGCAATGCTGACCCAAATGGCACATGGCATGGTGGGGTTACCGGCCTCCCCGGCTGTGGGCTGGGTTATCCATTTCATGATTGGTAGCGTGCTCTGGGGTGTGCTCTACGCCGTTCTTTATGCCAGGCTCCCGGGCGTTTCGGCTGTGCCCAAGGCACTGAGCTTCAGTGTCCTGGCCTGGCTGCTGATGATGGTGATTGTCATGCCCATGGCAGGCAAAGGCCTGTTTGGCCTGGGCATTGGCGCGATGGCGTCGGTAGCGACGCTGGTGCTGCACCTCATCTGGGGCCTGGCTCTGGGTCTGACATACCGGCTACTGTCCAGCAAAGCGGGCGCCGACACACGACACCCAGGTCGCGCGTAATGTGATGGAGGAGACCGGGCGCGGTCCGGCCTCCTCTCCGCCGAAGTAACTGATGACTGCCGCCTCGCAGACATTCCGGCTGAAACCGGCAGTCCCTGTTAAATTCCCGTTCTCCGTTCTCCGTTCTCCGTGTGCCGATTCGGGAAGGGGTGATACCAGATGAACGACATGGCCGATGCCCTGCCACGAGAACAGGCCAACCACGGCCAGGTTGCTGATACCCAGCGGGGAGATCATACGAGGGGCACATCAGCCGGTCATGGCCTCGATGCTGTAGGTCAGCAGAATGAACCGACCCGGCCACAGCCAGGAATCGTTCAAGTCAGATCCCCCGCGAACTTGCGACGTACCAGTCGGAGATAGACCCCCGGCGTCAGCCGCCAGAGTACGCTGCCCAGTCGGGACACCGGCTCGGGCAGCAACCAGCGACGCCGTCGTTGCAGCGCCTGGTCGATCTGACGGGCCATGGTATCGGCGTCGGTCATGGCGCCGACGGTCGAGCGGGGGTGGCTAGCCGGCTGGCCATCCGCGCCCAGGGCGTGGTGTTCAATCGGAGTGTCGAGAAAGCTGGGATAGACCATCAGCAGATGAACGCCCATCGGTTCCAGTTCCAGTCGCAGGACTTCAAAGAACTGGGTCAGTGCGCTTTTCGCCGCACAATAGGCCGCCCGGCCGGGCACCGGCATCCAGCCGGCCATGGAGCCGATGGTGACCACCTGGCCCTGGCTTTCCCGCAGTGCCGGAAGAGCTGCGAGGGTGAGTTCCACGGCTCCCTGCCAGTCCACCGCCATGACTTTGCGGAAGACTGCAGGGTCGGTCTGGTGGGTGACCGAACGGTGAGTAATGCCGGCATTGTTGACCAGCAGGTCCAGTCGGCTAAAGGTCGTCAGCGTGGCGTCGAGCAGTGTCTGGATATCCGTGGTCACGGTAATGTCGGCGGTCACGGTCAGCACCCGGCTGTCATCCCCCAGGCTGCGCTTGCGCTCGGCCAGGCCGTCTGCGTCAAGGTCCGCCAGTGCCAGATGGTGGCCCGCGGAAAACCAGTGGCGGGCCATCGCCCAGCCCAGTCCGCTGGCGGCACCGGTAATCAGCGTAACGGTCACAAATCCCCCTTCAGGCGGGCCTGCTCAATAAAATAGTCGAACGTTTCCGCCGAGGTTTTCCGGGGCTGGTAGCCAAACGTCTCTTTCAGCCGGCGATTGCTGAGTACGGGACGGTAGCGCAGGAAGTTGACCTGTTCCGGCGCGACGGGCTTACCCAGCCACCGGGCCACCCGCAACCCGGCCCTGACCAGACTGGCGGGCAGTGTCATCAACGGTTTGTCGAGGCGACGTGCAATGTCCACCATGGTCAATGCACCGTCGCCGGCCATGTTGTAGCGTCCGGTCTGGTCATTGCGAATGCCCTGTTCCATGGCGCCAATAACATCCTGATCCCAGATGAACACGAACGGTGAGGCACTGCCGCGAATAGCCAGCAACCGGGGCGCCAGAAACAGACCGGTGATCTGATTGCGGGTATCGGCACCAAGGACGGTGCCGGGCCGGAAGATCAGCTGCCTCAGTTGTGGATGCCGGTCGCGATAGTCAGCCAGCAGCTCTTCCACCAGTCGTTTGTGATCGGAGTACGCGAATTCGGGGTTGCCCCGCAAGGCGTGATCCTCGTCAATCCAGTCCGGATTGTCGGCGTGGTAACCATAGGCCGCGCCGGAGCTGGTCACCGTCACGTGCTCTACGCTCGCCGCAAGGCAGGCGTCCAGGACATTGCGGGTTCCGTTGACGTCGATGTCGAAATCCCGCTCCCGGTCCGGCGATGCCTGAAGAATTGAGGCCAGATGAACAACATGGGTGATGCCCCGGGTCTTGAGCAGGTCGGCCATGCCCGGGTCTCTTATATCAAGGCGGATTAGCGGAAACTGCAGGTCGTCCCGGTCACGCAGGTCGGTGCCGGTCACGATAAAATCCCGCGCCAGGCGATTGCCCAGTTGATGGCCGATGTAACCGGCGGCGCCGGTGATGAGGATGCGTTTAGTCATAGCGACGGCGTGCCCAGATTTGTGACAGCGTGAGGCCGGAGACCAGGTGCCAGACACCCCAGAACGCGGTGATCAGCATCATGCCCCCGGCGTTGGGGAAAAAGGTAAACAGGATGACCAGGCCCAGACCGGAGTTCTGAATGCCAACCTCCAGGGTCACTGCGCGCTGGTCCGGCACCGACAACTTCATCAGCCGGGCCATGCCGTAGCCGAGGCTCAGGGCCAGCAGGTTATGGCCGACCACCAGCCAGAAAAAACTGTTGAAGCGGCTGATAAACAGCTCGAAATTGTTGATGAAGGCAATGGCCACAAAACCGAGGAAGATGAACAGTGACACCACCCTCAGCGGCTTTTCGGTGCGGGCGACCAGACGGGGGAAACGCCGCCCGGTGAACATGCCCAGTAACAGCGGCAGCGCCAGCACCAGCAACACCAGCAGCAGGATGTTGCCCGGTTGCAGGCTGATCTCGGTCAGATAGTTACGGGTGTAGGGGTTGAGCCAGCCGTAAAAGGCGAAATTCAACGGTGTCAGCACGGTGGCTGCGAGGCTGGAGACGGCGGTCATGCTGACCGACACCGCGACGCTGCCGCGCCCAAGCCAGGTCATGATGTTGGAGAAGCTGCCGCCCGGGCAGGAGGCCACCAGAATCATACCCAGCGCCAGATCCGGACTGATGTGCAGTGCCCAGGTCGCCAGGCAGGTGGCCAGTGGCAGCAACACGAACTGGGCAAACAGGCCGGCAACCGGCGCCCGGGGAATGGTGAGCACCCGCCGGAAGTCCTCCGGCCGAAGACCCAGCGAAACACCGAACATCATCAGCGCGAGAATGGCGTTGAGGCCCACCAGACTCGCGGGGTTGAAGTGGATGGCAACCGGGCCGGTCATGATGCATGCTCTCCCGCAGGCGCAGGGCCTGCATCACGCTCCAGGACGCGGATATGGTCCCGCAGGGCATCCAGGTACGCGTCCTTGTTGACGTAATACGCCATGCGGGCCAGCTTGATGTACCGGTAGCCTCCGTCAAGTCGCTCGGTGGCGTGATGCTTCTTGCGGACACGCAACTCGCTGGCGGCCGCACTGCCACGTTGCTGTTCGCGGATGAACAGGGCGGCCAGTCGCGCCTGCTGGTTGCGACCTTCCCAGCCCAGTCCGGTGGCCTCAATCATACCCATCAGGAACAGGTTGTTATACTCCGGGTGCAGCATGTTGAGGTACAGCTGCGGCGCGTCTTCGTTGTCGGGCCAGTTCAGATGTTCCCGGCTGATGAAGGGGTAGTCGAGAAGGTAACCCGTGGCCATCAGCATCAGGTCGTAGTCACCACTTTGCCCATCGGTAAAGTGTACGGTTTTCTGATCGACGGATTTTAACCCCCGTCGCGCCTGGATATCGCCGTGTCCGAGATGGTGCAGCACCAGGGAATTGATCACCGGGTGGGACTCGTACATCCGGTAATCCGGATCTGGCAGGCCGAAATCCGATGGGCGCCCCATGACCAGCCGGATCAGTGCCGCATCCACGCGCTGCTTGATGGGGCGGGGCAGGCGGAGTTTGCCGCCGAGGGTATCAATGGGCCGTCCCTTGAGAAATTTGGGCAGAAAATAGTAGCCACGGCGCAGGCTCATATCCACCGACCGGGCCCGATGTACTGCGTCCACCGCAATATCTGCGCCCGAATTGCCACAGCCGACAACCAGTACCCGTTTGTCACGGAACACATCAGGATCGCGATAATCCGCCGAATGCATCAACTCTCCGGTAAAGGTTCCCGGCAGCGAAGGCTTGTTGGGGGTATGCAGCGTTCCGTTGGCAATCATAACCCCTTCAAAGAACCGGGTCTGTTGCTCGCCATTGGTCTCGCTGGTCAGCAACCAGCCGTCTCTGCTTGGGGTCAGGTCGATCACCCGGGTATTGAATTCATACTGTTGTCGTAACCCGAAATGATCGGTGAACTCCCGGAAGTAGCGCTTCAGTTCCCGATGATTGGGGTATTGGGCGACGTCGTCGTCCATGGGGAACTCGGCAAACTCGGTCATCCGTTTTGATGAAATCAGATGGGCCGAGTCGTACATGGTGCTGTGGGGATTGTCGATGTCCCAGAGACCGCCCACATCGCTGTGCAGTTCGAAGCCGGTAAAGGGAATGCCCAGTTTCTGGAGATTGCGAGCGCAGGCCAGGCCCATCGGGCCGGCACCAATGACTGCATACATGAGGACTATCCTGAATTTGTTGTTATGATCGCCTGGTGTCCCACCTGGTTTGTTCGCCGGTCTTCAGTGACGCGCCCGTCCGGAGCCCTGAGGTCCAGTTGGTCAGCGAATGAACCAGACGTGCCACACGAGTCTAGACCCAGTCAGGGTAACGTTCTCGGACCGAAAAGGGCATAACCGGTGACAATTCAGGCTACATCCACCCATTCGCCCAGTGTGAGTCATCTGTACGCCCAGGCGATTCTTCAGTCGGTAACCCGTCAGGGCATCGAGTTGCCATCCGCGCTCGACCTCAGCCGAGGCTCGCATCCAGAAACATCATGATCACAAAGCCCACCAGCAGCGAGAAGGTGGCCAGTGTCCGGTAGTTGCCCCGATGGGTTTCCGGAATAATTTCATCGCTGATGATGAACAGCATGGCGCCGGCGGCAAAGCCCAGTGTCCATGGCATCACCGGTTCTGCCAGCCAGACCATCCCACTGCCGAACAGACCGCCGATCGGCTCGACCAGACCGGTCAGCAGGCCGATGATAAAGGCTTTTGAGCGCGAGTAATGTAACGTGAGCATGGACAGTGAAACCGCCAGGCCCTCGGGAATATTCTGCAGGCCAATACCGGTGGCCAGGGCAATACCGTTGCTCAGTCCGTCACCGCCGAAGCCCACGCCGACCGCCATGCCCTCGGGGAAGTTGTGCAGGGTGATGGCGATGATGAACAGCCAGATGCGTCGGAACCGGGCGGAATCCGGGCCTTCACGGCCGAGGATGGCATGTTCGTGGGGAAGTCGGTGATGAATGAACTGGATTGTGCCGGCGCCCATCAGGATGCCGGCACTGACAATCAGGGCGGCGATCCAGGTGGCTCCGGTCAGCGCCTCGCCGTGGTGGAGTCCGGGCAGTAACAGGGAGAAAAATGTCGCCGCCAGCATCACACCCGCAGCTGCGCTGAGCATGCTGTCCTGAAAGCGCTCCGATACGCCGCGGGTCAGAAACACCCCGAGCGCGCCGATGCCGGTTGCGGCCCCGGCAGCCAGACTGCCGAGGGTGCCCTGCCAGAT
>JASBRL010000141.1 GCA_030149475.1 Marinobacter sp.
CCAACTACCAAACTACCAAGCCAAACCCCAACTCCCAGGTCAAACCCCAACTCCCAGATCAAACCTCAACTCCCAGATCAACCCCCAACTCCCAGATCAAACCCCCTCTCCCCTCCGCGGGAGAGGGTTGGGGAGAGGGGGGAGGCGCCAGCGGCGCCCGGTGATCTCGGGCGTGTGATAAGCCAAAAAAAAGTGCCAGCCCATGTGGGTGGCACCTCGGAAGACAGGGCCCTGATCGTGTGGAACCCCGGCGCTGAATCAACGCGAGCAATGGAAATTGAAGGCCTGAAGTTTCAAATTCCTGATGAGGTCTCCCTCACCGTTGGACAAATAATAAAGGGGTAGGGGGCGTATCCGGATCGTCCAAAGGGCGTAGAAACGATAAAAAATAGGATATTTACGTGACGGACATCACAAAACATGACGTCTAGACGAGTCCCAGCCGGCGAGCGCGGGCCAGCGCCTCGGTCCGGCTACCCACGTTGAGCTTTCCGTAAAGATTGCGAATATGGGCTTTGACGGTGGTCGCGGCGACCTGCATGCGGACGGCAATTTCCTTGTTGGGCAGGCCTTCATGAATCAGCAACAGGACCTCTCGCTCCCGCTGACTGAGAGGCTCCACCAGTGCTTCTGGTGTGGGCAAAGGAGCGGCTGCGCTGGTCGCGTCATTCTCGGTATCGCGCTCCAGCAACCCCTTGAGCTGGCGTAACCATGCAGGGGGCAGTTCGGGGCTGTCCAGCTCTCGGATCATCGCCTGCATGCTGGCACTTTCTTCGGCAAACATTCTCAGAAAACCGGCTTTCGCCGCGCGCTGGAGCGCCTGAACCAGCATGGGACGGGCATCCTGCAGGTTGCCCTCGGCACGCAACGCATCTGCATAGATGATCAGGACTTCAATCAGGTGTCGATCATGCCGACTTTGTTCTGTACTCAGACGCAAGGGGGCGAGCAGGGCAATGGCTTGAGCGGGCCGGTCGGTTGCTATCAGCACCCGTGCTGCGCTGATGGCGCTTTGTTCACGGTTCAGCGGATTGCGGAAATGGCTGGTTGAACGCGATTGCAGCCAGGCTGTAGCCCGCTTCAGGTCACCGGCGGCCAGATAGCAGCGGGCTTTCAGGGCGGCACAACTGGGGGGCTCGAACAGAATGTGGTCGCTGCGCCTTTCAGCGACCGACTCCGCATCTTCCAGGGCTTCCAGCGCCTCGGCGATGTGGCCCTGGCTAAAGGCAAGGTGTGCCCGGACATACTGGATGATTACATGCTGGCCCGGTTCCGTACCGGTTTCCACATGCTGTAACAGCGGGGCCAGATAGGCAGCGGCCAGGTCAGGCTCATTACGCTCGCGATTAATTTCCACCAGGGCGCTGTTCAGCCAGCAGGAAATCAGCGTCGGTTGTTTGGGGTCCGAGTGATGTTGGTCGATCCAGGCCCGGACACTGGTGCAGGTGTCCAGGGCCAGTTCGAGCTCACCACGATTGAACTGGATCCAGGCCAGCAATCCACCGCTGGACAGGACCGTCGACGCCTTGCGCTCCACCTGACCGTAGCGGACGGCTGAGCGCAGGGCGTCTTCGGCCGGCAAGAGGTCGCCATGCCCGAAATAATCCAGTCCCAGCCCGTAGTAGGTAACGGATTTGAGCGGGATCCTGGTATGGTCAATATCTCTCAGCACCTGTTGGGTCAGGTCGCTGGCACTTTTGTCATCGCTCCGCGAGCGTGCCAGGTAGGACCGAATCAGCGAGATCTCGCTGCGCAGGCCCCGGCTGTTTTCAGTGTCGGTCGGCGGTTCCTGTCGGGTCTGCTCCAGCAATGCGTCGAGTTGCTCCAGTTCGAGCTGGATTCGATCCACCCGGTTGGCAAAAAACAAGGCCCAGATGTGCAGCATGAGCAGGCCAGGGCTGTTCCGGAGCTCGTCAGGTGGCAACTGGCCGAGCCACTCCAGCACCGGCAGGTGAAAGCCGGCATGGATCAGGTTGTTACCGTGCTGCTCCAACACCCGGGCCAGCCAGGGCCAGTCACGGTTCTGTACGATCTGATGGATGCCCTCCTGAATGTTGTCGTGTTCAAGGAGCCAGTTCACCGCGCGGGTTTGCTGCGTTTTCACCTTTTCCGGTTCATTCTGGCAAATCCGCTGGTAAAGGGCTTCACGAAACAGATCGTGATAACGGAACCACTCATTTCGGCTATCCAGCGGGATCAGGAACAGGTTGCGGCGGGTCAGTAATTCCAGCATTTCCTGGCTATCGCCGGCCTCGCGAACGGTGTCACAGAGTGATGCATTCAGGCGTGGGCAGCACGCGGTATCAAGCAGAAATCGTCTGACTGAGGCCGGTTGCTGATCCAGAATTTCGGTGAGCACATAGTCACTGATCTGGCGGCTGTTGACGTGTATGGGTGACACGTCGTCCGGAGTCGGCGAACGGTTGTTCTGTCCGGATAAGGCCGCAAGCTGCATGGCGGCTACCCAACCTTCTGTTTGCTGCCAGATCCTGCGAGCCGCCTCGGCAGAGAGCGGCAGGGCCATGTAGTCTTCAAAGAAGCGTTGCGTCTCCTGTTCCGAGAATGCCAGCATCTGTGGGTGGATCTCATCTACCCATTGGCGCACCCGCCAACGGGCGACAGGCAGGTCCGGTTCGACGCGGGATGTGATGACCAGGGTCAGGTCGGGCGGCAGATAATCAACAAAGTAGGACAGTTGGCGTTGGATCTGCGGGTCCTCAATCAGATGATAGTCGTCCAGTACCAGCACCCTGGATTTTTGGGGATCGGCCGCGAGGGCATTCAGCAATGCGGTGATGGCCCCGTCGAGTTCATGGGCCTCATGGCTGTTCAGTTGCTGCTGGCTTTCTGCGATGCCTTTGGCGCCACTGTGAGCCAGAGCACCTGCGACGTACTGCCAAAAGCGTCGTGGTTCATTGTCATTCTGGTCAAGCGCCAGCCAGGCCACCGGTCCGTCGAGTTGTTCGCACCACTGGTTAACCAGCGTTGTCTTGCCAAAACCGGCGGGTGCCACCACCAGGTTCAAGCGCTTCGCCGTGCGTGCCATGAGCAAGTCAAGCAGCCGCGCACGCTTGACGGCGCGAGGATCAGGAACCGGTCTTAGAAATTTGGTGTTTAGGAGCATTGGGTTTGTGAACGCTGACAACTGGGTTAGGACGCCTCTGACAATCGCCGGTGTCAGTAGCTCATCGGTCTGTCCGGCGACTGGCATGGGGGAGAGCCACCGGGTGTGGCGTTGCGGAGCGCCAGTCCGGGGTATCGACTCCCTCGTACCGGATTGTGTGCTTTGTCACCGTGAAGTCAAGCATTGCCCCGTGAGCTGAGTCCGCCGATCTGGTCTACACTGGAATTTCAGGCTGCCGCTATTCTCAAAAAGAATGATCATCATTATTTTTATGCGTATCCTGTGTGGTCAGTTAACAAGGAGCGACAGAGTCGATGAAACTACAGCAACTTCGCTACATCTGGGAAGTGGCTCATCATGAGCTCAACGTGTCGGCAACCGCGCAAAGCCTGTTCACCTCGCAACCAGGTATTTCCAAGCAGATACGGTTACTCGAGGACGAACTGGGCATTGAGGTCTTTGCCCGAAGTGGAAAGCACCTGACCCGTATTACGCCCGGTGGTGAAACCATTATCCGCGAGGCGGGTGAAATCCTGCGGCGGGTGGAGGGCATCAAGAAAATCGCCCAGGAATTCAGCAACCAGCGCAAGGGCGATCTCAGTATTGCCACAACCCATACCCAGGCCCGTTATGCGCTGCCGCCGGTGATTGAAGGTTTTATCCAGTCCTATCCGGACGTGTCCCTGCATATGCATCAGGGCACGCCCATGCAAATTTCCGAGATGGCGGCAAACGGGGCCGTTGACTTCGCCATTGCCACTGAAGCCCTGGAGCTGTTCAACGACCTGATCATGATGCCGTGCTATCGCTGGAACCGCTCGGTGATTGTGCCCCGCACCCATCCGCTGGCGACGGTCAGCGAGTTGACGCTGCCGGTGTTGGCGGAATATCCACTGGTGACCTATGTTTTCGGGTTTACCGGGCGGTCAAAACTCGATGAGGCCTTTCAGACCATGGGGCTTACGCCCAAGGTGGTGTTCACTGCGGCGGATGCGGACGTGATCAAAACCTACGTTCGCCTGGGTCTCGGGGTTGGTATCATTGCCAGCATGGCGTTCGATGAAAAGCTGGATACCGACCTGGTTGCACTGGATGCGCGCAAGCTGTTCCGTCCGAGCGTCACACGCATTGGGTTCCGAAAGGGAACCTTCCTGCGAGGGTATATGTACGACTTCATACAGCGCTTTGCTCCGCACCTGACCCGGGAGCGGGTTGATGATGCGGTTGCTCATCAGGGCAGTCGGCAGGAAATCGAGGGTCTGTTCAGCGATGTGGAGCTGCCGACCTACTGAATCTGCCTGCAATGCCCGGCCCGAGGTTACAGAGACGGCCAGTGAAGCACCCGGCCAGCCTGTGCGTTCAGTTCAGGGGGTGGAGGCGTCGCTGGCGATCTGTTTCCCCACGTGCAGTCCACATTCTTTCCTGGTCGCTTCTTCCCACCACCATCGGCCTTCGCGCTCATGTTGCCCTGGCAGCACCGGTCTCGTGCAGGGTTGACATCCGATGCTGATATAGCCTTTTTCGTGCAGAGTGTTATAGGGTGCCTCGGTCATGCGGATGTAATCCCACACCTCTTTCGAAGACCAGTTTGCCAGTGGGTTGAATTTTACCAGGTCACGGGTGTCGGTAGAAAAGGCGTCGTCACGCTGGACCACCGGTACATCGTTACGGGTATCGGGGCTCTGATCCCGTCGTTGACCGGTAATCCAGGCATCGACGGTTGCCAGTTTGCGGCGCAGGGGGTTGACCTTGCGGATACCACAGCATTCGGAATGTCCATCCTCGTAAAAACTGAACAGGCCTTTTGCGCTGACCAGCGACTCAACCTCGGCCGGGTCCGGAAACAGTATCTCAATGCGAATACCGTAATGACGGCTGACCCGGTCTATGAACTGGTAGGTCTCTTCGTGCAGACGCCCGGTATCGAGGGTGAATACCTGCAGGTTATCGGTCATCTTGTGTGCCAGTTCAATCAGTGCGACATCCTCGGCGCCACTAAACGAAATAGCGATGTTGCCGTAGCTGGCGAGGGCCTGCTTGATAATGGCTCGTGGCGACTGGTTGGCAAGGTCCTGACGTAACTGGTCTAGATCGGTCATAAGAGCTCGTGAGTCGGTTGTGGTTTCACAGGGCAACCAATTTATCACTGAATACGCGGGTGCAGAAGGAATCTCCCCGAATATCGTTATGCAGGGGACGGCTGCCTCCGAGATCGCCGATGCATTCTTGCGCGGATTTTTCTATCATACGGGCTCTTTTCGTGAACCCGTAAACAGGAGACTGATGTGGAACTCGCTTGCCTTGATCTTGAAGGGGTGTTGATCCCGGAAATCTGGATCGCCTTCGCTGAAAAAACCGGCATCGATGCACTCAAGGCAACGACCCGCGATATCCCGGATTACGACGTACTGATGCGGCAGCGTCTGAGGTTACTGGATGAGCACGGTTATGGTTTGCCAGCAATTCAGGAAGTGATCGGTGGCCTGGAGCCTCTGGAGGGCGCCGCCGAGTTTCTGGACTGGCTGCGGCAACGGTTCCAGGTGGTTATTCTGTCGGACACGTTTTACGAGTTCGCCATGCCATTGATGGCCAAGCTGGGCTTTCCCGCGCTGCTCTGCCACAGGCTGGAAGTCGATGACACTGGTCGTATCACGAACTACCGGTTGCGCCAGCGCGATCCCAAACGTCAGTCCGTACGAGCCTTTCAGTTACTCAATTATCGGGTTATCGCGGCAGGCGACTCATACAACGATACCACCATGCTGACCCAGGCCGAGGCCGGCATCCTCTTTCACGCACCGCAGAATGTGATCGACGAATTCCCGCAATTCCCAGCGGTTCATACCTTTGACGAACTCAAGGCGCAATTCCTGGCGGCCAGCGTGATACACAGCGTGTGTTAAGGGGAACCAGGTTTTTCAGAGTGATTCCAGGAACGACATGAGGGGGCGAACCTTGGTCAGCGTTTCCTCATACTCGGCCTGCGGGTCTGAGTCCGCGACGATGCCGCCACCGCCCCAGCACCAGACAGTCGACCTGCTGTCACAGAGCAGGGTGCGGATGGCGATGCTGCTGTCCAGGTTGCCGTTCAAGCCCCAGTAAAAAACCGATCCGCAGTAAGGGCCCCGCCAGTGGGGTTCAAGCTCCCGAATGATTTCCATGGCCCGTATCTTGGGCGCGCCGGTGATGGAGCCGCCCGGAAACGCATCCAGAAAAGCCTCGAACGGCGAAATTTCCGGCTTGAGCCGGCCTTCGACGTGACTGACCAGATGGTGGACGTTGCGGTAGCTCTCCACCTCAAAAAGACCCGGTACCCTGACAGTGCCCGTCTGACAGTGACGACCAAGGTCGTTACGGAGGAGGTCCACAATCATCAGGTTCTCTGCTTTATCTTTCACCGACGATTGCAGCTCATCAAGCAGGGCTTCGTCCTGTTCTGGTGTCTGACCACGGGCACGCGTGCCCTTGATCGGGCTGGTCAGCACCCGGCCGTCGCGGATCGACAGGAAACGTTCCGGCGATAACGAAAGAATGGCATCTCCCCGCACCTTAAGATAGCAGGAGAAAGGCGTAGGATGGGCACGGCTGAGGGCGTCAAACGCGGGCCACGGGTCGCCCCGGTACTGTCCCGTAAATGCCTGGGACAGGTTGGTCTGGTAGCAGTCGCCGGCGTCAATATAGGCTTTTATACGTCTGACGCCTTGTCTGAAGTCATGGGCGCTTTGCTGTGCCTTGAACCGGGATGTCATCGCCCAGGGTGAACGATTCTCCCGGTGACTGACGGGCATCTGACGCCAACGGCCAATGCATCCACGGGTACCGGCGGCACAGCGAGGGTGGACATACAGAGAGTGCTCGCCGGTTTGCCGGTCCAGGCAGGCGACCCACAGAAACAGGCCAGCGTAGAAAACCGGGCAGGGGGTCCCCCTGAACAGTGGTGCCAGGCGGGACTCCCGAAGATAGCCGAATTCGTACGCAACGTAGCCGACCCAACCGCCGGGAAATGGATGGGAGCGGCTGTCCGGATCCATGTCATAGGGCCGCATCCGTACTGACAGATGCTCTGCCAATTGCGCCGAAGTCCCCCAGCTGTGGGAAGCGGGATCAATGGCGACGGTCGCCTCCGCCTGCGCAGAAAACAACTGGAAGCGGCCAGGATTGCCTTCTGTCCCTGTCCCCCCCAATAACACAAAGTCGGGCTCCTGCTGAGCCTGACGCAATAGATTCTGGTACTGATCGGGGGTCAGGAAGGTGGTGGTGTCAGCGTTCAAACGGGTACCTTTACCTGAAGGGGAAACTATTCATTACGACAAAGTTATGAAGACAATGCCAAGCAGCTCACAAAACCGCGATTGCAGCGTTTGTGACCTCACTGATTTAATTACAGGTGCCAAGGGGCTTTCAGGCACCGCTCGCACAGTCTACCGAAAATGTTACGCCAGCGTGACCCTGGTCCGCATGGAAGGCACCCGACGCACCACAGATCAACCTCTTTGAACGAGATGATCGCTGTGCCGGTATGAGGCTGATCAGGTTCGCCTCACCGCTGTCGAAACTCTCATAACAACAATTCGGGTATCAAGATGATGTCAATAACACGCGTTCTAGTCGTCTGTTTGGTCAGTGCATTTCTTTCCGTGGTCAACCCGGCCCTGGCCCAGGACAGAGCGGCTGAGGCACCGACCACCGGAAAAGATCGTACGTTAACAAAAGAGGAATTGGCCAGATACGCGGTGTTGGCCCAGAAACAGTTGGTCGTGTTGACGGACGCCGCCATAAAAAATGTCAAATCTGACCTGGAACAGAATGGTCTGGTCAGTCCGAGCGCGATGATGATGATGAACGATGGAACCGTGAAGCCACTCAAGCTGGGCGATGAAGCATCTAAAGCGCCTTTTGGTCTTCAGGTCACCATGTATCGGGCTGCCCTGAAATCCATGGCCCGCCACGACAAGATCACCGCTGCTGCGATCGTTTATGGCGCCGGAAGTTCCGATGACTCAGGCAAGAATGCCCTGATCATTGAGTACGAACACCGGCTCGGAGTTTCAGGCCTGAAACTGGTTCCTTACAGCCAAGACCACGGCAACATCGCTTACGGTGAGGTACTCAATAAGAAAAAGCCGTTCCAGTTGTTTTACGACCCGCGCCCGGACCAGCAGGCACAAGCGCCGACTGGCTCCTGACGTGGTTAAGGCAGCGCTGATTGATTTTCTGAAAGTGAGAACCTGTTAGTGTTTGTAAGCTCCTT
This sequence comes from Marinobacter sp., assembly GCA_030149475.1. Lineage (GTDB taxonomy): Bacteria > Pseudomonadota > Gammaproteobacteria > Pseudomonadales > Oleiphilaceae > Marinobacter. The sequence goes on from JASBRL010000141.1 coordinate 8,376, forward strand.
GTTGGACTCCGTAACGAACTGTGACTGCAGTCACGGAAGCGGACTGTAAAACAATCTTAAATGGAGTCGTGGGATAAGACGTCCCACACACCAACTAAAAATGAACTCAGATAATAACAACATGAGTTTATAAGGAGATACAAATGAAAGGCCTGAAGAAGTTAGCACTGGCAGCCGCTGTGGCTGCTGCACCGTTCGCCGCCCAGGCGGACCTGAAAGCTCTGGATGATACCTCCATGGGCAACGTCACCGGTCAGGCTGGTGTGACCATCGAGCTGGAAACGCAGGTCAGCATTGGTCAGTTCAGCTACACCGATGAAGGTTCGTTCAACGTGAACAACATCGTCCTCGGTGGTGCGGGTGTGACCACGTCCGGCTCCGCTGCCGGCTTCGGCACGCTGCTGGACCAGTTGAAGATTGATATCGACGTTGCTGATGACGGTGACGCGATCATCAAAGTTGGCACACTTGATGGCAACCCGATCGACTGGGGTATGACTGCAGACAGCATGACGCTGACGGCAGGAAGCACTGGCACCGACAGCACCACGCTGGTATCCGGTCTGCAAGCCTGGGGTGACCTGGCTCAGCTCGACATTTCTGTCGATACTGCAACGGATACACTGAACATCGCCACCGCCTTTGACATCCAGGACATGGATTTCGACGTGCCATTCCTGGCCGTTGGTATTCAGGATATGAAAGTGACTGGTGCAGGTGTCGGCGTTGACTACAACGGCGACGGCGTTGTCGACGCTACTGACGGTGATTTGAATGGCAGTGGCACAGTTGGTGACACCAAGGCGGAGCAGATTCTGCTCGGATTTGCAAACGTTAACCTGGACATCTACAAGGGTAACGGGCTGGGTGCATCCACCGCGACTGACGTATTGCGCGTTGACGTCAACAACGTCTTCATGGACGTGAGCGTTGGCAGTGTTCTGGTGGGCGGAACCTCTATCGGTTCCATTGCTATGGACAACGTAGCCATCACCAACACCAAGCTGGCAATCTACGGTCACTAATACCCGTGACGGTATGACACCTGATGGTGTGAATGCCCTGCTTCGGTGGGGCATTTTTTTGGTCATTTATTCATGATTGGTGGCGTTTTTCAGGTTGTCGGAGTGATTTATGGCCATGTGCAATCGGAACGTGGGTAACACTTTGAACCGGTTTGCAACCGGAGCATGGGTAACCCATCGGGCGCCGTTGGCGCCACCCCCTCTCCCCAACCCTCTCCCGCGGAGGGGAGAGGGGGTTTGACCCTGGAGTTGGGGTTTGACCTGGGAGTTCGGCCTGCCAGCCGGTGCAATTAGACCACTACATACTTCTGGTCAGCAGCCTATTGTGCAACCGGAACATGGGTAACAGTGCAAACCAGCAGCATGGGTGACTCCCTGGCCTGATTGCCCACACCCCGGGCGGCCGGCCGCACGCCCCCCTCGCCCCTGGCGGGAGAGGGGCCGGGGGAGAGGGGGAGGCAGGCAACTCCCGGTTTGCGGGCGTTCCGACGTTCCGGAGAGGGGAGCAGGCAGCTCCCTGTTCGCGTGATCACTGCAGTTGCGGAGCGGGGAAGCAGGCCAACTTCGGACCCAGTCACTGGGCGCCGTTGGCACCACCCCCTCTCCCTAACCCTCTCCCGCGAGGGGAGAGGGGATAAAAATGTGCAAACCGGCAACAAAGGTGACAGTTCAAACCGGCAACATGGGTAACAGTGCAAACCAGGAACATGGGCAACATGCCATGCTGGGAACATGGGTGACATCCGTTCTGGCCGTACAACTCGTGCTGCCGGCCGTACGCCCCCCTCGCCCCTGGCGGGAGAGGGGTCGGGGGAGAGGGGGAACAGGCAACTCCTGGACTGAATGGGCGCCGTTGGCGCCACCCCCCTCTCCCTAACCCTCTCCCGCGAGGGGAGAGGGGATAAAAAGAGGGTGCAAACTGGCAACATGGGTAACAGTGCAAACCAGCAGCATGGGTGACTCCCTGGCCTGATTGCCCACAACCCGGGCTGTCGGCCTTATGCCCCCCTCGCCCCTGGCGGGAGAGGGGCCGGGGGAGAGGGGGCTGCCCCGAATCGCTGGCGGAAACACCTCGGGCCCCTGGTTAGAGAGGGAGCCGCTTAAGCTGACGGTTAAATCATCCGTCGCCTCGGGCGAGAGATGGTCTGATCCTGAGGTTGTTTGCAGGCGAATCAGTGTAAATATTCAACGCACGGTATTGCGCTACGATCACTGATTGGGCACCGCAATCGACAGGTCAAACCCGCCACCAGGGCGGGGCGTCAACTGGATGGGGCCCTGGTTGATGGCCTGGGGGATGTTGATCTGATCGATACCCGGCGGGTTGCCAATGGAAAAGTTGACGTTCTGGCCGTCAAAGCCGATGCCCAGTTGGTCATTCAGGAAGGTCTGGCTAAACGGCTGGTCGGGAACCTGCATCTGCTGGCCAAAGATGATCGGGGCTATATCCGGAGAAAAATCAGCCGGTGGCTGCAGACCGGCAAGCTGTTGCCGGGGTAGCAACAAAGCGCGGCGCAGAAACTCCTTTTGTGCATTGTCCAGGGCATCTTGCCTGCCCTGGCGCTCATATCGACGCAGAGCGTCCTGATACGCCTGTTTTTCGGACTCCTTCAACACTGGCTCGCCCGGGGAAATGATCAGTGACCGGATCACTTTGCGCCGGTCTGCGTCGGCAGAGGTCTTTTTTTTGTCCCGCGGAACGATGATGATTGCGGAATCCCGCACGTAGGTGTCGACCATTTCGTCCGATGTCAGCGACTGGACGCCGCCGTACGCGGGCAGGGTCAGTACCCCTGAAAGTGCGATCACAAGCGTGCGTGGGCAAAACATGGGCCTCTCCTGTTGCCTCGTGCAAATCTGTGGTGACGTTGCCGGGGCAGTAGCGACAAGGAACCGACACTCGTCCCGGATCCGGTGACAGCATCGAGGCGCGGACAAAATGACAACCGGTTACGTATAAAGGGTCCTGTAATTGAGTATTTGGCGTTAAGGTCCGTTTTTCAAGCGGATTTTGGTTGATTTGTGACACCGGTGACGTCGTTGCGCCGTGGCTTGATTAAACGATGGCTTGATAAATTAGCGCCCCCCGGGAACGTCTGGCGTACCAGGGGGTCTGAAGGTGCTCCTTTGATCGCAGGTTCCCTAACCTGGCGAACGGACGGGCGTGACAGTGTTTGATCGAGTTTGGTGACCGCGAATAAAAGCGACCTGAGGAGTGCTCTTGAAGCGGATATGGCAACGTTGGGTTGACCGGCGAATTCCCCCTGCCGACCGGCAGCAGCTGAACCAGCGCACTATTTTCATACTGCCAACCGGGGCCGGGCTGGTGTTTGGTCTGTTGCTGGTGATCATGCTGGTGACCGGGATCAACTACCAGAACAGCCTGATCTATCTGCTGACGTTCCTGCTGGGTGCGCTTTTTGTCGCAGCGATGCATCAGACTCATCGTAACCTGAACGGCCTTGACCTGATTCTTGTCCGGGCCGGTGAAGGCTTCGTGGGCGAGTCCATCCCGTTCGTATTGAGGCTCGGGAGTGAGCGGGACGAAGCTGTCTCGATACAGCTCAGCGGTCACTTTTCGCCTCCCGGACTCCAGTCTGTAGGGGCTGGAGGTGCGTGCGACGTCACGTTGCTGGCCGCAACGCAGTATCGGGGTCCGGTATCCATGGCGCGGGTTCGTATCAGTACGCGGTTCCCGTTTGGCCTGCTGGAGGCCTGGTCCTGGATGCGTCCCCGAACGGCCGGCCTGGCCTACCCACGCCCGTTGGCGCCGGTTCAATCGACACTGACCGACAGCGAAGGCGATCATCAGGCCGAGTCGGTTGTTGGTGCCGGGTTCGATGACGCAGACATCAGGCCCTGGCGGGAGGGAGACCTTAGCCACCGGGTACTCTGGAAGCGGTTTGCCCGCACCGGCGCGATGGTCATCGCTGACTGGGCAGGCGAGCAGGGTAGCCCGCAGTGGCTGGACTATGCGGCATTCCCGGGGGTCGATGTCGAGACCCGGCTAAGCTTTCTGTGTCATCAGGTCATCGAACGGGATCAGGCCCATCAGCTTTACGGACTTCGGTTGCCTGGAATAATTATTGAACCGGCGCAGGGGGGCGTGCACTACCGTCAGTGTCTGAGGGAGTTGGCCCGATTCGGTGCAGCCAGCGACGAGTCTGGAGGCGCCGTGGCCTTTCCGCGTCCGACAGAGGCCAGACGGTGACACCTGCAGCCATAACAATACCCGCCAGGGCGCTGTTCTGGTTGATTACGGCATTTGCGCTGCTGATCGCTCCGCAATGGAATCGCCTACCACTGTGGTTACTGGCCAGCTGCGTGGCTCTGGCGGGCTGGCGCTGGCTCGCCCAGACCGGTCGTGTCCGGTTGCCTGGCCGGTGGTTGAGGGCTTTGATCATGCTGGCCCTGGCCGGGTGGTACCTCGCCAGCGTTGAGGGTCATTTTACGGTCGATACCGCCTCATCCTTTTTTGTGCTGGCGGTGGGCCTCAAGTGGCTGGAAACCCGCCGGTCGCGGGATTTTTACGTGCTTTTCTTTATTCTGGTGTATCTGGCAGCGGTCAATTTCCTGTTCCAGCAGGCGATTGGCTGGACGGTGATCAATTTTGCCGGCGTCCTGCTTCTGCTGTTCGGGTTACAGGTGCTCAATGCGCCCAATCTGTCTGCCAGAGGCCTTGCGGGTGGGCGTCGCCTTGGTCTGATGCTGCTGAAAACCTTGCCCGTGGTGGTGTTGCTGTTTGTGTTCTTTCCGCGAATGTCGCCGTTATGGACCGTGCCCATGGTGTCTGGTCAGAGCCGTACCGGCATCAGCGATACAATGACTCCGGGGCAGATTTCAGACCTCGCCCAGAGTAGCGAGCGGGCTTTTCGGGTGTCGTTTGGTGGCGCGATTCCACCGCATCGCGAGCTGTATTGGCGTGGCCTGATCCTTGACCAGTTCGATGGCGAAACCTGGAATCAGCGCCAGGCTGAGCCGTTTCAGGTGCCTGCGCCTGTGGCTCTGGACGACGGGGCTGAGATCCTGAAACCCGGTGATTACAGCGTTCTGCTGGAGCCGACCAATCAACGCTGGGCGTTCTCGTTGAAGCCGTCGATTGCTCTGTCCGGCAATATCGCGCCGGCGGGCCAGGATCTGTTTCGTTTCGCACGGCCGGCCGATACAGCGGTGAGATACCGTCTGTCACGTGTCGCCGCTCAGCTATCCTCCGCGCCAACGCTGACCGCGAGTGAACGTCGTCGGTATCTGCAGTTGCCGGCCGGCAGCAATCCCCGCGCGACGCAGTTTGCCAGGCGACTGGCGCAACAGACCGGCCAACCCGTTGGTTTTATAAAGGCCGTACTGACACGGTTTCGTCAACAGCCCTACGTTTATACGCTGCGGCCGCCACCCATGCCCACCGACAGCGTGGATGCACTGCTTTTTGACGTGAAACGGGGGTTTTGCGCTCACTATGCGAGTGCGATGGCGTTCCTGTTGCGTAGTGCCGGTATCCCCGCCCGGATTGTTATTGGTTATCAGGGTGGCTCTCCGGGCCTGGATAACCGCTACCTGATCGTTCGTCAGTACGATGCCCATGCGTGGGTGGAAGCATGGATTGCCGGCCAGGGCTGGGCGCGGGTCGATCCGACCGCGGCCATATCGCCTGAGCGGATTGAGTCCGGCCTGCAGGAAGCCGTGGCGGATGAAGGGTCTTTCCTGGAAAACAACTGGACATCTCCGGAGCGCTATGGAGATGTAGCGGTCATACGCTGGGTGGCTCTGCAACTGGACCGGATTAACTATCAGTGGCAGCGCTGGGTGGTTGGCTACCAGGGCCAGTCGCAACTGGATCTGCTCTCGCGTATTTCCGGCCACCTCAGCCTGCGGGAGTTGGGTTATGTCACCGCAGGTCTGATGGCGGCTGCACTGCTTGCCGCCGGTCTCTTCAGCGCCTGGCGTCAACGCGGTCACTGGCAGCAGGACCCCTGGCGCCGACTGTTTGACAAAGGGCTTCACGTGATCCGGCAAGCGGGTGTCGAGGTCTATCCCGGCGATACGCCGGACGTTATCGCCGAGCGTGCCTCCCGCCGCTATCCGGAGGCCGAAAAAGAGCTGGCCGGCTTTGCCCGGATCGCTAACAATCATTATTATGGAGCCCGGAGTGCGGAATCGTCGCCGGCAAAGCGCAGGCAGGATCTGACCCGACTCAAGAACCGACTGGTCCGGTTGCGCCGTGCCTTACGGCAGGCCGGATCGTCGCGCAAATTGTCCCCAGACAGGTAGAGCCCGTTGCCAACATCGACTGATTCAATGCCCTGGCATACGTCTGTCCGCCAGTCGATAGCCTCCAGACTGAAGGCGGCTCAACTACCCCATGCCCTGATGATTTGCGGTGAGGCCGGTGTGGGTAAAGCGGAGTTGGCGAGTGCGTTTGCGCATTTGCTGGTGTGCGAAAACCCGCGACTGAATTTGGCAGAGCCGTGCGGTGCGTGCAAGCAGTGCCAGCTGGTCAGTGCGGAATCCCATCCGGATATCCGACGTTTCGCGCCGGAGAAAAAATCCCGGGTGATTAAAGTCGACCAGGTGCGGGCGTTGTCCGGGTTTGCCGTCGAGTCACCGCAGGTGGCGCGGCGCAAGGTGATCATCGTTGACCGGGCGGACTTGCTGAACATCAGTGCCGGCAATGCATTGTTGAAAACACTTGAAGAGCCGTCCGGCGACGTCATGCTGCTGTTGTTGCAGGAAACCGGCCGGCCGGTGCTGCCAACTCTCCGCTCCCGTTGCCAGCAGCTAGTCATACCCACGCCTGCCCCAGAGGTGGCGGACCAGTGGCTGTCTGCGCGGCTGGCGCAGCGTCACGCGGATCTCGGAATTGCCGCGGAGCAGCGTCATCAGGCACTCAGGCTGGCCCGCCATGCACCGATGAGAGCCCTGTCCTATCTGCGGGGCGACTTTCTCAGTCAGCGTGTTGAAGCCCTTGACCACTTTCGCGGATTTATGAAGGGCAGTACCAGCCTGGCCGACGCGACCCGCCCGTTCAAAGCGCTGGGGCTGGAGCAGACGCTGTGGCTGATGGAGTTGTGGGCAACGGACCTCGCCCGGTATACGGCGGGTGGCGACGGCGCCGATGCGGAAGCGGCCGAGATGCTCCGGTTTCTGGCAACGGTCAATCCGGCGCACCGGGCCCATTGGCTGCTCGACAGTATTTATCAATCGCGCGCGGCGACCGTGAACAATGCCAGCACGGAGCTGGAAATAGAGCGTCTGCTGATCGAGTGGCGATCGCTGATGCCGCCCCGACGTGCCAGAGCCGTCTGAGCGGCGTAAAAGGCCACGCGAGGGAAGCAGGCAGGCGTCAGGCCTGCTATGATTCAGTCAATCGTGAACAGGTCTGATCAGTGGTCCCCAGGGACCACGTTTCAGAAGGATCAGGTCCTGAATGCCTGGCAGTAACGATCAGAATGGTTTTCCAAGCAAAGGAACGTATTATGGGGCCCGGTTTCGGCGCACGCAGCGGTATTCTGACACTGACAATCAAAGACAAGGCCGTACTGTATGCCGCATACATGCCGTACATCCGTCAGGGTGGCCTGTTTATCCCGACCCAGAAACAGTATCAGTTGGGCGATGAGGTGTTCTTGTTGCTGAACCTGATGGAAGAGCCGGAGAAAATTCCGGTGGCGGGCAAGGTGATCTGGATTACGCCCAAGGGTGCCCAGGGTAATCGGGCCGCCGGAATCGGTGTTCAGTTTAATGGTGATGACGAGTCTGCGCGCACCAAGATAGAGTCATACCTGGCCGGCGCCCTGAGCTCGGACCGGCCCACCCACACGATGTAATCCTGGTCCCTTGCCATGAATGATTCTTTCAGTCCCCCGTCAGCGGAAGGTGCCTGTTCCGATCGTCGGGAAACCCGCTGGCCCCTGCGGCATCTCACCCTTGCCGGGCTGCACTGGCCCGGTGAAACCAATCGTCACGACGTTCCGCCGGTTGTCATGCTCCACGGCTGGCTGGATAACAGCCTGTCGTTTGTGCGTCTGGCGCCGGAGCTGAGCGCTTTTACGGATGTCTACGCGGTGGACCTTGCCGGCCATGGCCGGTCAGATCACCGGCCGGAAGGACAAAGCTACCTGCTGGCGGATTACGTGGCGGATCTGGCAGAACTGATTGAAGCGTCGTTCTCAGAGCCCGTCGACCTGGTTGGCCATTCCCTGGGCGGCATTGTAGCGATGCTTTATGCCGCCGCGTTCCCCGAAAAAGTGCGCAAGCTGGTGGTTATTGACAGTCTGGGTCCGATCAGCAAGACCCCGGACGAAACGGTCAGCCAGCTACGCAAGGGGATTCTCAAGCGACTCGCAGGGTCCGGGCGCAGTGCGGGTTACCTCACCGTTGAGGAAGCGGCGGCTGCCCGGGCAGGAGGGTTGAGCCCGCTGTCTGCGGAGGCGGCGATGCAACTGGTACCGCGCAACCTGCGAGAGGGGGAGGATGGTTTCGAGTGGCGCACAGACCCACGGCTACGCTATCCCTCGCTCATGATGTTTGCGGAACAGCAAGCGTTGGCGTGTCTTGAAGCGGTGATCACGGAAACTCTGCTGTTACGGGCGGAGCAGGGCTTGCTGGCAGACCGGAACCGCTGGCAGGCGCGACTTGACGCCATGCCCTCGCTGACCGAAGTGGTGGTGTCTGGCACCCATCACTGCCATCTTGACGGTGACATAACGCCGGTGGCGGATGCGATCAGGAGTTTTCTATCCTATGGTCACTGAACGTGCGGGTCGCTTACCTGTCTGGTTACAGGGACTGCTGGTTGTTGTCTGTGCCAGTGTTGCGGTGGCCGGGCAGGCATCCCCGATTGAGCCATTTGCGCTGGCCACGGTCGAAAGCCAGCATGACCTGGTGTCCCCTGCACACCGGGTTCTGTTGAGTCCTGTACGGGAAGTGAACCATGAGATTCGTGCGGATTCGATGATTCGACCGACAGTCAACGGGTTTGCCCGGTTACTGCGCATCAACGATGACTCAAGTCGCCGTGAAGCCCGGGACTACTACCTCACGCAGCTCAGCCAGCGTAATGCGCAGATTCTCTTTCAATGCAGCGGTCGTGGATGTGGGCGGAGCAATGTGTGGGCCAACCAGATATTTGGACAGGCCACACTCTATGGCAACGATGAGGACCAGGACTATGTTGCAGCGGCTTACCGGGCTGCGGATGGCATGATCCAGTTGGTTCTCGTTTACACCGTGACCCGCGGAAATCAGCGGGAGTACGCCTGGGTGGAACAGTTGGCGGTGGCTCCCGATACGACCTTGCCAGGATTCAATGACGGTGCGCCCCGCATGCAGGGCCCGGTTGTGGTGCCCTGGGCTGGCGGCGTAACCTACCAGTTCCAGTGGAGCGCCGATACCCGACGCCAGTTGCAGGAGTGGGCAGACCAGACCGGCAGCCGCGTGGTTCTGGTCAGCTATTCGGCCCTGGGTAGCACTGAAACGCTGGAATCCGCGTTGGCGCGGGCGCGCAAAGCCGCTGACTCAATGACCTCACTGCTGGTCAAGTCCGGTATAGCCCGGGAGCAACTCACCACCCTGGTGGTCGGCCCGGTGATCGCCATGGCGGATCCTGAACGGCAAGGCAACCGGATCGAGTTACTGGTCGTCCGTCAGCCTTGAGAGTCAGTTGACAGTACGTTGCATCTGAAATGAGCAGAAGGAATCAGGGACGTGTCTACCAAAGCCCCGGCAAGTGAGCCTGTCAATACCCCGGACCCCCAGGAGCCGGCGAAGAGCCCGGCCGGAGTCGAGGCCAATCCGGACAAGCCGACCGGTCTGGATGCCGCCGCAAAACACCACCGGACGGCCCGGCCCGGGCGTAAAACCGTTGCTTTGACGCTGGGCAGTGGCGGCGCCCGGGGCTACGCCCATATCGGGGCGATCGAAGTCCTGGTTGAGCGCGGATACGACATTATCGCGATTTCCGGCTGTTCCATGGGCGCACTGATCGGCGGTGTTTTCGCAGCCGGAAAGATGAAGGATTACAAAGACTGGGTGACCGGGCTTGGCCAGTTTGACGTACTGAAGCTGCTGGATGTTTCGTTATCCTCAGCCGGTGCCATCCGGGGTGAAAAGATTTTTTCTGTGGTCCGGGATATGATCGGAAATACGCGAATCGAGAACCTCCCGCTGTCTTACACGGCTGTTGCGACGGATCTTCTTGGCCATAAGGAAATATGGTTTCAGGAGGGCTCGTTACATCAGGCTATCCGCGCTTCAGTGGCCATTCCCAGCGTGGTCACGCCGGTGGTTCTGAACGGACGTGTGCTGGTGGACGGTGCACTTCTGAACCCGTTGCCGATCATTCCGACCATTTCATCCCACGCCGATCTGATCGTTGCAGTCAATCTGAGCGGTGAGGGCGCCGGTAGTCAGCGCCTGCCCGACGCCATGTTCGAGGGACACGAAAACAGCGAACTGGACGAGTGGGTCGATAAAGTTCGGGACAAGGCCTCGAAGTGGTTCGACTGGGATCTGCTTCGATCATTTGGTGGCAAGCGTGAGGATAGCCATCCGGTTGATGAACCGGCGCCGGAGGCCCGGATAGAACGCGAGGTTCAGAAGAAGGAGCTGGCCAAAAAACCGGATGAACGCAAACCGGCGGACGAACCCGATACCATCGCCTGGGACAAGCTGGGTATCGGCAAGTTCGACATCATGAACCTGACCATCGAAACCATGCAGAGTGCGCTGGTGCAGTACAAGATTGCGGGTTATCCGCCGGATCTGCTGGTCAACGTGCCGAAAGATGCCTGTCGCACCTACGATTACCATAAGGCCCCGGAACTGATTCAGATTGGCCGGGAACGGATGATCTCGGCACTGGATCGATTTGAACGCGACGGCGCCAGTTCCGGCCCGATGGCACTCTGAGCACCTCCGCGCAAGTCGGGTGAGCTATTGCGCTGACAGCGCGGGCAGGGCTGCAGATCGTTCACTATTCAGCGTATACTTCCGGCCTGTTGCCCGATGACGGGCCGGAGAGCTTCTGAACGCCGAGATAACCAAGGAACCAGCCATCCGTGATCCATCCGATTGATGAACTGTTGACCCTGCGCGATTGCCTTCGTTACGCGTCGTCCCGCTTTGCCGCGTCCGACCTGTTCTATGGTCACGGTACCGACAATGTCTGGGACGAAGCGGTGCAACTGGTGTTGCGCAGCGTCAACCTGCCCCTGGAAAACAATACCCTGTTTCTGGACGCCCGGCTGGTCCGCTCTGAGCGGCAGTTGATCCTGGATCGTCTGGAGCGCCGTATACAGGAACGTATCCCGCTGGCGTACCTGCTTGGCGAGGCCTGGTTCATGGGTTTGCCGTTCCACGTGGACGAGCGTGTGCTGGTACCGCGTTCTCCGCTGGCCGAATGTCTGCAGAATCGCCTGCAACCCTGGCTGGGTGATCAGCCGGTGTTGCGGGTGCTGGATCTCTGCACCGGCAGTGGCTGTATCGGTATTGCGGCCTCACTGGTGTTTGAAGATGCCGAGGTCGATCTGGCCGATATCTCCGGTGAAGCGCTTGCGGTGGCTGACTCGAACATTGAACTGCATGATGTGGGTGATCGGGTCAGGACCGTTCAGTCAGACGTGTTTGAGGCGGTCAAAGGGCGCTATGATGTTATTCTCAGTAATCCGCCGTACGTTGATGCCGTTGATCTGGCCGCCATGCCCGCTGAATTTCATCATGAGCCGGCGCTGGGCCTGGCGGCCGGCGATGACGGTCTGGACATTGCCCACCGCATTCTCGCAAGGGCCGCCGAGCACCTGAACCCCGGTGGATTATTGGTGGTGGAAGTGGGCAACAGTTGGCCAGCGCTGGAAGATGCCTATCCGGACCTGCCGTTTATCTGGCTGGAATTCGAACAGGGCGGCGACGGCGTGTTCCTGTTGCGTGCCGAAGATCTGGCGTCGGCGCGCCAGATTTCTAAATAACTTTAATTATACTTCATAAGATATTGAAATATGTCTGGAAATAGTTTTGGGAAACTGTTCACTGTGACCACGTTCGGGGAAAGTCACGGCGCTGCACTGGGTTGCATTATCGACGGCTGTCCGCCCGGGCTGGCGTTGACCGAGGCGGATCTGCAGGGTGACCTTGACCGACGCAAGCCGGGAACGTCCCGCCACACAACCCAGCGGCGGGAAGCCGACGAGGTGCGGATTCTGTCCGGCGTTTTTGAAGGTCACACCACCGGGACGCCGATCGGCCTGGTGATCGAAAACACCGATCAGCGCTCCAAGGACTATTCCAGAATTGCCGAACAGTTCCGTCCGGCCCACGCCGACTATACCTACATGCATAAATACGGGGTCCGGGATTACCGTGGCGGTGGCCGTTCGTCCGCCCGTGAGACGGCAATGCGGGTGGCGGCGGGTGCGGTAGCGCGGAAATTTCTCGCCGAGCGGCTGGGTATTCGCATTCGTGGTTACCTGTCCCAGCTCGGCCCGATTCAGGTGGCGCTCCAGGACTGGGACCAGGTTCACCAGAACCCGTTTTTCTGCCCCGATGCGGACCGGTTGCCAGAACTGGAAGCGTACATGGATGCTTTGCGCAAAGAGGGTAACTCGGTAGGCGCTCGTATTAATGTGGTGGCTGATAACGTGCCCCCGGGTCTCGGCGAGCCGGTATTTGACCGTCTGGACGCCGATCTCGCTCACGCCCTGATGAGCATTAACGCGGTCAAGGGTGTGGAAATCGGAGCCGGGTTTGACTGCGTGTCGCAAAAGGGCACTGAACACCGGGATGAGCTGACACCGGAGGGCTTTCTGTCCAATCATGCCGGCGGGGTTCTCGGTGGCATTTCGTCTGGCCAGCCCATTCTGGCCAGTATTGCACTCAAACCCACGTCGAGTCTGCGGCTGCCGGGGCGCAGCATTAACACCCGTGGCGAGCCGGTTGAAGTGGTGACCACCGGTCGTCACGATCCCTGCGTGGGCATCCGTGCGACGCCGATTGCCGAGGCCATGATGGCACTGGTGCTGATGGACCACTATCTGCGTCACCGCGGCCAGAATGGCGACGTGGAGGTCACAACGCCGGACATCGAAGGCAATCGTTCACGATAAGCGTTAAGCAGGCGGGTTTCCTATCTACTGGCGACTGTCCAATCTCTATTTCTGGTTTTTTGCCCTGTTGGGGGCACTGCTGCCGTACTGGTCCCTCTATCTACAGGACCAGGGGTTCAGCTACCTGCGCATTGCCACCCTGATGGCAACCATTCAGCTCACCAAGGTTGTGGCGCCCAGCGTATGGGGCTGGCTCGGTGACCGCAGTGGTCAACGGGTCCGGCTGGTCCGGTTGGGCGCGGTGGTCGGTGCGCTCTGCTTTGCCGGTGTTTTTTTCGAGCCGGGTTTTTATGGCCTGCTGGTGGTCATGCTGGCATTCACCTTTTTCTGGAACGCTATATTGCCGCTGTATGAAGTCATTACCCTGCGGCGGTTGGGGACTCAGCGGACCAGGTACGGGCGAATCCGGCTGTGGGGCTCCGTTGGTTTTATCATTAGTGTTGCCGGTGTGGGGGCGTTGCTGGAGGTTATACCGCTGCGGCTGCTGCCGTGGATTGTCATGCCTCTGTTTGTCGGCATTGTGGTCTCCACCCTGCTGTTACCGGCTGAACCGGCACCGCCCCGCTCGCCCGCGCCTCGTGGCAGCCTGAAGCGCATTGTCACCGATCCCGCCGTCATGTCCTTTTTCGCCATGAATTTCCTGTTGCAGGTGTCCCACGGTGCTTACTACACCTTTTTCAGCATTCATCTGGAGCAGTATGGGTATGGCAAGGTTGCAACCGGGCTGCTGTGGTCCCTGGGCGTGCTGGCCGAGATCGGTCTGTTTCTGGTGATGCACCGGATTTTCCGCCTGTTTACGGTACGTACCATTGCCCTGGCGGCGCTGGCCCTGACCCTGATTCGCTGGGTAATGATCGCCGAAGCCTCGGACGTGCTGGTGCTGCTTATCATCGCCCAATGCCTGCATGCGGCGTCCTACGGTGCGTTACATGCCCTCTCCGTGCAGTATATTCAGGGTTATTTCGGGCAGCACCATCATGGCCAGGGGCAGGCGCTCTACAGCGGTCTGACGTTTGGCGCCGGTGGTGCGGCCGGCGCCTGGATATCGGGCTTTCTGGTGGACGGTTTTGGTACGGAAATGGCCTTTCTGGGCAGTGCGGCGGCCATGGCTGTGGCGCTGGTGATCACCTGGATCGGCCTCAGGCCGCCGCCGGAGCCTAAGGAACCTCTGATCAAGTCTATTGGCAATTCTGGCTCTCCCTGAAAGCCGGAATCAAGGCGAGGCTTCGCAGGAAGGCTGGTTGCCTTTCAAGAAGGCTCAACGCGGAGTCCGGCTTTCAGGGAGAGCCCCTGCGGGCAAG
>JASBRL010000142.1 GCA_030149475.1 Marinobacter sp.
CGGATCGTACTTCTGTTTGATCCCGACCAGCCTCTTGTAGGCCGAACCGTAAGCAGATTCGACCCGGTCCGTTTCGTCATCCGACAGAAAATTGATGTATGCGCCACTGCTGGCATAAGGCCCGGCGGCTTTAAAGAATGCCCGGGCCCATTGCCGGCAATCATCATCTTGCTCAGACGTTTCCCACCGCCCGTGCACATTCATCACATAGTTTGCATCACGGCTGGAATAGGCCATGGCGTCCGGCGCTATACGCCCGGTTGCCCCGCCAATCGAGGCAATAAAGATCTCACAATGGGGCGACGGCAGTCGGTTCCCATAGTCCAGCGCAACGCGGACCACATCGTCGGTCAGTTCCACAAAGTTGTGGGATTTCCAGTAATTGCGCGCTCCGTCCGTCAGCAGCGGATCAAATGCCTGCTGCCAATCGGTATAGGGCTGAACGCCAATATGCTCCCCGTGAGCTTCGCCCAACGACCGCAGCGGTGCAATCAGCTTTTCACCCACTGCCGGGTCGCCCGCATAGCAGATTGCCAGGGCGATAATGGGCTTACCATGAACCGACTCGGGCAGAAAAGGCAGCGGCGGCGCATGGCGAATCACCAGCCACACGTTCAATTCATCGGGCATGGTTTCGGTGAAGCGCGCAAAGCCATTCACCACCGACTGAGCCTGGTCGAAGGGAAACACCATCAACCCGCTCAACAACTCCGGCCCCACGGGATGCAGCTGGAACTCGAACCGGGTAACAACGCCAAAATTGCCGCCGCCTCCCCGCGTGCCCCAGAACAGATCCGGATTCTCAGTGGTACTGGCTCGAGCCTGGCGTCCATCGGCGGTCACCATGTCGACTGAAACAAGGTTGTCGACGGTCATTCCAAACTTGCGACTGAGCCAGCCAAACCCGCCCCCGAGGGTCAGACCTGCAACACCAGTGGTGGAATTGATCCCCAGCGGTGTCGCCAGCCCATGCGCCTGCGCTGCTGCATCAAAATCGGACAGCGTGCAGCCGGGTCCCACGTACGCGCGTTGTTTCTCGACATCCACTTCGACATCCCGCATTTGCGACAGGTCAATCATCAGCCCGCCGTCACACACAGCGTTGCCCGCGATGTTATGCCCGCCCCCCTTGATCGACACCAGCATCGACTGATCGCGACCAAAGTTGACCGCGGCTACAACCTCCTCCGCCGAGTGGCACCGGGCAATCAGCGCCGGTTTCCGGTCAATCATGGCGTTCCATATCTGACGTGCCTCGTCATAACCGGCGTCGCCAGATTGGTATACAGAGCCAACGAACTGCCCCCTGAAGGTGTCAATTGTTCCTTGCTGTAAGTCGGTCATAACCGTCTCCCTGTCCTTTATAGGGCTTGACTCTTGAGCTTGCGCTCTTCCAACGGGAACACCAGCCGGTTATTAGACTGTTTTTGGCCTATGGCTTTTCTGTTAGACCGTTTTCGTCAATGCAACTCTGAATAATGGCGCTTCCTGTAGGGCGGGTGTAGCTTGGTATCGAACGCAATGCGTCGATCACTCCCTACCCTTATCGGGGTGCCACCGCATATGCTGGAGCACCTGATGGTTCACAGCACTGATGACAGCACTGATAAAAGTCTCGACCTGATAATTGTGGGCGGAGGCATTGGCGGAGTGATCTGCCTGAAGTACGCCAGAGACGCCGGGCTGAATGCACTGCTGCTTGAGCGCGGCAATCGAGTGGGTGGTCTGTGGCGCGACCTGCCAAGCTGGCAGGACATTCAGTTTCGCAAAGAAGACTGGACCCTGGGCAACCTGCCACTTTCCGGCGAGGACCAGCCCAGTATCCTCGGCAACATCGAAGCCTGGGTCGAGCGCTTTGAGCTCGCCCCTCATATCCGTCTGAATGCAACCGTCACAAGCGCCCGACAGAGCGACAACGGCTGGCGCGTCGCCACAGATACCGTAAACCATGAGGCAAAGTGGCTCATCGCCGCCACCGGCGGACACAACCGCCCCCGTCTTCCCCCGGTCGAGCGCATCAATTCCACGGTCACCGAATACCACTCCTCCGCCTTGCGCGATCCCGAGCTACTGAGAGGCAAACGGGTCACTGTGGTCGGGGGCGGAGCCTCCGCCTATGACCTTCTGGACCTTTGCTTCGCCCATGGCGCCGCCGGAGTCATCTGGATCTACCGCTCCACCAAATGGATGCGCCCAACACGGAAAGGCAAACATCTGGGAATCGACATGAGAATTCTGGCCAGGTATCAAATGCTCTGCCTGCCGGCCAAGCTGATCTACCGACTGACCAACAAGGATCTGCGGACAAGGTACGCGAAAGCGGGCCTGGACGAAATCATGCCAGAAGGCGATTTCGACATCCGGCGCGATCAGCTCGTCCCGGGCCGACCGGGTATGATCAAGAACTTTGCCCATATCGAGCGCCATCGGGGTGAAGTCGGCGCAATCCGCAGCAATACCCTGATACTCTCAAACGGTGAGCAGGTGGAGACCGATCTGCTGCTCTGGGGCACCGGGTATAGCGTCGACCTTGATTTCCTTGGCCTGGAAGCGATCAGCACCGCAAGAAACCTGAACGAGATCAGCAGTCGCTGCTACTCCGGGTTCCTGAGTGCCGACGCGCCCAACCTATTCCTGCTGGCTCCGGGAGTGCTGGAACGAAATACCTCAACGCCCTGGGCCTACGCCCATGTGGCCAGATCCATCATGTCTCATATCGTTGGCAGATCGGTCTTCGTAAGACAGCCCGCTGAGGGCCTGATCAATCATTTTGATATGCTCAAACTGCTGGCCCCGGAGGATCGCAGAAACTTCCCCTTCGGAATCTGGTATCTGAAGTATCTCTGGCTCGCAATCTGCCATCCCTGGAAACGGCCAATGCCGATCCCCTGAACCGTACACCAGGAAGGCAATGCCACCAGCGCCCGCAGTGCATTGTGGAGCGCCTACGTTTTTCACCCCACGTGGTTCACTCAGTATCTCACCTACCGCGACCGCAGCGATAAGCCATGGCCGAACGTTGTTCGGGAGCGTCTTGATCCCGATGGCCCGACATCCCGGCTGGTGGATATCGAAGCCGATCATGAGCAGGCCGCCGTCTTGAGAGTTCAAAAAGATATCCTGTTCCCCAGCGCGTCAAAGGACTGACAAGGGACGCAAGCCCAAACCCCGTCAGTCCATAGCGGCTGTATTTCAAAGCGGCGTAACGGAAGCAGCATAAAGCCGGGGCGTCGCCAATAAACGTTGCCGGTCCGGTGTGCGTTTGTCACCCCGGCCGTTACAACCAGCCCTTGCGCTTGAAGTACCAGTAGGGCGCAATGCCCGAGCAGATCATCAGACCAATCGCCCAGGGGTAGCCCAGCAGCCATTTAAGCTCCGGCATGTAGGAGAAGTTCATACCGTAGATGCTGGCCACCAGGGTAGGCGGCAGAAAGACTACGGCGGCGATGGAGAAGATCTTGATGATCTGGTTCTGTTCGATGTTGATGAAGCCCTGGGTGGAGTCCATCAGGAAGTTGATCTTCTCGAACAGGAAGGTGTTGTGAGACATCAGGGTTTCGATATCCCGCATGATTTCGCGACAGGTTTCTACCAGTTCCTGGCGACTGCGCAGGTGCCTCAACAAAAAGGAAATATCCCGCTGGGTGTCCATCAGACACAAACGGATGCGGCCATTGCTGTCTTCCAGTTTGGCCAGCTGGCTGATGGCATCCTCCAGTTCCGCCTCTTCATCCTCCAGAACCAGATAACTGACCTGCTCTAACTGGCGATGGATGTCCTCCACGTTGTCTGCGTGATTCTCGACTTTCTGCTCAAACAGGGTCACCAGCAGTTCGGCAGGGTTGTGACATTCAACCTGCCCTCGTCGGGCCCGCATCCGGGTAAGCCGGAAGTCCGCCAGATCATCCTCCCGGATGGTAATCAGGCGCTCATGCTGAAGAATACACGCCACTGACACGGTGCTGTGGCGACCATCGCTCTGGGTCAGGAAAAGAGAGTGAACATGGATGCCGGCCTGATCAACGAAACAGCGGGCCGACGCCTCGATTTCTTCCACGTCATCGGATTCGGGAATATCAATCTGCAACAATGATTGCAGCAGCGCGCGCTCCTGCTCATCCGGTTCCTGGGCGTCCACCCAGTCCGCCTGGTGAATCTGCTCGGCGACCTCATCCGGCGATACATTGACTTCCTTGATCAAGCCATCGGCAATCCTGAATAACCTGAGCATTCACACACCTCCCCTTGTTAAATCCGGCGGCCTTCAGGCACCTCTGACAAAGTCTCAACACCGAAAAAGTCTCAACGCCGGATGAAGGACCACATGCAGGGTTCACAAAGCGGACTTTCATCGCAAAAGAGGCTCCTTCAGACGCTCATCAAGGCTCTATTCAGACTGAAGCACTATTGTTCAGGCGCAACGCTCGAACCTATGACCTATGACCTATGACCTATGACCCATGCCCTAATCAGCGTACACGGATCACTTCATGAGCAGGTCACGTTACCCTATTATCACGCTGGCGCCTTTTGTTGCCTCAACGCTTTCAAGCATTGCGATGGTGGCATCAGCCGGCGACCTGTGTAATGTACCACAGAGCGAATGACAGCCCGAATGGCACTTTACCTTAGGAACCTCTGATCAAGTCTATTGGCAATTCTGGCTCTCCCTGAAAGCCGGAATCAAGGCGAGGCTTCGCAGGAAGGCTGGTTGCCTTTCAAGAAGGCTCAACGCGGAGTCCGGCTTTCAGGGAGAGCCCCTGCGGGCAAG
>JASBRL010000151.1 GCA_030149475.1 Marinobacter sp.
GGTGGCGGAAATGGTCAGTTGATTGCTCGCGCGGTGGGACTCAAAAAGTCCCGACAGTCTTTGCATATATTTGATGCCACGGCCGGACTGGGCCAGGACGGGTTTGTGCTGGCCGGACTCGGGTGTCAGGTTACCCTGATGGAACGGTCCCCGGTGGTTCACGCGTTGCTGGCTGACGGGCTGGCAAGGGGCCAGTTGAATGCTGTTACCAAACCGGTGGTCGCACGGATGTCGCTGCTCGCGGCTGACAGTACAGACTGGCTGGCGAGCGCTGAGCCGGAGATCGCCGATGTGATTTATCTGGATCCGATGTTTCCCCATCGGGACAAGACCGCCCTGGCGAAGAAGGAAATGCAGGTATTCCGGCTGGTGGTGGGTGATGATGCCGATGCGTCTGAGCTGCTATCGGCAGCCCTGGAGAGAGCCCGTTACCGGGTGGTCGTCAAACGTCCCCGGAAGGCGCCCGAGATTGCAGGGCACCCGCCCACCACACAGGTCACCGGCAAGAGCAGCCGTTACGACATATACTCGCTCAGAGCTCTGCCTGCCTGAGCAGGATCGTTCACGCCCCCAGCATGGTCACTTGCTGAATAGCCTGGCGTTTTTCGACGCTCAGCACCAGGCGTGCATCTTCGGCCACTTCATCCAGTCCCTCTGAATAGCAAAGCCGGCCATCCTCGTCGGTGGTGACAACGTCATTTTTCTGTAAATTGGCGATGAAGTTACGGAACAGGCTCTTATCGAAAAATTCCGGCGCGTTCAGTCCGAACAGTATAGACATCCGTTCGGCCATCAGTGTGCTTTGCTCTTCCAGCTCGCTGGCACCGATCTTGCCAGAGCCATATTTTCTCAGCACGGCAATCGCCAGATGGTAGCGCTCGAGGGTCTGGATGATAAAGCGGGACAGGGTTCGCAGGCGGAGCATCGCATCAGTGCCTTCCTCGGGTCGACAGACACGGTCTCCGTCTACCCGCAGCAGGTCATGATCGGCCAGTACGTCAATCCACCGGTCAATAATGTCGTCAGCCTGGTCCAGTGGGTATCTCAGGAACAATTCGGACTGTAGGTACGGGTAGACGACGCTGGACAGGAACACCACTTTCTCCCGGGCGAGGGAGGCGTTATTTTCGAACAGGCAGGCAATCAGCGAAGGCAGGGCAAACAGATGCTGGATGTTGTTCCGGTAATAGGTCATCAGGATCGCGTTGTTGCCCTCGAGCGCAATGATATCGCCCATTTGCTGGGGCTGACGGTTCACCAGTCCCATCGCTTCACAGTAATGGACCCAGTCCTGACCGTCGCCGTCAGGCAGGGTCAGGGTGCTGGAGTAGGGAAAGTCCCGGATCAGGCCGGCGAACTGGTCCATCAGTCGGCCCAGTTGGCCTTCGTCCATCGCCAGTCGTTCCGTGCTGAGGAGTAATGTGGCCGTCATCCCGATCGGATTGACGGCGACGGAGGCATTGATCCTGGACGCGACTTCCGTTGCCAGGCGATCGACCGCCTGACCAAGCCATTCCGGCCGGTAGTCAGCATTATAGGCTTCCTGTCGCCAACTGGGGTGAGTGTCATCCAGCAACTCGGCGAGGTGGATCGCATCCCCGAAATTGACCGCCACCCGGCCAAACGAACTCCCTAACTGGCGAAAGGTCCTGACCAGCGAAAAGATGCTTTCTTTCTGTTTTTTCTTCCCTCGTAGTTCGCCCAGGTACGAGCGGCCTTCCATGACTTTCTCATAGCCAATATAGACCGGTACAAACACAATCGGCTTGCGATGATCCCTCAGAAAGCTGCGAACGGTCATGGCAAGCATTCCGGGGCGTGGATGAAGCATACGGCCGGTGCGACTGCGCCCCCCTTCAACAAAGTATTCCACCGAGTAACCGCGCGAAAACATCACGTGCATATACTCATTGAAAACGGTGCTGTACAGGGGGTTGTCCTTGAAGCTGCGCCGCATGAAGAAAGCGCCGCCACGGCGTAATATCGGACCAATAACAGGCATGTTCAGGTTGATGCCTGCGGCAATGTGTGGCGGCATCAATCCATTCCTGTATAGCACGTATGACAGCAGCAGATAGTCGATATGAGAGCGGTGGCAGGGCACATAGACCACCGCGTTGTCCTGGGCCACGCTTTGCGGCACTTCGATATTGCTGACGGCGATACCTTTGTAGAGTCGGTTCCAGAGCCAGCTCAGCACCACCTCCAGAAACCGGATCGTGACCACCGACATGCTGGCGGCGATTTCGTCGGCGTACTTGCGTGCCCTGGCACGGACTTTGGCGGGTGGGATATCATCCTGGCGGGCCGTTTCACGGATCGCGTCCTTGACCGCGGGTGTGCGAACAAGGCCCTCCACCAGGGTCCGCCGGTGGGACAGGTCCGGTCCCAGCACCGCCTGGCGCACACGCCGGAAGTGGGTTCGCAGTATGCGGGCGAGTTTGCGCGAGGCGCGCTCCTCGCTGTGGCGGTATTCGTCGACAATCTGGCTGAGAGACAGCGGCTTGTTGAACTGAACGTAGGTGTTGCGGCCGTGCAGTATGATGATCAGGAATTTCTGCAACCGGCCCGCCACCGACCAGGTGTCCGACAGTAGCAGTTTCACCAGTGATTTCTCTTTGTCCGGCGAGCGCCCCCAGAACAGTGATACCGGAACAATCTGGATATCCAGTGTCGGATCGGCGCTAGCCAGAGTGACCAGGTCACGGGTCTGCTGGGTCAGCACGGGTGTCTGGCGCCGTCGAAACAGCCCGCCGGTCCGTTGATAGAGAAAAAAGAATGAGTGTTTCGGGCCGCCGTGAACGGGCAGGGCACATTCGGCCCCTGGCAGGCCGGCTCGCTGCACTGATTGCTCCAGAACCAGGCGGCTGGACAGAGAGCTGTATTGCAGTACGTAGCAGACGGGTTTTTTGGGGTTGAGCTCAAGAGCCTCCTGGCTGGCTCCCATGACATTGGTTCTGACCCACAGAAACAGCAGCTTTCGCATCAGAGTCAGGAACAGGCCGCTCAGGCCCGGGATCAACTGCATACTGGGAGCTCCGGATTATCGTGACTGGCGGTAAGTGTACTTCCTCCGGACGGGCTCGCAAAGCACTGGCCGATATTGGCGTGGTGCGCTTATGAGCCAATCGGGGATATGCTACATTCATCGTTTTGACCGTAAGCAGGTAACAATGATGGCGGATTGGACGGCGGGCTGGTCGCGACAGGGGCCTGAACAAGGCGATGGTGTGCTCGTGCTCAGCGGCAACGATTTGCTGACCCCGGAAACGGGCTGGCTGCATCGCTGGGAGACGATTCGGTCCCAGCTCACGGCGGACAGCGAACCCGTTTATGTCGGCTCTATGGCTGGACAATCAGTGTATGTCACGGAGCTGCCTGATGACCATCGTCTTGACGCTGTCGAGCGGATGTCCACCCGAGAGGTCGTGTTGACCGCCGAGGACGCCCCGGCGGCGATGATCAGCACTGCCTTGCAGGTGCACCAATGGTGGCGGGATCATCGTTATTGTGGCCGGTGTGGGCAGCCCACGGGGTTTCATCCTGCGGAGCGGGCCCGCTGGTGTGATCACTGTGGAATCCCCTGGTATGCCCGACTGGCTCCGTGCGTGATTGTGGTTATCCGGCGCGGTGAACAGTTTCTGCTGGCCCGGTCTTCCCGCACCCGGCGCCATTTCTTCAGCCTGATCGCCGGCTTTGTCGAGCCAGGTGAGAGCGCGGAACAGGCAGTGGCCCGGGAAGTCATGGAAGAAACCGGTCTGCAGGTGACCAACGTCCGTTATCGGGGGTCGCAGCCCTGGCCGTTTCCACACCAGCTTATGCTGGGTTATTTTGCCGACTACGTTGCAGGCGACCTTGTCCTGCAGGAAGACGAGCTTGCTGAAGCCGGGTGGTATGTACCGGGTGACCTGCCGCCGGTGCCCCCCGAAACCACCATCGCCGGTCGATTGATTCGCCGGATGGAGCGGGAGATAAGCGGTAAGGAGGCCGGGCGTTGAGGCTTCCTCATGTCCTTGTGTTCGACTCGGGCGTTGGTGGTCTGAGTGTCAGCCGGAATATCCACGCAGCGATCCCTGCGGCACGGTTAACCTATATTGCTGATACCGCCTGTTTCCCCTATGGCAGTCAGCCTGAAGCGTTGATTATTGAGCGTTGTCTGGAGCTGATCCTGCGGAGCCTGGCCGAGACGCCGGCAGATGTCATTGTTATCGCCTGCAATACCGCCAGTACGGTCGCCCTGCCGCGACTGCGTGAAGCAACTGAGATCCCGGTGGTGGGCGTGGTGCCGGCGATCAAACCGGCTGCGGCGCTGTCCCGAAACCGGCGTATTGGCCTGCTGGCAACCCCGGCGACCATTCGCCGGCCCTACATCGATCAGCTGATTGATGCGTTTGCCGCCGACTGCGTGCTCACCCGGATTGGTCATCCCGAGCTGGTACGCTGGATCGAGGATGACGTAGCCGGCCTTGCGTTACCGGAACAGGCGCTTTCGGAGGCGCTGGACCCGTTCCGTGAAGCGGACGTTGATACCGTGGTTCTGGGCTGCACCCATTACCCGTTGATACAGCGGCGATTACAGGTGCTGCTGCCGGACGTTACGTTCTGGGTTGACTCCGGGGAGGCGATCGCACGCCGGGCAGTGTACCTGCTCGATGCGGCCGGCTTTGACGCTGGTCTGAAGACCAGCGATGGCCGGGTGTGGGAGGCCGTCCGCTTCAGCGGCGCCATGCCCGAGGGCATGGGTCGTTACCTGGCACACCTTGGTCTGCCGGCCGAAACACTGGTGTCGAACTGGCCCGAACCACCCGTGGCCGGGGCCTCCCTTACAGCACGCGGGTAAGTTTGAACATGGCCAGGAATTCCAGTGCCGGCAGCGAGCGCCGATGGCAGCAGTAGGTCTTGAAAGACGCTCCCCGGAAACGCGACTTGGTAAACTCCAGCCCCTTGAAATTATAAAGAAAATTTCCCCGGTCATAGAGGCCGTGGAGAATCCGTTTGAGCAGGCGGCTCTCCTGATCCTCGGGCGCTTTGTCCAACGCCAGCGGGATCAGCCCCAGATCAAGAAAGGGCACACCTTCCGCTTTGAATACCGACATCGCATGGGCCATCAGGGTATAGAAAATGCCTTGACGGAAATCGGCGTTGGCCCGTGAGATATTGGGCACATAGCTGACGATGCGATTGTTCCGGTAGATCGGGTCAAAATAGATGAAACCCACGGCCTTACCGTTTCGATACGCGTAGAAATGGCGCTCGTTTTCGCGATAGGTCATTTCCATTGGTCGTATCAGGAAGCGGATTTCCTGGCTTTTGCACTTGCGGGTGCGAATCCACGCTTGTGAGATTTCACGGGTATGGTCGTCGCTGAACCGCTCTCTCACCGTAATGCCGTTTTTTTCCGCCTGATTCAGTGCGGTGCGGATAATCTGCTTTTTCTTGCCGCTGACCGACCAGGTCGCCAGGTCGATACGGGATTCGCTGCCGAACTGGGTGCCGAACAGGCCGAACCGACGATGAAGTACATCCACCACCGGTCGGGATACCTGGATATAGGAGGCGTTGGGAAAGCGGGAGTGGAAACGTTCGAGAATCAGTTCGACGTGTTCGGGTGCGGCAACGGGATCTGAGAGCACGAACGTCATGCCCCATTTGCGCATGTAGCTGATGTAGCCCACGCCGGGCACATCGAAGTACGACATGTCCGGTTGCAGGGTTGAAAAAGCCTGGGAGTGGGCTCCGAACTGTTTAAGGTAGTCCACCCGCTGGCTGAATGAAAACGTGGTGTCTGTGGCTTGCCTCGACGGGTCGAGGGTCAGAATCTGGTCGCTCATTGACTGTTACCCCGAAGCCTGTTGGGGGCCTGTCGTCGGATGCCTGGTCAGTGGCAGGGAATCGCTCCGCCGATGCAGACACCGGCGTTGCAGGCGCCGTCGGTTTTTTATTGGAAGCGGAGCGCCGTTACGCCTGCTTGCGGCCCAGGATTGACCAGTAACAGTTCATGTTAAGCAGTTTGAAATGCTTCTTGTCGGTGACCTGAAGACCGAGGCGCTGCATGTGCTCGGGGTAGTTATAGATCTTATGGAACGCGTTGTTGGCGAATAGCCAGAAGGTGAAGACGGCCATATACCAGTACACTTTTTTGAACAACCGGGAGAGGATGTTACCGGTGGGGTAGCAGAAGTCGCCGACCACCACTTTGGCATCGGGCTTGCCAAGCCGGATCAGGTGCTCCAGAACCTTGACCATCATGTCTTCGTCAAACACATTGAGGAAGAAGTTGGCGACTACCATGTCGTACTGTTCAAACTCGTCAATCGCCATGATGTCGCTATGGATGCGACGGATCGTCAACTGCGGCGCTTCGTTATGCTGCGCCTGCTGGAACTTCCGCAGCATGGTTTCCGACAGGTCGACCACGGTAACTTCGGCGCCCAGTTCCGCTGCGCGGATTGCGTCCCGGCCGTGGCCAACGCCGGCAAACAGAACCCGGGTGCCCGGCTGGATCGTTTCCAAGTCGAGCATGGCCGTTTTGCAGCGATGAATATTCTTGCCGCTGTACAGGTTGCTCAGAAAATCGTAAACGGGGCCAATATATTTGTATTTATCGCGCATGGTGTCTGATACCTGTCTTATCCACTGGGTCTCCCGCCGGCTTTTTGTATTTTTGTCAATGGGCCATGACTTGAGGTCAATAGTCCCGGGCCTGCGGTGCTTCCGCGAAAGATTAGATAACCGGCGGGTTCATTTATGTGCTGTGGAGCGCACTTCTGGATACATTTCGTTACCCGTTGCAACGTTTTGCAAACCCGGTCATGAACTCAAATCATATTGTCGGACAATTCATGATCTGTTGTGATGACGGAATAACGGACTGAACATTCATCAGCAACTCGTTGTCGGTAAGGCAGTGAATCTCCTGGGGGCAGGGCTTATACTGCGGGTATATGCTGCCGTGAAAGGGGAATAGCTTGCCAATAGGGAAACGGGTGTGCGGCCGGTCAGCCCGGATGGCACTCTGTGTTCTGCTACCTGGCCTTGCGTGGGCAGCTACCGCCGACACAGTGGCGGCGGACAGAACGGTCAACTATCTGGTTGTGGACCAGAAAACGGTGCCGTTTCAGATTGTTCAGAATGGCCGCAGTCAAGGTGGGATTGTTTCCGATATGGTTGCGGCCATTTTTGAAGGCACGGGCTACCGGGTGGTATCACAGGTATTGCCGGTTAACCGATTGCGCCTGGCGGTGGCGGAGGAAAAGGTGCATGACTGGGTTGCGTTTGACTCCCCGGTCTGGAATTCCTTTGGTGACAAGGGCGAGATGTTGCCCCATCCGTTGCTCACGACCCGCCATATCATGCTTACCTGCAACCCCGGTCTGCCCGACGCGATTGACTCGGTCGATGATCTCCGCGAGCTGTCCATTGTTACACTTCGACATTTCGACTATCTGTCGCTGAACCGTGCCGAGGAGCAGGGTCTGTTCAGGTCGGTGCCGGTGGACCGTTACGATGCCGGGCTTAAACTGGTGAGTCTGCGGCGGGCTGATGGCTTCATCGAGATGAGGTCACGGCTTCAGTTTCATCTTGAACGGTTTGAGCGCGGCGAGCGCTGTTTCCGTGAAGTTGATGTCAGTCAGGTCATCCCCGACTATGACATTCGACTGAGTGTTGATCGGCACTGGCCGGATGAGTTCAAACAAATGGTGGCGCGTCGGCTGGAGGTGCTGGAAAAGTCCGGGGAGCTTGCGCGCATCCGCCAGCGTTATGTATCCGATGGGCCCTCAGGGGCTCAGTAGGTTAACAGGTTAACCAGACGGGAGGCTGGCCCGCCGCTATTGTGAAGCGTCCTGTTACACAGCGGCGCTAACCTGTTGCAGGCCCAGCATCCGGCTAATGGCGTCTGCTGGCTGGGCCGGGCCGTAAAAAAAACCCTGTACCTGATGACAGCCCAGACCTCGCAAATAGGCAAGCTGCGAATCGGTTTCTACGCCCTCTGCGACGATGTCCAGTTTCAGGCCGTGCGCCATGGCCACAATGGCATTGACGATGCATGCACCGTCGTCACCATTGCGGATGGCTTTAACGAAGGACTGATCCACCTTGAGGGTATGGATCGGCAGTCTGTGCAGATAGTTCAGCGACGAATAACCGGTACCGAAATCATCAATGGCGATGCGTATGCCGCGCTCGGCCAGTTCCCGCAGCTTCAGGCTGATTTGCTCCAGGTCGCTCATGATAACGTTTTCGGTTATCTCGATTTCCAGATTGCCGGCGGGAAAGTTCAGGCTCTGTAACTGTTGCAGCAGATTTTCCACAAAGCGGGGGTGATCAACCTGAATCGGCGACAGGTTAACCGCCAGTCTCAGGTTGTCGTGGCCCTGGGCAATCCAGCGTTTGACCTGTTGGCAGGCTTTTGACAGGACTTGTTCACTGAGGTCGACAATCAGCCTGGTCTCTTCGGCCAGCGGTAAAAAGTCCCGGGGGTAAAGCAGGCCGCGCTCCGGATGTTGCCAACGTACCAGGGCTTCCAGGCCGACAATCTGGCCGCTGTTGGCACAGACCTGGGGCTGATAGAAAACCCGCAACTCATCGTTGTCAAGCGCCCGACGCAAGTCCCGTTCCAGGCTCAGCCGGTTGGCGCTGTCGATGCTCATGGTTTCACTGTAGAAGCGATAGCCGTCCTTGCCCCTTGCCTTGACATGGTACATGGCGATATCGGCATTCTGGATCAACTGATCCAGTGAGTTCCCGGCTTCCGGGAATAGCGCAATACCGATACTGACTCCCACAAAGACTTCATGCTCTGCTAACTGGAACGGCTTCCTGAGGGCCTGGATCAGTTTGCGGGCAATCTGGCGAGCGTCGTCGTGACTGGCAATCGCTGGCAATAACAGGGTGAACTCATCTCCGCCGAAACGGGACAGGGTATCACCCTTGCGCAGGCAGTTCTCGAGACGTTGGGTGACCGCCTGCAACAGTCGATCCCCCATCGCGTGGCCGAGGGTGTCGTTAATGATCTTGAAACGGTCCAGGTCGAGGAACATCACCGCAAGTTTCTGGTCGTTCCGGCGGGCCTGGGTAATCGCCAGGTTAAGACGGTCCTTGAACAGTGCCCGGTTCGGCAACCGGGTCAGCAGGTCATGATAGGCCTGGAAGTTGATGAATGCCTCGGCTTCTTTCCGTTCGGTAACATCGCGGGCGGTACCGTAGAAGCGGGCTTTGGTGGTGCATTTTGGATCCTGAGGTTCAGCAGTTGCGGGCCAGGTTTCATGGTCAATGGGAAATGCGGTGACCTCAAAATAACGATTGGCCTTGCGGCTGCCACGGGTTTTCAGGCTCACTTCCAGGGTACGGGGATTGTCAGCGCTGATGCTGGGATCACGAAGGGCGTAAGTGCCCCGGACCACGTCCTGCTCATCGAGGATAATGCTGAAATGTTCGCCGTTCAGGTCGTCGGGACGATAGCCCAGCAGAGATTCAATCTTGCTGTTAACAAAGCAGAAATGCCCTTTGTTGTCGAGCATGAACACGATGTCGGGCGAGCTGTTGACAATGTAGCGGTGCAAGGCCTCGGATTTTTCGAGGCGCCGTTGCACATCCGCATGGGCCCTGATCAGGGTCCGCTTGCCGAGCATGGCTTCGAGAGTGGCCAGTAGCTCGTCCGGATCGAAGGGTTTTTTGATGTAGTCCTGGGCACCACGTCGCAACGCCCGACTGACAGCACTGAATGAGCTTTCACCGCTGACCACGATGATACCGCAATCCGGCTGAACTCTGGCGGCATGGGCCATGACATCAAAGCCGTCCATATCGGGCATGCGCAGATCCAGCATCGCCAGGTCAAACCGGTTCTGCTCCAGCGCCTGGCAGGCTGCCTTTCCGCCCAATGCGGGCGATACCCAGTAGCCCTGTTTTTCAAGAAGGTCTGCCAGACTCTTGAGCAGGCGTGGATCATCATCGGCGACCAGTATGCTGGCTGTCGTCTGGGGGTCCACATTGAGTCGTGAGCGGTCCATGTTCATGGCTTCAAGCCCGTTTGATTACCTTAGGTGACTTCATCGTTCATATGCGGCGCCGCGGGCAGGAGCACCCGGAAACTGGTTCCGGTTTTGCCCGTGCGGTAGCCGATGATGCCCTCCATGTCATCAACAAGCTGTTTGACAATACTCAACCCGAGTCCACTGTGACTTGCGCCTTTCCCGGAGTGGACCGGCTGAAACAACTGGCCCTGTATCGCCTCCGGAATTCCCGGGCCATTGTCTTCCACTATCATTTCAACCCATTGACGGCCTTGTTGCCATACCGGAGCCGCTGTTCTCAACGTCAGCTCGCCACCGTCCGGCAGACTTTCGACCGCATTGCGAACCAGATTGATAATAACCTGGCGCACGGGGGCCTGCGCACTCGCCAATAGGGTGGAGTCCTCGCACAGGCTGAGTGTGCCGCGGACTCCGGTATCCCGGAACAGGCCATCCTCAAACAGGTCATACAGGGCCTTCAGCTCATGGTTGAGGGTGGCCGGTTCAGTCCCGGCCTGATCGACGCTCCGGGGTTCGCTCATCTGCACCAGCAGGTTGCCGGCCCGCTCGAGTTCCTCACGAATGATATCCAGTTCCTCCTGGAAGGATCCATCGCTCAGCCGGTTGCGCAACTGATATATGTACTGGCGAATAATAGTGAGCGGATTGCTGATTTCGTGAACCTGGCGACGAATCAGGTCGGTGGCCAGTGCGCGGTCAAAGGTACCGGACTGGCCGCGCGCCGTCACCTGCTGCTGCGTTGTCAGATGGGCAAGCTGAACCGCGAACAGTCGCGCCAGGTCCATTGTCATACCGTTATCTTTTGCCTCAACACCGATCACAAACACGCCGTGGCAGGTATCGTCAGCAACCAGTGGTACCGCGATCAGGGACGGGCTGGCCAGCAATCGCAGAAGCTGTTCATCCAGCACGCTGATTTCGCGACCGGCCAGCGCGAGCGGTTGCCGTTGCTGATAGCTGCTGTTCAGCAGGCTCATGGCGGGACTGATGGCAACGGTCATATCGGGGCACTCGCCCTGACTGGCAGATGTCAGTGTGAGCAAGGAGCCGGAGGCGTTGAAGAACAGCGACGGGCAACCAGTCAGCATGGTCAGGTTGGTCACCGTTGCGGCCAGCAGCTCAGCGACCGAGGCATGTTCCGGCGGCTGGCTCAGAACCTGGCTGGCCATGGCCTGGCGTATGACCTGCTGACGCAGGGCATGGCTGCCCTGCTGGCCGTTATAGTCCTCCTCCAGTGGAACACCCAGCGATCGGGCGAGACTGGCAACCTCATGATTGATCCGCAGGCAGATTTCCCGGGTCAGGTCCTCGCTGATGCTGAACACGGTGCCGGCGGCGGCAATGCCTGAGGCGTCGGCCAGTGCCAGGCGGGTGGACAGGTTGATCAGTTTCACCAGGTGGGAGGCATCCCGGATGTTTCGCGGCGGGGTCTGCTGGTAGCGAATGGCGTCGGCAGCCATGGGGCCAAGCCCCCATAGTGTTGCCAGTTGTGCGCCGATCTCGGCCTGCTGGTCAAGGTATTCCTGCTGTTTGTCGTCAGGCGCTATCTTCAGGGCAATCAGTTCACCGACGTTATGCACCATGCCCACCATGAAGGCCTCATCAGACGACCGGTAGCGGGTCAGGGTCGCCAGTGCCCGGGCCATCAGGGCTGTGGTCAGTGAATGGCGCCAGAAATCCCGCAGTTGTTGCCACTGGTCTGCACCCAGGTCAAACAACAACTGACGCAGTGAGGCGGTCAGAATCAGGTTGCGGATTCGTTCGGTACCCAGCCGCAGTAGCGCCTGTTCCACCGAGCGAACTTCGTTGGGTCGTCCGTAGAGTGCTGAATTGGCTAAGGCGAGCACTCTGCCAACAAGGGCGGTATCGGTCGAAATGATATCGCTGATGTGGCGGTAACTGTCTTCCTGCTGACAGGCTTCCAGCGCCCGGAGTGTCACCTCGGGAAGGCTGGGAAGATGAGTGTCCGGCAAAATCTGCATGGAAAAATCAGTCACTTTTTTATGACGCACCGTTCATGATTGCGATTAATACAGGAGCTTAGTCAATAAAACTGATTTATTAAACAATGACTGACGACTATTTACTCAGTTCATGGCCATTTTTGTGCGTGTGGTTACATTCTGTAGTGGTAAAATGTTGTTAATCGGGCGTGATCGGCGGCTTTGGGCGTTGTGGCAGCCTATGTTGTCCATTGGCTTCACGTTACACTTGAGAAGCACTGAATAGTCAGAGGTTCCCTGACATGCATTTCAGACCATCCCCGGTGGTTTCTATAGCTGACAACGACATGAAAGGGTGATGACGGACGCAAACCATGAATCACGCCAGCCACGTATTCTGGCCATAACCGGTGGCAAAGGTGGTGTGGGCAAAACCTCGGTTGCACTCAACCTCTCTCTGACCCTGGCGCGGGAAGGACAGAGGGTGCTTCTGCTGGATGGTGATACGGATCTGGCCAATGTCACCATTATGTTGGGGCAGTACCCGGAACGATCCCTCGCCGAGGTTGTGGATAAGCAGTGTTCGCTCGAGCAGGCCATTATGGAAGCGCCGTTTGGTCTGCACATCATCCCCGGCGCATCCGGTGTTGAGCGATGCATGGACATGGCGGCCTCCGACAGTTTTGATCTGCTGCGGTCCCTGGCAACCGTCGAACGTCGTTATGATTACATCCTGATTGATACCGCCGCCGGGCTGCAGCCAGTCGTGCTGCACATGATTGCGGCTGCGGGCATGGCCTGCGTGGTTGTTACGCCTGATCCGACGTCGCTGACGGATGCGTTCTCGCTGCTCAAAGTGCTGAAGCGCCGGGGCTACCGGCGAACACCCAGCGTATTGGTCAACATGGCGCAGGGCGCCAGCCAGGCGCGCTCTGTGTTTCAGCGTTTTGCCGCCGCCGCCCAGCGGCATCTGGCTGTCCGGCCGCACTATCTGGGGGCAATCTGGCGCGACGAAACCCTGCGCCAGTCGGTGGCAAATCAGCGCCCGGTGGCGCTCATGCCCGAGTCTGATCCCTCGTGCCGGCAGTTCCGTGTGCTGGCGGATATGGTCAAGGTCCGGCTGGACCAGCTGCCCAGACGCAAGGCCGGTATTGCCGCGTACTGGCACCGGTTAACCCGCCATGCCGGCCCCCCATCCGCGCCGGTCGCAACACCGGCCTCCGAACCCGTCGCAACAGGGGATCCCGCTGAACGCCTTCAGCAGACCATTGCCCGGCTGGGTGATTTGCTCGAAGATCCCGATGTGTCCGCCGTGCTGAGGTATGAGGCGTTCAGCGCCTGCTTTGCGCTTTTGGGGCGCAGAATGGATGGTGATACGGTTGAGACCATTCAGACCGGGCTGGCGGCCCTGGACTGGCATACGTTGTCTGCTCCCGATCGGCAGCAGCTTGCGACGCACTTGCGCCATCTGGCGGATGAGCTCGCGCCAATAAAGGCTGAGCCTGAGCATCGTGGCAAGCCCGAACCCCGGTATGACCAGGTTATTTTCGGTGATCAGGACCGCTTGCTGAAAGCCATGCGTGAGCAGCCTGATGATGTCTCTCTTGACCGGTTTCTGCGTGCTCTGGCAGCTTCCGACGGGTCGGATGCCGAGCCTTAACAAAGTTTATTTATTTTGTCAGTGTTTTAACTCTCCTTGTGTGTTTTTCTTGCAGTGTGTCACCGCCCTGTCACTATAGGTATGGGATTATATGGCCCCGGTTTGACCGGGGTTGAATGAGGCCCTGGCACTGAACAAACCGATTCCTTGGACCGCTCCGAGGGCGTTATGGGCTGCGGAAGCTGAGCAGGGAAGCAGGGAAGACAGAGGCAATCAGAGAAGGAGTTCCAAACATGGTCAAGCGTAACGAGAGCGCAGGGCACTCATCGTCGCAGGTGCTTGAAAATCTCCGGGGCAAGCACGTTCTGGTGACCGGCACTACCGGGTTTCTGGGTAAGGTGGTGCTGGAAAAACTGATCAGGACGGTTCCGGATATCGGTGGTATACATCTGCTGATCCGTGGCAACGCACGCCATCCGGGGGCGAGGGAGCGTTTCCTGAATGAGATCGCCTGCTCATCGGTATTCGAGCGGCTGAAAATGCAGGATGCGGACGCCTTCGAATCGTTTATCGATAGTCGTGTCCATTGCGTCACCGGCGAAGTCACTGAGCCTTTCTTCGGAATGCCTGCCGAGCGGTTTGAGGTGCTGGCGGACGGGCTGGATGCCATCATCAATTCGGCGGCCAGTGTCAACTTTCGTGAGCCGCTGGATAAAGCGCTTGCCATCAACACGCTGTGTCTGCACAACGTAGCTCGACTGGCGCGGGCAGGTAATAATCTGCCGGTTATTCAGGTGTCCACCTGCTACGTCAATGGTATGAACGCCGGTCAGGCTCATGAGGCAGTCGTGCGTCCGGCCGGGGCGTCACTTCCGTGCAGTGACGACGGCTTTTACCATATTGACGAGTTGCTGCCGCTGCTGCAGGACAAAATTGCCGATGTGCGCTCCCGCTATGCTGGCAAGGCGCTGGAAAAAAAGCTGATCGAGCTGGGCATTCGTGAAGCCAACCACTATGGCTGGAGCGATACCTATACCTTTACCAAGTGGCTGGGTGAGCAGTTGTTGATGAAGTCACTGCAGGGGCAGTCACTGACGATTCTGCGGCCGTCCATTATCGAGAGCGCCCTGGAAGAACCTGCGCCTGGCTGGATTGAAGGCGTCAAGGTGGCCGACGCCATCATTCTCGCGTATGCCCGGGAGAAGGTAAGCCTGTTTCCCGGTAAGCGCAGCGGCATCATTGATGTGATTCCGGTAGATCTGGTGGCCAACGGCATCATTCTTTCGCTGGCCGAGGCGCTGGCCGAGCCCGGGCGGCACCGGATATATCAATGTTGCAGTGGCTCTTCGAATCCGGTCCGTCTGGGTGAGTTTATTGACCTGTTGATGGAAGAGGCGAGAACCAATTACGCCGCCTACGACCGACTTTTCTACCGGCAGCCTACCAAACCGTTTATTGCGGTTAACCGCGGGTTGTTCGATGCCGTTATCGAAGGTGCTCGTCTGCCGTTGTCGGTCGCGGACCGATTGCTTAAATTGCTTGCCAACGGTCGTGAACTCAGAGCGCTCAAGAATATTGACACCACGCGCTCGCTGGCGACGATATTCGGTTTTTACACTGCCCCCAGCTACGTTTTCCACAACGAAAAGTTGCTGGCGCTGTCGGAGCGTATGAGTGCATTCGACAGAGCGCTGTTCCCGGTGGATGCCCGAGCCATCGACTGGCAAACCTATTTGCGCAAGACTCATCTGGCCGGGCTCAATCGTTATGCCCTGGGGGAGCGCAAACTGTACCGCCTGAAAACACGCAGGGTGCGCGAGGCGGCGTGAGCTCTGAGGCTGGCCTCGCGCCTCAGGGAACCTCTGATCAGGTCTATTGACGGGTCCGCAGGTGTTGAGAGGCTCAGTGGCAAGGCGCGATTCGCCGGGAATGACCGACGCGTCCTTGCCAGGAATCGTAACGCGGCCAATGAGCCTCTCATTGTTTCCCTGACCATGTCCATGTGTGGAAATTTGCGCGTGTCTGGTCGGGGTGTCTATTATGATAAAGGAAGCGCTGATTAATGCCCGTATGCTGCCGTTCCCGGCCGGGACGACAGTTATGACTGGCGAGCGCGGCCTTGCTGTTGCACGCTTCAGATCCTGCCCGAGGCCGGGGTATACGGGCATTAATCAGTGCTTTCTTGAGTCTCCGTCATTGTTTGCAGTCAGTGCCACTGTCAGTGCCACTGGTCGGGGCCGACCAATGCCCGGGCGCATTAGGACGTTGGTCTAATTCATCGATCTGTAGTGGGCGTGGTGAACTAGGTCTATCCATTCTTCAGGGTCCGGCGCCCGTGTGCGCGTTCACCAGACGGCCTTATAACAATCAGCAAGCCATATTTCAGGGGGACACTATGACTCACAAGCAGATTCATCCGGTCAGTCCGGACGTTGCCAAACGCGCGTTGATCAACAATCAGCAGTATCAGGACATGTACCGGCAGTCGGTAGAGGATCCCATTGCGTTCTGGCGGGAGCATGGTAAGCGTCTCGAGTGGATCAAGCCCTATACTGAGGTCAAGAACACGACCTTCGACTACGACAACTTGTCAATCAAGTGGTTCGAGGACGGCGAGCTCAATGCCTCAGCCAATTGCCTGGACCGCCATCTTGCTACCCGTGGTGATCAGACCGCGATTATTTTCGAGGGAGACGATCCGTCCGAGTCTCATCATGTGACTTACCGTGAGCTGCACACGCAAACCAGCAAGTTTGCCAACGTACTAAAGACATTGGGTGTCAAAAAAGGAGATGTGGTTACCATTTACATGCCGATGATTGTCGAGACGGCCGTTGCGATGCTGGCCTGTGCACGAATCGGGGCAATTCATTCGGTTGTTTTTGGCGGTTTCTCTCCCGAGGCGCTCGGCGCCCGTATTGAAAATGGCAAGTCCCGTTTTGTGGTGACCGCTGACGAGGGCGTGCGTGGCGGCCGGAAGATTCCGCTCAAGAAAAACGTGGACGCGGCACTGTCCAATGGCAAGGTATCCGGGGTTGAGACGGTTGTGGTGGTGAGCCGTACCGGGGCGGATGTACCCTGGGACGCCAGCCGCGATGTACGCTATGAGGAGGTCATGAAGACCGCATCGGCCGATTGCCCGCCAGAACCCATGAATGCGGAAGACCCACTGTTCATGCTTTATACCTCCGGCTCTACCGGTGCGCCGAAGGGTGTGCTGCATACCACCGGTGGTTACCTGCTCTACGCGTCCATGACACACGAGTATGTGTTTGACTACCACGAGGGCGATGTCTATTGGTGCACGGCTGATTTCGGCTGGGTGACCGGGCACAGTTATATTCTATACGGGCCGCTGGCCAACGGGGCGATTACCCTGCTATTTGAAGGGGTGCCCAACTACCCCGATACCTCACGGATGGGGCAGGTTGTCGACAAGCACAAGGTTAATCAGCTTTACACGGCGCCAACGGCCATTCGTGCCCTGATGGCCGAGGGCGATTCCTGCATGGACGGCACCAGCCGCGACAGCCTGCGGTTGCTCGGGTCTGTGGGTGAGCCCATTAACCCGGAAGCCTGGGAGTGGTATTACCGGGTCATCGGCAACAGCCGCTGTCCGATTGTCGACACCTGGTGGCAGACAGAGACCGGGGGCATCCTGATTTCGCCATTGCCGGGCGCCATGGACCTCAAGCCAGGTTCGGCGACCTTGCCGTTCTTCGGTGTGCAGCCAGCCGTTGTCGACAATGATGGCACTATTCTGGACGGCGCAGCGGAGGGCAATCTGGTGATTCTGGACAGTTGGCCCGGGCAGATGCGGACGATTTTCGGAGACCATGAGCGTTTCCGTCAGACCTACTTCAGCGCCTATCGCGGCATGTACTTCACCGGTGATGGCGTACGGCGCGATGACGACGGGTATTACTGGATTACTGGCCGGGTCGATGATGTGCTGAATGTGTCGGGCCACCGTCTGGGCACAGCGGAAGTCGAAAGTGCGCTGGTGGCGCACGACAAGGTGGCAGAGGCCGCCGTCGTCGGCTTCCCCCACGATATCAAGGGTCAGGGTATTTATGTCTACATCACTCTGGTGCATGATGTGGAGCCCACGGACGAGCTCAAGAAAGAGCTGATCCAGTGGGTCCGCAAAGAAATCGGACCGATTGCCTCGCCGGATGTGATTCAGTGGGCGCCCGGTCTTCCCAAAACCCGTTCCGGCAAGATCATGCGGCGCATTCTCCGCAAGATTGCCGCCAATGAGCACGACGCCCTTGGCGACACCTCTACCCTGGCTGATCCGGGTGTGGTGGATGAGTTGATCGCTCATCGAGCCCTGAAGTGAGCGGATACCTCAGGCAACATCTGCAAGGACACAATGAATGGCACAGCAAATCATCATCGCCGATGATCACCCCCTGTTCCGGGCCGCGCTGAAACAGGCGGTCAATCAGGCGGTGCCGGATGCCCAGACCGTTGAAGTGGAAAGTATCAAGGCGCTGCAGGCAGCAGTGGATTCGCATCATGACGCAGACCTGGTTCTGTTGGACCTCAATATGCCCGGGGCCCACGGTTTTTCCGGTCTGGTCTTCATGCGGGGACAGTATCCGGGATTACCGGTGGTGGTGGTGTCGGGATCTGAGGAATTGCAGGTGATGCGACGCTCCATTGATTATGGAGCGTCGGGCTTTGTCCCCAAGTCGGCACCGTTGCCGACCATCACTCAGGCTATCCGCGACGTGCTGGTGGGGGATGTGTGGCTTCCAGAGGGTGTTGCAGAGAAGATTGAACGCCTGCATGCGGATACCACGGATTTTTCGGAGAAACTGGCGTCCCTGACACCGCAGCAGTTTCGAGTGCTTGGCATGTTGGCAGAGGGGTTGCTCAACAAGCAGATTGCCTATGACCTGGATGTTTCTGAGGCAACGATCAAGGCTCATATAACCGCTGTATTCCGAAAGCTGGGCGTGCGTAACCGTACGCAGGCGGTCATTGCCATTCAGCAAATGGAAATCGATCCTTCCGACACCTCCCTGTCGGGAACCTGACAGGGAGGTAGTGTCCCTGCTCGCTGCGATTGTGCAGTGTGCGGGGTTAACGGCCCGGCTCGCCTGATCAGGCAGAGTCTTTGGCGTCTTCCCACAGGCGCTTCCATCCTCCCTTGCCCAGCATTTTCAGTGTTGCAATGTTGGCCTCATAGATGTCATCCGTTCTGTGCATGCCGGCTACGGCGCGATCGATGCTGCTCTCTCTCAGCAGATGCAGTACCGGACAGGGTGAGCGGTTAGTGTAGTTTTCAACCGCGTCAGGGCTCGTCCCGTCGAACTGATAGGCTGGATGGAAGCTGGCAATCTGTATCTCTCCGGCCAATTGAAGTGCCTCAACGGCCGCATCCGCCA
The DNA here is from genome assembly GCA_030149475.1 of Marinobacter sp. Taxonomy (GTDB): domain Bacteria; phylum Pseudomonadota; class Gammaproteobacteria; order Pseudomonadales; family Oleiphilaceae; genus Marinobacter. Next base: position 18,977 of record JASBRL010000151.1, read on the forward strand.
GTGGCAGGAATTCATTGAATTCAATAAATGACTGCAGCATGTCCGGCACGATCAATAACGTGGTTTCCCGTTCCTCCGGGTTGGCCCCGGACAGATCGAGCAGGGCCTGAAAGACATGCTCAAGCAGGCCCTCAGTGCTCACGGCATCGGAGACCGTGTAGTGAATCCGGTCAGCGACATGAGGTGCCCGCGCAAAGGGGCAGAGATTCAGGCCGATCACAGCCCGTTCCAGCCACCGGCGGGTGGTCGCAATCGCGATCTGTTCAGCAGGCTCCATGGCATCGCTCCCGAGAGTGGGCCGTCATGATAACCGATCCGTAGCGGGTTGGCCGAATGCATTCTCCCCGGTTCGGTGTGCTTTGTAACTAGCGTACATCTGTTCTTTTAAATTTACAGGCGGTCTTAAGGATGATTGGGTTGGCGGGCTCCCGAATATTTTTAACGCCAGGAAAGTAAAAGAAATTAAATTTTTAAATATGAGTGGATTGACAGTCATCAAAAATTTATAAAAATGCCATTGTCTTGTCATCATTGTTTCTGTAAATTCAGCTTACAAATGTACGCTGAAATGAACAGGTGATTAATGAACGCTGCCGTTAAGCCCGACACGCTGAGACCCTCCGGGTTTGGTTTGCCCGATGAGCGTGAGCTCCGCGATCGCATGCGCAAGGAGTTGCCCGCCGACACCTTCAAGACCCAAAGCTGGCGGGTGATCTGGTTTTTGCCACTGCAACTGGTGATCTGGGGTGGCATTGCCACCATTCTGGTGGCAGGCTTGCCCTGGTATGCCAATCTGTTGGTGGGCCTTGTGGTGGGGCATACGATTGGCTCGCAGGCGCTACTGGCTCACGAGGTGTTGCATGGTTCGCTGGGTATGAGCAAGCGATGGCAGAATTTCTTTGGCTGGCTGGGATTCGGCCCGCTGATCGTGCCTCCCGAGTTCTGGCGTAAATGGCATAACGTGGTGCATCACGGCCATACCAACATGGGGGACTCCGACCCGGACAGTTTCGGGACCGAGCGTCGCTACAAGGTTGACCCGAAACAGAAGAAGTTCACCAAACTGGCGCCGGGGTCCGGCACCTGGTACAGCTACCTGTTCCTGACCTATTCGTTCACCTTTCACGCTCAGCTCGTGCTCTGGTTTCAGGCCAAGAAGCGCAAACCGTTCCGGGGCATGAACCGCCGTAGGGCGATCATCCAGAGCTTCATCTGCGTGGCTGTCTGGCTGGTGCTGGCCGCAGTATCGGGACCGCTGGCGCTCTTTACGGTGCTTGTGCCGTTCATGGTGGCCAACGCGCTGGGGCAGGGGTATATTCTGACCAATCACTTCCTGCGTCCCCAGTCTGCTACGAACAATCCACTGGATAACTCCATGAGTGTGCGTACGTGGCCGCTACTGGATCGCCTGCACTATCGTTTCAGTCATCACATTGAGCACCATTTCTTTCCAAAAATGGCGTCGAATAAAGCGCCTCGCGTGCGGGCATGGCTGGAGCAGAACTATGCGGACCGATACGTGGCGCCTTCTCACTGGCAGGCCATCAAACTGCTGTATTCAACCCCCCGGGTTTATCGCAGTGCCACCGAACTGGTCGATCCCTGCAATCCTGAGCGGACCTTCGACCTGATGCCGCTACAGCATTCCATGAGCGCCGCTGCCCGCCAGACTTAAGGGGTCGTGTGCGGGTGGCAGTGAGCGTGTTCAACCCGGGCGGGATACGCTGGCGCAAGAGGCCAAAACGGCGCGTTTCGCGCCGTTTTGCGTGAGTACTCGTGCCCGTCATTAGTTATTTGCGGTCACAAACTCCAGTCGTCCCGGCGCGACGCGAATGTCCATGGGGACCATGCCGAGAATGCGTTGACCCAGTGAACTCTGATCAAGTCGATAGATCGGCATGGTCTCCAGCATCTGCGCCACGACCCGCATCACCGTGTCCGTAACCGGTTGCAGATTGCCCTTGAACAGGGGGGATTCGATGCGGCTGTCCAGCAGTTTCAGCCGGCGGAGATAAACGGCCTTTTCCTGACTGTCGTAGACCGGCGCGCCTTCAACCTTCAGCACAATATCCACGGGCAGTCTGGTCAGCAGCGCGTTGACGGCCACCTGGCCCGTCAGATCCACAACGGCAACATCCCGCCCATCAGGCCCCAGGGTAATATCAGCGTTGGACAGTGATACGCTGAGCGGCGACCCGGCCTGAAGTTGCTGCCGGTCAAAATCCTTGATGGCATCCTGCAGGTGTCCTTCAAGCGCCTGTTCGCTGATGGAATAAGGTGACATGCTGGCGCAGCCTCCCAGCAGTGTCAGTAAAATCAGCGGCATGAACAGCAGGCGTGACATAATCCGATCTCCAGTAGGGCGGTGCCATAAGCCGGGCCGGTTGATGCGTTCGGAGCCCGGGCGTACTCGGTGGGTTATCTGCGATAGTGTATCCTGCGCTATGGGGGTGTGAGGGGCAAGGTGGTTTTCATTGACGCATTGTAAGCGGGCTCTTTTCAGGGTTCATAAGCACCGTTTGGCGAACAGGGGATTACATTGCAGACGTTGACCGAACAGCATCGCACCAATTTCCGTGGTCTGGTTTTTGATCTGGATGGCACTCTGGTCAATTCCGCGCTGGATTTCCCGGCAATCCGGCGGGAACTGGGGTTTCCGGAACGGGTCGGGTTACTGGAACACATCGCCACACTGACGGATGAAGACGCAGTCAGACACGCACACTCGGTGATCAATCGCCATGAACAGGAAGGTGCTGACAGGGCGCAATGGATGCCCGGAGCCCAGCTGTTACTGGAGGCACTGAGTGACGCCGGCATCCCCACGGCCATTCTCACCCGAAACAGCCGGATCGCCACGCGCCGGACCTGCGAGGTGCTGGATATCCCCATCGCGCGCATTCTGACACGGGATGATTGCGCGCCGAAACCGGAGCCGGACGGGCTGCTCCGCATTGCCCGGCACTTTGGCTTGCCTCCGTCGCGAATGATCTATGTCGGCGATTTTGTCGACGACCTGACTGCCGCCCGACGAGCGGGCATGGCGGGTTGTCTCTACCGTAATCGCCGCAACGGCGGCTATGCCTCACAGGCGCGGTTTGTGATTGATCATTTCAGGGAGTTGCGGGTGTTGCTGGGGTAGCGTTACTCATTTTCAGGCACGGCGGTCACGCTGAGTTCGCCACTGTCATCAAACCGGGCGTGAATCACGATCGGCTGGCAGCAGACCTGGCAATCCTCCACATACTCCTGGTCCGGCACTGATGGGTCGACGCTGATTTCCAGCGTCTCCCAACAGTAGGGGCATTGGATGCTGGCCGGTTCGAGGGCTGACATGACGGCGCCTAGAACGGCTGCTTCGCCATCCAGGGAATGATCCGGTCGAATGCTTTTTCAATGTTGTCCGTGGAGGCCGAGAAGCTGAACCGCAGGGCGTTGGTGCTCTGCTCTCCAAAGGCATCGCCGGGCACCACACAGACGCCGGTTTCTTTGAGCATGCGCAGAGCCACATCGGAACCGTCCACGTGGGGTGGCAGGGCCGGGAATGAATAGAAAGCACCGCCGGGCTGATAACCGGTGAGATGAGGCGTCTGGTTGATCAGGTCCACGATTCTGTCGCGCCTGAGACGGTAGATGTCCACCATGTCCCTGATGCACTGCTGGTCTCCGGTCAGGGCCGCGACGCCGGCGAACTGGGCGGGCGTGTTGGCCACGGACGTGGTGAACATGTGGTAGCGTCGCAGCGATTTGATGGTGGCCTGGCTGGAAATGACCCAGCCGACCCGCAGTCCCGCCATGCTGAAGGTTTTGGAGAAGCTGCTGATGCACATGATGTTGTCCAGGTCGACACTGCAGTTCAACACGCTGGCGTATTCTTCGTCGTCCAGGATCAGGTGGTCGTAGACTTCATCACTGAAGATCTGGATGCCCCGGTAGGCACACTCTTCCACCAGACGTTCAATCGTGCTCCGCGGGTAAACCGCGCCCGTCGGGTTGTTGGGTGAGTTGAGCACGATGGCAAAGGTGCGCGAGCCCATGGCCCGGATGACTTCGTCCGGATCAAGCTGGTGATTGTTTTCGATGCGAGTGGGTATGAATTTCACTTCGCCACCGTTCATCCGAATAAGCGGTGCGTACAGCAGGAACGACGGGTCGGTGACGATGAACTGACGACCGGGGGCCGCGGTTGCCGATAACGCCAGATACATCGCCTCGGTGGCGCCGCTGGTGATCAGGATGTTGTCGCGGGTCAGTTTGCGGTCATAGCGCTTGCCATAATAATCCCTCAGGGCAACCAGCAGCTCCGGCAGACCGGCGTCCATGGTGTACCCGGTCTGCCCGGCTTTGAGCGCGTCCACGTAGGCGTCAATAATGTGAGGTGGCGTGGGCAGATCCGGCTGTCCGATCGACAGATGGATGACATCCTTCATGGTCGCCGCCAGGTTGACCATCCGCCGGATACCCGGAACCGGAATGGTCTGCATGGCTGGATTCCAGCTTGCCTTGGTTTTGCGATATTTAATTTTCCGCGGCTGGCTTGTGCCGAGCGTATTGGTTGAATCTGCCATAAGTATCTCCTGACGACGCAAAACGGTTGGACAGCTTGCAGGTTAGTGCTTTAGGGCTGACGGAACAAGCAGTCCGACCTGCTGCAAGGGGTCAGGCTTGATCTAAGGAATCTCTGATCAAGTCTATTGACGATTCTGCAAGTGTTGAGAGGCTCAGTGGCGAGGCGCGACTCGCCGGTAATGGCCGACGTCCTTGCCGAGTCGTAACGCGGCCAATGAGCCTCTCAACGCTTGCCCGCAGGGGCTTTCCCTGAAAGCCGGACTCCGCGTTGGGTCTCCTTGAAAGGCAACCAGCGTTCCTGCGAAGCCTCGCCTTGATTCCGGCCTTCAGGGAGAGCCAGAATCGCCAATAGACTTAATCAGAGATTCCTTAGACACTCCGTGCCCGTAACTCAGACGATTCCCTGAACAGGCAGCCGGTTCCCATGCCGAAGAAGTTCATGCAACGCTATTTGCCAACCCCCGACAAGGTGAAGTCGATTCGTTCACTTCATTTTCTCGGCGATATCCTTCATGAACCCAACCTCTGGCACATTAATCGTCACGGTGTTGCCCGGGCCTTTCTGGTCGGCGTGTTCTGGTGTTTTATCCCGATGCCGTTCCAGATGGTGGTGGCGGCTGTTTTCGCAGTGCTGCTGAATGCCAACCTGCCCCTTGCCGTGGCGTTGGTGTGGATCAGCAATCCACTGACCATGCCGCCTCTGTTCTATTTCAATTACAAAATCGGTGCCTGGCTGATGGGTCGGCCAGTGATCACGTTCGAGTTCCAGTTATCCTGGTCTTGGATCAGTCACCGTATTGCGGAAATCGGCATTCCGCTGTATTTCGGATCACTGGTGGTTGCAACCGTCAGCGCCTGTCTCAGTTATCTGGTGGTCCAGTTTCTGTGGCGCCGGAAGGTTCGGAGCGACTGGCGCCGTCGTCATCAGGTCCGGCCGGGACACAAGTGAATTATTCCGCGCTTCCCTCAGGACGTGCGCCTTCTGGTTCGTTCGCCACCAACTCACCCTTCTCCAGACGCAGAACCCGCCCCAACTGACGTGCCATCGGCATATCGTGGGTAACGACCACAAAGGCGATGCCCAGGCGCTGCTGCAGCGACTGAATCAGTTTACGAACACCTTCGCCGGTCTGCTCATCCAGATTACCGGTCGGCTCATCCATCAGCACGCAGTCCGGCTCATTGACCAGCGCCCGGGCAATGGCGACCCGCTGACGCTCGCCGCCCGACAACTCCCCGGGCTTGTGCGCCAACCTCGGCTCCAGCCCGACCTCGGTCAGCATCGCCCTGGCCCGACGCCTGGATTCGCGCACGGACTGACTGCCCAGAACACCCGGCATCATCACATTCTCCAGCGCAGTGAATTCCGGCAGCAAATGGTGGAACTGATACACAAAGCCAAGGTGACGATTACGGAACCGGGCTCGCCCACCCTCACTGAGGCCATGGATGTCAGCCCCGCAAATCGCTATGTGGCCGGATGTCGGCTTGTCCAGGCCTCCGAGCAGGTTCAGCAGCGTCGTTTTACCGGCACCACTGCTGCCCACGATAGCCACGGTCTCTCCCGCTCCCACGCGCAGTGAGATATCGGAAAATACCGTCAGCCGTCCGGGTCCCTCCCGGTAACTGCGGGTGAGCTGTTCACAGACAATGACCGGCTGGTCGGCCTGTTCTGATGATCTGGCATTATTCATAACGCAGGGCCTCCGCCGGATCGACACGGGATGCGCGCCAGGCCGGGTAGATAGTCGCCAGCAGACTCATGGTCATGCCGGCACCGGTGATGATGTAGACGTCCTCCCACTGCAATCGGGAGGGCAAATAGCTGATAAAATAGACATCTGAATTGAGGAACTGATGGCCAAGCACAGACTCTAGCCAACTGATGAAGGCACTGATGTTTTCCGCCCCCAGGATGCCCAGGCCCATGCCGATCAATGTTCCGAACACCCCGATAACCGCGCCCTGAACAATAAAAATCCGCATAATCCGGCCCGGCGTGGCTCCCATGGTCCGCAGAATCGCAATGTCCGCCGTTTTATCAGTGACCACCATGACCAGTGTCGAAACAATATTGAAGGCAGCGACGGCGACAATGAACATTAACAGCAGCCCGATCATGGTTTTTTCCATCTGAATCGCCGAGAACAGGTTGCCCTGGGTGCGGGTCCAGTCCGACACCCGATGACGTCCACCCAGGCTGCGGGCCACCTGATTGGCCACCTGCGGTGCCTTGAACAGATCCTTGACCAGCAGCCGGACTCCCTGCGCCTTGCCCCCGGTACGCATCAGTTTGGAGGCGTCATCCATATGAACCAGGGTGTAGGTGCTGTCCAACTCGGCACCCACGCTGAAGATCCCCTTGACCGTGAAACGCTTCAGACGCGGGAGCACCCCGGCAGGCGTTACCGATGCTTCGGGCATCACCACGGTCACCCGGTCACCTACTTTCACCCGCAGGCTGGACGCCAGGAGTTTTCCAATAATAATGCCGAATTCACCACTGCGCAGATCCGACAGCTTGCCGGCAACCATGTGCTGCTCGATGATTGATACCGTGCGTTCCTGGTCCGGCAGAATGCCGTACAGGACAATGCCGTGAACGTTGCCGCCTCCGGTAATCATGCCCTGTCCCTTGATGAACGGTGCTGCGGCAATGACTTCCGGATTCTGCGTGGCAATCCGGTCCACTTTGCGCCAGTTGTCCAGCAACTCGTCGCCCTCAACCACCGCATGGGGAACCATGCCCAGGATCCGGGTCTTGAGCTCATGGTCAAAGCCATTCATCACTGACAGCACAATGATCAGCAGAGCGACACCCAGCGTCAGCCCCATCATGGAAGTCAGAGAAATAAATGAAATAAAATGGTTCCGTCGTTTGGCCGCGGTATATCGCAAGCCAACAAAAAACGATAACGGTTTAAACATAGGGTGAGACCTGCCGCTTCCCGGTTTTCCATTAAACCTCCCGGGGCCACACAGAGGCACGGGAAGCTGCTAATATCGTGTTACCCACTGACGGTCGGTGACGGTTCGCTGATCCGCCATCAACTGTTATTCGTCAACCTGTCATGCCTGGAGTCTGAATGCCCGCTGACCTGACGCCCGATCAATCCAGTCAACCCGATCGACGCGATTACTTTCGGATCAATGACTGCATCGGATTCGAGTACCGTCGCCTGCCGGCCCAGTCGACAGAGTCCGTCAACCCGTTTGACGACAAGCAGCTGGACGGGCTAAGGGGCGAACTGAACCGCCTGGATCTTGACGTACGCAATCAGCTCGCCAGTCTTTCCGAGCGGGATCGCCTGTTGGCTGGGCTGATCAAGTCAATCAATGGCAAGGTCGATTTGCTCGCGCGCATTATGGCCTTTGAGCAAAATCCGTTGCAACCGGAGGACTGGCAGCAGGTTACTCTCAGCGAAGGAGGTATCTCGTTTTCAGCACCGCTGGACGCTTTGGCAGCCGGGGATACACTGGCGCTCAGAATGACCCTGCCGCCGGAGCTGTACTGCCCTCAGGCCATTGCCTGTGTGATCCAGGTCGACCCGGGAAGTGAGCAGACCGGCTGGGTTCGAGCGGAGTTCACCCGGATCAGCGACATGGATCGCCAGCACATTGCCCGCCATGTACTGCGCTGGCAAATCCGGCAACGCCAGACGGACCAGCGTTCAGAAATCTGACGTTATTCATGGAGACCCGCGACGGGTTTCTTTAAGATTAAGCTTTCTACACGTCGGTCGTATTGCGCGTCGGAGCGCTCACCCAACCGCCAGAACGACGACCCATTCGAGAAGTCAGGAGTCGCATGCTGATGAGAAAACCGATCCCCTTTTACCTGTCGGCGGCTGTCGCCACCCTGTTTCTGGCAAGTGGCTTGTCCGTTGCCCCGGCGGTAGCTGAGCAGACCGTTATTCCGCTGATGGCTGACAGCGCCAAGCGCGCCCAGCTTGATTTACCAGTGAACGGGCAGACAGCCTCACAGGTAAGGGCAAAGTTCGGTGCCCCCAAGCGCCTGATCGGGCCAGTGGGTCAGCCGCCAATCCGCCAGATGGTCTATCCCGACTTCATCGTCTACCTTCAAGGCAACCGGGTTATCCACACCGTCCTCAAACCAGAACGTTCCGCTTCCGGGCACTAGTGTCCCGTCTGGTTAATTCGTTGACCTACTGAGCCCCTGAGACACTGGAGAGCAAGGCGGGGCGGCGAAGGTTTGGTGGCTCCAAATCGAGTCGGCGCAACGCGGCTATCCGGTGTCTCAGGGGCTCCCGAAGGGCGCG
>JASBRL010000152.1 GCA_030149475.1 Marinobacter sp.
GCTCACCTGATGTTTTACCGGGGCGAAACGCTGGTTGGCGTGGCGCCCGCCTACCGCAAATTCCACTCCATGGGCGAGTACGTTTTTGACTGGGCCTGGGCCGATGCCTACCAGCGCTACGGTCTGCCCTACTACCCCAAACTGTTGATCGCGGTTCCTTTCACGCCATCCGTGGGAAAACGTCTGCTACTGGCCGACCAGGAAAGATCGCGACAGCAACCCGACGAACTGAAATCAGCGCTCGACTCGGTGGCAGAGGACCTTGGCGTGCATTCCTGGCACTTGCTGTTTCCGGATCACCAGGACCAGGCGTTACTCGCTCCAGCCGGTCATCTGCACCGACTGGGCTGCCAGTTTCACTGGTTCAACCGGGAGTACCGGAGTTTCGATGACTTTCTGGCTACGCTCACATCCCGTAAACGCAAGTCCATTCGCAAGGAACGCCGTCAGGTCGCCGAACAGGGCATCAGCTTTGCCCACTTCCCGGGGGAGACACTGCCGGCCCATGTGCTGTCAGCATTCTATGTGTTTTATCAGGCCACCTACCTCAAGCGCGGCCAGCGACCTTACCTGAACCTGGAATTCTTCCAGGCCTTACAACAACGCCAGGCCGACCAGATACACGTGGTGATGGCGATCAAAGACGGCGAAATGATCGCCGGCGCGCTGTTCCTGATCGGCTCGGATACCCTTTACGGACGCTACTGGGGATGCCTTGAGGAATACCAGCATCTGCATTTCGAAACCTGTTATTACCAGGGGCTGGATCTGGCCATTGCCCGGGGGCTACGGTGCTTTGACGCAGGCGCCCAGGGCGAACACAAGCTGGTCCGCGGGTTTGAACCACAACTGACCCACTCGTTTCACTGGGTGGCTCACACGGGCTTTGAAGAGGCGATCAGCCGTTTCTGTGAGCAGGAGGCTGCCGAGGTCACCGGCTATCGCGACGCCGCCCTGGCGGCACTGCCCTACCGCCGGGACGAGGCCTGAGGCGCAACCGCCTGTCGGCCGTGTATCGACCTCAGCGCCCGGCAATCCTAACCGGCCCGGTGCGCCCAGGTAACAGGTGAGCGAGTTTCATACAGTCAGTGCCAGGATGGTGAGGAAACAAGTCGATACACGAGCTGTCGCTCTGGGCCTGGTGGGCACAAGTAAATTCCCGTACAAGGCGGTGCAGATCAGGCCCGCCTCGTCAAACGGGGCTGACTGGCAAGGGCCTGGCGTTACCGGTCGTACTCACCCAGATCGTTGAACCGCATCATCGACCGCAATTCGGAAATGTAGGCGTCGCCGCGCTCGGAATATTTGCCAAGACCGCCCGCAAGCGCCAGGCCTGTCACCGGCTTGCCCTGATCACGCAAACGCGCCCGGATCATCCGCAGCGGCTTGTAGGCGTCGTGGGTATTCAGGTTGCTGATGTAGCGGTCGACCGATTCCTGCGGTGAATCGAATGCCGCGACCTCGTGGTTTTTCCCCGCGTCACGCTTGTTCGGTACGATGCCGCAACCGGCCTTAAAACACCACTGGCCGTAGAAGTTATAGCCTTCGCGGGAAAACCGGGAGGTTCCCCAGGCGCTTTCATTGGCGGCCTGCGCGAGGGCCAGCGATGGTGGCACGGTATCCACCCGGCGCAGCAATGTATCCCAGTCCGCGTCGCTGCCGGCATCGAAGGCCTCCATACCATAGTCCCCGGCCAGACCGGTCAGCTGATGCTCATCCCACCAACCCAGCTCCGACGCGTCCTTTTGCCAGGCGAGAAGCTCATCGCGGTCGGCGGCAATTTGCTGATTTCTGGACTGAACCAGGGGTAGGAAATAGCCGAAAAACGCCTGTTTCCGTTCCTTTCCCGCGGCGTAATCGGAAAATTCGGGCACAGACGGCCCACTGACGGCATAAACCAGGCCAATGGCCAGAACAACTAATGCTGCGGCGCCAAGCAGCCGCTTTTTCTGTCCGTTAAACGTCATTAATGCTCCCGTCTTGTCACAGGCGCATCAGAGTGGATGAATGAATAAACCTGATGCACCAGAACCCTTACGTTCAGCAGGGGGAAACAGTTCAGCATCGGAAATCAATCGTCATGGGCGCGGCAGACGCTGTCCCGACGGCGTGGTCTGTCAGGAGGGGGCAAGTAAGCGGATCAGGATTGATCCATGCCGGCTTTGATCAGGTGCTTTATGTCGGCTTTAACGTCGCTGTCCGGATCGCTCTGGATGACCATGAAAGCCGGTTTTCCCAGCGTGTCGAAGGCCAGGACAGCACCAGAATGCGTGACAGTGTAGTTGCCATTTTTGTCCGGCTCGCCATAGCTGTAGGTAATCCGGAAGCGGTTGGTAATGTCCTCCAACTGCGCCTGGTCACCGGTTAGCCCGATCACTTCAGAGCCGAAGGCATTGGTGTAACTGGCCAGAATTTCGGGAGTATCCCGCGCCGGGTCCACGGACACAAACAGGATCTGAATATCATCACGGAGGTTTTGATCAAGCTGATTTATGATCGACGTCAGGCGCGCGAGCGTCGTGGGACAGACGTCGGGGCAATGAGTATATCCGAAGAAAAGCAGAGTGGCCTTTCCCGGGTAATCCTTTTCGGTGACGGTTTCACCATGCTCGTCGGTCAGTTTAAAATTCAGCGGCGGCATCACATCTGAAACGTCCGTGGTCCGCCAGTCATTACCGGTGCATCCGCTCAGCGCCAACGCCAACGCCATCAACACAAAAAGATCAAAACGATGAAACATAGGGTACTCGGTTGAATTGATCGTCAATTGAAATGACTCACATCGCGGCAGGAGAAACAACATTGAAAACCACCGGCTCGCTGTCTCCCCCTGCCAGCTCCAGAATAATGGTGACCGTGTCGCCCACTTTCAGCGGCGCTGATCGTTGCATCAGCATCAGATGGTAACCGCCCGGCGCAAATTCGAAATCCTGACCCGGTCCAATCGCAATGGACTGAATCGCCTCCATATTCGCCATGCCATTTTTGGTTACGCTCTTGTGCATCGTGACCTTACTGTAGGCCTTACAGTGCGCAGCCACAAGCGTGATTGTCGTATCGCGCCCGTTGTGAATCCTGAGATAACCGGCACCCGGCAGATCACCCGGCATCAGCCGCAGACGGGCATCCGACACCGTAACAGCCGAGTCTGCATGGGCAAGGCCGGATAACAGACCAAGGGCCAAAGCGCCCACAGTAACCGAGGCAAGAAATCTGCGCATAACATGCTCCTGGAATTTAGCCGCTTGTCGGCCGAAAAGAAGACAGGTCCACCGGACCAATCCGGACACGTTGTCATTTAACCGGGTTGACATGCCGAGCGTGCCGAAGCAAGACAGCAAAGGTAGTCGAGGTCTCACAACGCGTCACACAGTGACGCCAGGCCACAATTGGATTCGAACACCTGGGAATCCACATCGAACACGACCTTGCGATTGACCGCGTCGTAGTAGAACGAAGAGTAGCCATCACCGCTGTTTGCTACCCGGTAAATACCGCAGACACCGTACCCGTGTTGTACCCGCTGGAGTTTGGCCACTTCAACAGTACCGGCCGCCTTCAGGGACTCAGAAATCGTCTGCCGGATCTCCTTGTCCTCCTGCTGTTCCGAATAGGCCTGACCGCCGAATATTGCGGCGCCCAGAAGCACGCACACAATGATCGGGCTGATAAAGATGAGAACGAAAGAGCGTCGGGATTTCATGGCTCCAAGTCTAAGGGGCGCGAGTCACCATGACAATACGGGCATCCCCGTGAAACGTTCTGCAACAGCCAGTCCGGCGCGTCGACAGACTTGTTCAGATATCATGGACGGATGACTGCGCGATATTGAAAGGATTGGGCAGGTTTGCGGCCGCGCCTGCCAGATGGTCTCACGAGCCTGCGACCGACCCCTTAGGGATTGCACGACAAGCGAGAAGCGGGGCGTCCGGCGTCGCCCCGCCCCATCACACGGGTCTCAGAAGCGGAACAGCCAGGGCAGCAACACTTCACCATACCCCCAGAGCAGCACGGCAATAGCCAGCAGGCCTTCCAGTATCAGCACGCCAATGGCGAGAGTCGCATTGGAGACGATAAAGCCCTGCTCAGAGCTGATGCCCAGGAAATGGGGAATGCCAAGGTAAAGCAGGTAGGCGGTTGCACACAGGCCCAGAGCCCCGGCCAACAGGCACAACCAGACCAGCGGATAAACAGCGACGATACCGCTCAGAAACAGCGGCGTCGCGATATATCCGGCAAAAATGACGCAGCGGCGCCGGCTCGGGGGTTTGCGAAAACGCGCGGCCATCCAGTGAATGACGCTTCCCACCAGAACCACCGCCCCGAGGATGGCAATATAAAAGGCGATGCCGGCGTACAGTGCGCTCACCAGATTCAGTTTGATGAAGAGCTCATCTCCACCAAAGCCCCATCCCACCTGAGTGGTCCCGATGTAGGCGGCGATGACCGGTAAAGCGGCAAGCAACAGCACGTGATGCGCGTATAGATGCGTCACCGACTCGTGCTCGTCCTCGATATGATGCCACTCGGTTTTTGGATGGGTCAGCAAACCCCATACATGTGTCAGCATAGAAACACTCCTCTCGTTGGCGATGATCAATTTCAACACCCGGAACGGTTCGTACACTTAGATATATAGTTTATGAATCCGAAAATAGCACATCAACAATCAATGGGCGATTACCCGGATTGAGAACCATCTGACTCGATGCCAGGGCGTTTATGGCCGGTAAAAAAGCTTGCCAGACAGGAGGAGGAACAGAGGCTTGTCAGACAGTGCGGGAAGAGCAAACGACGATGAATCGCGGCCCGTCGAGACAGGCGTCAAAAACCGGCCATTGTCAGGCCAGAAGCGCCGGCAAATAGCCATTCACCGCCATCATTACACTGAGGACTGTAACCGTAAGAATGGAGAACCCGAAATTGCCTCGAGCCCATTTCACGTCATCCTCGGCACGATAACCGTTCAGGCCCAATTTCAGCCAGTACAGCCCCATCATCAGCATGACGACGAAGTAGGCCATGCCGGTGTAGCCCGCAGCCGGGAGGGTCAGCGAGGCGAGGATGAACGCTACGGTATAACCAACAATATGATGCTTGGCAACCGCGACCCCCTTCGCAACCGGCAACACCGGGATACCTGCCGCCTGATAATCCTTGAACCGGAAAATGGCGATCGCGTAGGAATGGGGCATCTGCCAGATGCAGAAGGTTACCAGCAGGATGAGCGCGCCCAGGTCAAACTCACCGGTCACCGCACAGTAACCCACAACCGGCGGTATCGCACCGGACAGACTCCCGATCAGTGTGCCGTATACCGAATGACGTTTGAAATAGAGACTGTAGGCGCCTACGTAGATCGCAAACCCGAAAGCGGCCAGGCCCGCAGTCAGCAGATTGGTGCCCAGCAACATCGTAAAGCCCGCCAAGCCCAGCAGGGTTGCAAAACCGACGGTGGTCGCTGGCGTTATAGTACCCCGTACAAGGGGGCGATTCCGGGTACGCTCCATCACCGCATCAATGTCGCGATCAATCAGATTATTGAACGCGCAGCCCGAGGCGATGACCAGACCAAGCCCCACCAGCGTTGCAAAAAACAACGGCAGATTGGCCTCTCCCTGAGCAGCCAGGAAAAAGCCGCCCATGACCGAGATCATATTGCCAAATATGATCCCGGGCTTGGTGAGCGCGATGAATTGCCCGAGCACGTCTTTAATGGACGTACCCGGCATTACATCAGATTGATGTTCAGATGATACATAATCCACAGTGAGCCACCAATAACGAGTGTCAGTATCAAGGCGGTGAAGAAGACGAAGGAGCCCGAGTTACGACCCTCTTCGGTTTTCAGGTTCAGGTGCATGAACATGATCAACTGAATCAACACCTGAAACACCGCCATCACGACGATCGCTATAACAACAAAGGTCTCACTGAAATCGCCTTTCATCACCATGCCGAACGGAATAATGGTCAGCACGAGAGACAGGATCAGCCCGATGATGTAGGACCTGGTGCTGCCATGATTGTGGCTGTCGTGGTCTACAGAAGTACTCATTTACAACGCCCCCATCAGGTAGACAAAGGTAAATACACAAATCCA
>JASBRL010000153.1 GCA_030149475.1 Marinobacter sp.
AATGAACGGCATTTCGACCTGTATTCAGACAGCAACAACATGCCGGCTCAAATGGACTTTAACCCGGCCAACGCGGCTGGCGACGGTGGTTCAGGCAGCCTGTACATCAATCTGACCAACTTCCTGAATACCCGCGACAACGGACGCCAGAGCGTGATGGACCAGATGAACCTGCGGGCCTCACTGAGCGATATCACGCTGCCGTGCGGCTCATCCTGCGCAATCAACCTGGGCGGCAAAACGGTCTATTTTGTAGGACATTCCCTGGGCACGATTACCGGCGTTCCGTTCCTCGCCAGCGTCAACGCAAACCGATTGCCAGTAATTTGGAAAGATGGAACGTCTGGAACCAATATTCCGTCCACCTTCAACGACATCAAGGCCGCGAGCCTGCTGACCCCGGGTGGCGGCATTACCCGTCTGCTGGAAAATTCGCCCAGCTTTGCACCCCGCATTCTGCTGGGCCTGCAACAGTCTGCCGGGCTGAAGCAGGGGGACGCCGACCTGGAGACCTACTTCAATATCTTCCAGACCGCCGTGGATACCGCTGATCCTATCAACTTCGTGGACAATCTTTCGGCTTCATCGGGCAGAATCCTGTTGTCAGAGGTGGTCGGAGATACCGTCATTCCCAATGCGGCGGACCAGCAGGAGTGGGGCATCCCGGCCCTGTCGGGCGTCTACAATGCGGACGTGAACGGCCAGAAAGTTCCCGTCTCGATTGACAGCTTTAACGCGCCGCTGGCTGGTGGCGAGCCATTGACACTCCACACGAAGGGCCTCACCAATATCAAACGCTACACCGATGCGGGTGCCAACCATGGCACGCCGGTCTCGGCGCAGCCATCGACAACCTTCGGCGGCATGTTATCCACCACACTGGCACTGTTCGGAGCCAACCCCTGAACCAGTCAGTCGGCCCGCCCGGTCACGTAACCGGGTAAATGAATGCCCCCGCTTTAAAACCGGGGGCATTTTTTCATCCTGAAAACGCTTTATCGACAGGGGGCGGGGCGTCCAGGCCCGCCGGATACACTCTCCCCAGTCCGATGCCGCGGTGGCTCAGGGATATACGAGATTCAATTCATGTTTCCGGACAAAACAGGTGGCTGGTCACGCAAGAATCCGGGACAATAGTACCAAATTACGCCAACTCGCGGTTTCTCGGCAGGAACAGGAAGTCCGCTGACTTGCAGTTCCCAATAAAAACAAAGAGCAGCGTGCGTATGACCATACCGCAGACACAATCGCTCAGTCTGGATGAACCCACATCCGAACCCACCACTACCCGCCGCAAACAGACGCTTCGCAAACGACGTCTGGCTATGGCCTTCGCCTCCTACCTGGTCACGCTCACGCTGGTGGCATTCTGCTGGCGGCAGAACTTGATACCTGGCCGGATTGTGCTGCACTACGCAGCCTTCATGCTGCTGATCAATGCGCTGTTTTTGGGTCTGATCCAGTCCAACCTGAACCTGCGCTTCAAAGACCCCAGCATGACGGCCGTGCAAATGGTGGTTTCACTGCTCCCGGCGCTCTGGGTCATGTACTTTCTCGACGCGGGTCAGGCCCGGGCCGCGTTTCTGATGATTATTCTTGTTCCGGCACTTTACGGAATTCTGGCGTTGAATACCCGCCAGTTTGTGATCGTTGGCGTCTGGATGCTTGGCCTGTACGGTCTGCTCTATGGCGCATTATGGTTGTTCAGACCACAGGTGCTGACGGGGGCACTGGATCTGATACAGACCATCGGCTTTCTGCTGGTACTTGCCCAGACCACCGTCATCGGCGGTTTCATCAGTGGACTACGAGGCAAGCTGCGTGACCGTAATCGTGAGCTCAAACAGGCGATGGAAAAAATCCGGGAACTGGTCAATGTCGATGCACTGACCGGCGTGTGTAACAGACGCCGCCTGTTTGAGGTGATTTCCGAAGAATCAAACCGCTATAGCCGGAGCCCGGGTTCATTTTCGATCTGCCTGCTGGACGTCGATCACTTCAAGGCCGTCAATGACACCTATGGCCACCAGGCCGGCGACTGTATCCTTCGCAGCGTTGCCCAGGCCGCCTCGAAAGACCTCCGGGAAATTGACTGCTTTGGCCGCTACGGCGGTGAAGAGTTCCTCATTGTACTGCCCCAGACACCCCTCAGTGGTGCACGTATCAAAGCTGAACGGGTACGCGCGGCCATTGAAACATTAACCTTCCCCGATCTGCCCCGGGCCGTCAGTGTCACGATCTCGATCGGCATCGCCGAATTCCAGTCCGGAGAAAGTACAGATGACACCCTCGCCCGGGCCGATCAAGCGCTGTATGAGGCCAAGCGCAGCGGACGCAATCAGGTCGTAGCGCGGGCCGCCAACGGCGGCTGAATCATCAGGTTCCTTGGGGAACCTCTGATCAAGTCTATTGACGATTCTGCAAGTGTTGAGAGGCTCAGTGGCAAGGCGCGGTTCGCCGGTAATGGCCGACGTCCTTGCCAAGAATCGTAACGCAGCCAATGAGCCTCTCAACGCTTGCCCGCAGGGGCTCTCCCTGAAAACCGGACTCCGCGTTGAGCCTTCTTGAAAGGCAACCAGCCTTCCTGCGAAGCCTCGCCTTGATTCCGGCTTTCAGGGAGAGCCAGAATTGCCAATAGACTTGATCAGAGGTTCCCTAACCACTCACGGCGACGGTTACTGCGTTGCGACTGGGCCTCCATTCCACGGCCGCGCGTGCTGAGCGGCGTTAAACCCGCGCAGTTTCAGGTAGCCGATGCCACTAAAGGAGCTCACCCCGGGTCTGCCCGATCTCCGTTGACCAACTGCTCAATGTCGCCATACAGCCTGTGCGCATCGCTCACCCGCGCCAGCCAGCTCAGCGGGATGCCCCGCTCACCACCGACGCCGTGCATGGCCGCCATGGCCGGGCCGATGATCCAGGCCCGCCCGCAGGAGTCGCCGCCGCACCGGATGTTGGCGCGCATGGCGTCGGTAAAATTGTCAGCGTGCGTGAGTATGTGCACGATCACCGGCATGGCTTCGGGCAGGTAGCAGGTGCGGCCGTAGGCATCGCCGGCGCCCGGTCCGTCCAGCGGCCCGTCGGTCCGGGCCCGGGCAAGGCTGTCGGGGTCCGGTGCTTCCGCCAATGCGGCGTCGAATGCCGAAGTCAGTGACTCCCCCCGGAACAGGTGATCCAGCAGGCGGGCGGCGCAGCGGGCCCAGGCGACGGCCTCGTCGTTGTCGTTGGTCACCCGCACCGCTGCTTCGGTCAGAGCCATCAGGTCGCTGTGACCGCAGTAGCAGGCCACCAGCGGCGGCAGTTTCGACACCGCTGGCAGTTGCCGGTCGTCGGCACCGCTTGCAGGGATCAGGTTCTGGTCGATGGTGTTGGCAATGTGGACGCCCGCCTCCTGGATGTCGGTGTCCTGGTAGGTCAGGTTAATAGCCTGCCGCACCGGCGAGGCCAGTTCCTCGCCGCTCAGGTAGCGGGTGTAGGGCAGCACTTTCTGCACCAGAACCTGTTTCTGCCGGTCGGTCAGATCGGCGATGACGCTGGCCAGGGCCTTGTCGATGGCGGTCTGCTCGTTGCGGTTGAGGTTGTCGAGGGTGAGCCGGGTCGGGTTGTCGATGTAGCCGCACCACTGGCCGCCGGGTCCGAAGAAGGTGCGGAATCGTCGCTGATAGTCACGGACGCTGAGCCTGCCCGGGTTGGCAAGCAGGCTGTCGATCAGCACACCGGTCGCTGCGCCGTAGTGGCTGACATCCCCGATCTGCTTGCCGCCGTGGGCAAAGTAACCAAATACCCCGTCAAAATACTCGGCCTTCGGTTCCAGAAACTCCGGTGCCTCGCCGCCCACCTCCAGAATGCGTGGGCTGTTATACAGCCAGTGCAGGCCGAGGGCGGCAGCGTCGGCAACCCAGCCGCCGGCCAGGGCTGCGATAACGCGGGGTTGCCTTGCAGTTGCTGACTCAGGGTTCATCGAGCGCCTCCTGTCCGACAGTGCAGTTGTCCGGGTGCCGATCCCTGTGGTTGTGAATGGTTGTGAACGTTGCCGGTTCCCTGGCGCCAGTCTGCTCTGAGCTTTCCGGAACTGCAAACATCGCGGGTTGAATCCTCCCGGGAGAACTCCTAGTCTGGACACGTCTGACGCCGGGCGTTCCAGCGGAGCGACGCTGTACCCCGGGTTGGCCCGAATTCGTGATGCGTGTGTGTCGGAGGCGGTATGAAAGTTCCTTCGAGTACAGTGTTTGCGCTGCTCGGTGCCGCGCTGATCGCCATCAGTTACGGGCTCGCGCGCTTCGCCTTTGGCCTGTTCGTGCCCCCCATCCGTGCTGAGCTGGAGCTCACGCCCTATGCGATTGGCATCATCGGCGCGCTTCCGCTGCTGAGTTTTGTGCTGGCCTCGCTGGTGGCGCCGGTCGCAGCGGTTCGCCTGGGTGCCCGCAATACGGCGATGCTGTCTGGCGCCTTTGGTGCGGCGGGGCTGGTGTTGATCAGTCAGGCGTCCGGCGCGTTGTCTCTCGGTGTGGGCGTGTTTGCCTGTGGCATTTGCACGGGGCTGATGATGCCTGCGCTTACCGCCGCCATGCAGGCACTGGTGAATCGCTCGCTGCATGGTCGCGTCAGCTCGGTCATGAACGCCGGCACCAGCATTGGCGTGATTATAGCCGTTCCGACCATTCTGTTCCTGGCTGGTGCCTGGCGCTATGCGTATGGGGCCTTTGCCATATTGGCGGGTATCGGGCTGGTTGCCACCTGGTTTTTTATTCCCTCGGTGTCGCGGGTCACACCAGCGAATGCCGCACTGCCGGCCCCGATCAGCCCTCTGCAGTGGTGGCGTCTGCTCCGGCTTTCGCTGTTTTCCTTTGCCATGGGGTTTGTCTCTTCCGCGTACTGGATCTTTGCGCCCGATCTGGTGGTCACCCTGGGGTCGCTGCCCCCCGGGGCGACCGGATGGCTGTGGCTGGCGGTTGGTGTTGCCGGCCTCGGCGGTGCGGTGGTGGCCGACCTGGCGGATCGCAACAATCCGGCCATCACCCAGGCGCTGATGCTGATGATGCTCGCCGCAAGCCTGTCGTTGCTGGCCGCAAGTCCGGGCCAGATAGCCATCGCGTCGTTTTCCGCACTGGTCTTCGGGCTTGCCTACATGAGTCTGACAGGACTTTATCTAATGACCGGCATCCGCCTGTTGCCGGGCCGGCTCTCCATGGGGCCGGTTTTGCCGTTCATGGCGGTGTCGCTCGGGCAGGCCGCCGGCTCGCCCATTGTTGGCATGCTGGTCGATGAGTTCAGCTACGCCGATGCGTTTTCTGTGTTTTCCTCGATTGGCATTGTGGTGGCACTGCTCTCACCGCTTTACCCGCGCTACGTTGATCTGGGGGAAGATGAGGAGGCCATTGAAGAAACCGGTCTTCAGGCAGCGTACAATCATCAGTTGCAGGGCGAGGATGGAGCACCGTTGCTGCCGGCCGCTGAAGCCGGTGAAAACCGGTAGCCCCTTGCTCCCGTTTCATGCACCCTATGACAGATCGCGGACTTGCCGGTCAGCGCAGAACAATGAGTGAGCTCATGGCTAACCAGGATTTAAAGCAGATACTTGAACAGGACGGCGAGGAGCGGTTCGACTATTTTCTGAGCCAGGCACAGGAGGAGCGGGAGCTGTGGATTCTGGTGAACGCTGATAACCGTTTTCTGAAAATAGAGTCGAAAGACGACGGTGTGGCCTATCTGCCGGTGTGGCCCAGTGCGGAGTTTGCGCTTGAGTATGCACAGGGCTCCGACGACCTGCAGCCCAAAAGCATTTCCCTGCCGGAATTCTACCGAAAGTGGGTGCCCGGCCTCACCAGGGACGGTCTGGAAGTGGGGGTTTTCCCTGGGGCAGACGGAACCCTCTGGATAACGGACCCGGCCGAACTTGAACAGGATCTGCAGGATGATGGGTTCAACCTGTGAGTGTCGGCTGATGGCGTCGACTATACGTGCCATATTGTCGGCTATAGTTGTGCTGACCAGCGGCGGGAGACACGGTCATGTGCGCCTCTCAGCTGCGCCTGTGGTCGGATTGCTGCTGGTTCTGGTTCTGGTTCTGAGTGGCTGTGCGAGCAATCAGTCATTGCCGCCCGACAGTGACGGCCTCTACGAATCAGGTATGGCCGGTTCCGTCGGGTCCTGGACCCCGCAGGCGCGGGCTGATCGATTGTGGCAGGTGTTCAACCGCTATGAAGGTGCGCCCTATCATTACGGCGGTACCTCCGCCTCCGGCTTTGACTGTTCCGGTTTTATCATGACCGCGTATCGCGAAGCCCTGGGGGTGAGGCTTCCGCGTACAACCAGCCAGATGCTGGCCATGGGTGAACCGGTTCAGCCGGATAACCTGCAACCCGGCGACCTGGTTTTCTTCCACCTGAGCGGCAAGGATGGCCATGCGGGCATCTACATGGGGAGCGGCCGGTTCATCCATGCCTCGTCGTCCAGCGGTGTTATCGATTCCTCTCTCAACAGCCGCTATTGGCGTCGCCATTTCAGTCAGGCGCGGCGCTTCTGAATACGCCCTGATTCCCGGTTCGGACACTGAGCCTGTCGGACTTAAGTGATCGTCACGAGCAAGGTGGGAAAGCGGCACAGTAGATCAACCTTAAGTCCGACAGGCTGCTAGCCAGCTAATGCAAATCGCGCCACCACATCGTACCGTGAGCCAGCGGGCGTTGGCGTACTGCTGAACAGGGCGAACCGGTTGGCGGTGAACGCCGGCAGCGAGCGCCCTGCGTGAGCCGTCAGAAACGCCCGTACGGAACCGGCCGGTCTGCTGAAGCGGGCAATGGTGACGTGAGGGAAGAAGTGGCGGGAGCCGGACGTCAGGCCCAGTGCAGCGAGCGGCTCCGCGATGGCTGTGTGTAAGCGACTCAGAGGCTGGACAGGCTCCGCCGGTAGCCAAAGATGCCGGGGCTGATCCGGATCCCCCGGGCATTCCGGCGGCCGAAGCTGCACGTGGATCGGTGGCCTACGCACCTGACTGAGTGTCTGCACGATGGCGGTCCGGGTCGGGGCATCAACCTGGCCCACGAAAAACAGTGTCAGATGCAGTTGTGAGGCAGTCTGCCAGCGGGCTCCGGGGATCGCCTCCCGCAGCCTCAGGAGAGCCTGCACGGTGGTCTCCGGCAGTTCAAGACCGATAAACAGACGTGGCATCAGGCCTCCTCTCATAGGGTGCATAGGGTGCATAGGGTGATCGTATCTGCGGACGCCGCCGGCAGCGACGCCAACTGGTCAGCGCATGCTTTCCATCAGGTCGTTGATGGCCCGGGCAAACGGCACCGGCGAATCCTCCTGCAGGAAATGACCGCCCTTGAGGGTGACGTGAGGCTGACCCTGGGCACCGGGGATGCGGGACTGCATGAACCGGTCGCCGCCGCGCATGATCGGGTCCCCGTTGCTGAACGTGGTCAGAAACGGCTTTTCCCAGTTTTCCAGCACCTGCCAGGCCTTCCGGTTGGCGTCTGCGGCCGGGTCCTCCGGGCTGATGGGTACCAGGCGGGGGAAAGCGCGGGCGCCCGCTTTGTGCCGCCGGTCCGGGAAGGGGGCGTCATAGGCCCGACGCTCGTCCGGCCCCAGCGAGCGGAAGCTGCCGGCGTTGATGATCCGGGAAATCGGGAACCAGGGGCTGTAGGTAGCGAAGTTCCGCCACAGGTGAAACACCATCGGTACCTTGTTGTCGCCGGTGGGTAACATGCCGTTGCCCACGACAATGGCCGCAAACCGGTCGGGCTGCTCGGCGGCCAGTCGCAAGCCCAGTAGCGAGCCCCAGTCCTGGCAGACCAGCGTAATATTCCGCAGATCCAGTTGCTCGACGAAACGCGTCATCCAGTCCATGTGCGTCTGGTAGCTGTAATCGCTGATCGAGGTGGGCTTGTCGGATTTTCCGAAGCCGATCAGGTCAGGGGCAATGACCCGGTGTCCGGCGGCCGCGCAAACCGGGATCATGTGCCGGTACAGGTAGGACCAGGACGGCTCCCCGTGCATCATCAGGATGGGATGGGCGGTGGCCGGACCTTCATCCACATAATGCATGCGCAGGCCGCCCAGTTCGGCGTAATGCGGCTCGAAGGGATAATCCAGCAGGCGTTCGAAGCGTGCATCGGGAGTGCGAACGAATTCCACGATAAACTCCTTGTACGTGATCAGCGCTCAGGCTGGTCGGTGATTTTGGTTGTCTGACCGGTATCATCGCGATCTACGGACGAAAATTAAAGCGACTTGTTTACAGTACCTGAATGTTTGAACCTGTAATTTCCGCTCGGGAACCCAGCAACAGCCAACCATCGGGAATGAATCATGACACGGCGACGAATGGTTTTATGGGGTTTAACGGCACTGGTCGCTGTGCTGTTGGCCGGTGGCCTGTGGTGTCGTCAGTTCTGGATTGACAGTTTGCGGGCCAACGGGATTCAGCAGATCGACTGGCAGGGCGCGAGCCTGTCGTTGAATCGCCTGACGGTCAGCCATGCCCGTGTTATCCAGGCGCAGGCGGGCCGTCAGGTGGCAGTCAGTGCCCGGGATGCGGCGCTGTCCTGGTCGTGGAGCTGGCAGGGGCCGTTGGTGCAGTCGCTCTCCGTTGGGCAACTGGACGTTGACCTCCGCACCCCTGCGGATGAGTCCGACCCATCCCCGGATGCATCAACCCTGGCCCTGCCGGATCAGGTGCCCGTCTGGCTGCCGCCGAAGGTGTCGATTGACCGGTTCAACGTGCGGTTGCCCTGCGTCAACGGTCGGTGCCCGCTATCGGGCTCGCTTGCCATGACCCGGCCGGGCAGTTCATTGCCACTCAATGTGACGCTGGGTCTGGATCATGACGGTCATCACCTGGACCTGCATGCCACGCTAAGCGGCACTCTGCCGGGCAACCTCACACTGACCACCGGACTCGACATCGATGGCCAGCAGACGCTCACCGGAACCACGCACTACGGCCAGACTGGCGACGACTCCGGCATCCGCTGGGACGGTGAGGTCGCATTACCGGCGCTGCCCCGGACGGACTGGTTGCTTGCCTGGCTCCGGCAATGGCAGAACATACCGCTTACCGACCTGCCGGCGCATCCGGAAACGGCCCGTCTGAATGCCCACTGGCAGCTACAGGGGCCTGCTGGTGCGGGGTTCATCGACAGCGTAACCGGCGAGGTGACAGTCAGTGGGCAGGTGCCACAACCCTGGCCGATACCGGCGGTGGCGACGGTTCAGGGTGATCTCGAGCTGGCACTCAGGGCCGAACAGGGACGGTGGCGGGCGGATACGGCGCAGGCTGATCTGCGGCTGACTGACCCCGCAGGCTGGATCGCGTCGGTGCCCGCATCGTTGCGCCCTGAATCTCTGGCGGTTCGCCTTCGGCCTTCCTCATCGGCGTCCGCGGATTCGGCGCCGGGACAGTTGCCGCTGGATATTCAGGTGACCAGCAAGCAACCTTCGTCAATCACCGTGCAGGGCGGCATTGTGGTGGCAACATCGGCGCCCTGGTCGGTGCAGCTCAAGCAGGTGCGCGTGCAGGGCACGCTGGCAGACAGCCTCCCGGCGACCAGGACGCTGAACGGATTGCAGGCCGATGTCACTGTCTCGGGCAAGGTCGGTGCGCAGTCGCTGGCGCTGAGCTTTGGGCCCTCTTCAACGGTCAGCCTGGCGCAGCTTGCAGGCGATTCCCGGAGCACGCCACTGGGTATTGAAGGTTTGCGTGCGGAACTGGCGGGCGTGTCGCTGAATGCCCGTTATAACGCTCGGTCCGCTGGACTGGAGACTGTTGATGCACAGGGTCCGCTGGTGCTCTCGGCAGAATCCATCAGACATCCGGCACTGAGACCGCAAAGCTGGCGGCTGAAAGGCCGGTTTACCTCGAGCCTGGAGCAGTTGTCGCTGGAAGGTCAGTTGTCGGCTGACTCCGGCAGTCAGGTTCGGGTGACCCTGGATGATCGTTTTAAGGATGCGCTGACGGCAACGGCAGAACTGACCATGAACGGCAAACCGGGCGCTGAGGCATGGTCCCGGGCGCTTGCAGACTGGCCGGCTCTGCTAACGGTGTCCGAAGGTCAGCTTGACGCCCGTGCAACCTTGCACTGGCCCGCGGCCGGTAGCCCTGAGGTGCAGGCACACCTGGGTCTGACCGACTTGTCGGGGGTGTATGACCGGGCGTCCTGGTCCGGACTCAGCGGTGATGCTGAGGCCTCATTCGCCGGGCATGAACTGACCGCAACGACCTCTGGCATTACCCTCAATCAGCTCAACCCGGGCATACCCATCGGGCCGGTGACCTCCAGCGGGCAATACCAGGCGCCACTGGTCAAGCCGGGCGCCGGCAGGCTGACTGTGAAGCAGGCGACTGCAGGGCTGTTCGGCGGCCATGCCAGTGTTGAACCGGATGTGTTTGATCTGAGTCAGTTACCGGTGCGGGTTCCACTGTCTCTGGCCGCGATCGACCTGTCAAAGCTGATGGCCCTCTATCCGGCGGACAACCTGGCTGGCACCGGTATGCTGAGCGGCAAAGTGCCGCTGCTGCTGGGGCCACCGGCCGGCATACGAATTGAGGCGGGCCGTATTTCGGCGCGTCAGCCCGGAGGCACGCTCACGCTGCCTGCGGAGCGACTGCGATCGATCGGGCAGGGGAATCAGGCCCTGGATCTGGTCGCGAAGGCCATGGAGAATTTTCACTATGACACCCTGAACAGCACCCTGGCGTATGATAAAGACGGTACCCTGACGCTGGGCCTGCACCTTGAGGGAAACAATCCCGAGGTTGAAAGGGGGCGGCCGATTGTGCTCAATATCAACCTGGAAGAAGATATACCGGCTCTGCTCACCAGCCTCCAAATGAGTGGCAGGGTCAATGACGCAGTGACGGAGAGAGTCCGCAAACTGATCGAGCAGCGCAAGAACGCTACTTCCGGGCAATAAACACGGTCGCCAGGAACAGACGGCCGCAAACAGGAGAGTCTCGCATGGCGCGATTCGCACAGAGAATGACACGGACCCGGCGAGCAGGCATGCTCGGCATCGGCCTGATGCTGGCGATGTTGATGGCCGCTTGTACGCCGACGGTTCAACTGGCGGCACCCAAGGAGCCCATTACCGTAAACCTGAACGTCAAGATCCAGCACGAGATCTATGTGAAAGTGGATAAAGACGTTGACGCCCTTTTCAGCGAAAAAGGCCTGTTCTGATCCATTTGCGCCATCCCACAGGAGAAAGACATGAAACCGATCGTTCGAATGGGAGCCTTATTGCTGGCGTTGTGCCTGAGCCTGCCAGCGCTGGGCATGAGTCTGGCGGACGCCAAGACACAACTGGACGGGGCCAAGCAGAGTGGTCTGGTCGGAGAGACGGCTACCGGGTACCTGGCGGTGGTCAAGTCCGGTGATCATGCTGCCGCGATCGTGGCCGCGATCAACGAGGCCCGCCGGGAGGAGTACGCCCGGATTGCCGAGAAACACGGTATTTCGGTGACCAAGGTCGAGGCGGTTGCCGGTCAGAAAGCCATGGAAAAGACCCCGGCGGGGCAGTTCATTCGGGTAGACGGCAAGTGGGTCCGGAAGTAACGCCCTGGCGTCCCGTCTGGTTAATTCGTTGACCTACTGCGTGTCGCTGCCAGTCAGAACGCGGTGGTATTGATGCCTGCGATCCCCCGCGGAAAATAATACTTGCGGGCGTGCCGGACCGGCCTAGAATGCGAGCCATTCTGTCGTGAGTGACTCTCGCCATGCGCCTCGTTTCGTTTGATATTTTCCGTACCCTCGGCTTTCCCGATACCACCGTGCTCAAACCTGAGCAGTTTCTCGGTCATCGGGAAACGCTGACGGAAGCCGATTGGGTACTGTTCCCCGAGTACTGGCAGCTGAACGCGCTGGTGCACGGATTAAAGTGCCGCGTATTTCCAAGTGTGGCCAGTTACCGCATTGGTCACGATAAAGTGGAAATGACCCGGGCCTTTCAGGCCGTGGCGCCTGAACACACCCCCTGGACCCTGATCGAACCCAACGGCCCGGAAGAGCGCGAGCGGATCTGGAATACCCTGTCCTGTCCCTTTGTAGCCAAGCTGCCAAAGGCCAGCATGGGAGAGGGCGTATGGCTGATCGAAAACCGGGAAGACTGGCGCCGCTATTGCGAGATCAGTCCGGTGCTCTACGCCCAGGAGTATCTGCCCATTGACCGCGACGTGCGCGTGGTGGTCGTGGGCAAGCGGGTGATCACCGCCTACTGGCGAACCCGGGCGGATCAGGGGTTTTACAACAACGTGGCCCGGGGCGGGCGGATTGATCGCAGCCCGGTGCCTGCGGTGGTGACCGACCTGGCCCTGAAACTGGCGATTGACCTGGAGGTTGACCACGCCGGCTTTGATATTGCCCTGGTCGGGGGATACCCTTTTGTACTTGAGTTTAACCGCCTGTTTGGCAATCAGGGGTTGGGGCAGGGCAGTGAGTTGCGAGAGGCTATTCTCGACTATCTGGTCTCCCATACGGAACCCGAAGATCCCGAGGGGCCGGAGCCTGTCTGGCCGGTGGCGGTGTAGACATGATGTTTTGAGCTGTGCGCCGCACAGCGCAAAATCGCAACAGGGGAGGTGACATGGACAGTGAAATCCCGGTTCTGGATATGGCGGTCCGGCTGGGCGCCGCGGCGGGGCTGGCGCTGGTGCTCGGACTTGAGCGTGAATTACGGGGCAAGGCAGCGGGCCTGCGTTCCCATATGCTGGTGGCAGTCGGCGCCGCCGCGTTTATTATGTTGGGACTCGACCTGATGTTCGCCACCAGTGAAGGCGATCCGTCTGCACAGATCGATCCGACGCGGATTATCCAGGGCGTGATTGGCGGCATTGGCTTTCTCGGGGCTGGCAGTATTATCCAGAGTCGGGGTAACGTGCAGGGGATCACCACCGGAGCGTCGATCTGGATCGCCGGTTCCATCGGTGTGTCCTGTGGGCTGGGCAATATTATCCTGGCCGGGATGGTGACGATTCTGGCACTGATCATCATGACGATTCTCGGACGCTTTGAGCATGAGGTCATACCGGGACCCGGTGGTGGGCCGGGCGGCCCGAAGAATGACAGAAACCCGTCCGGTGACTGAACATCACCCTGACGGTATGGTCCGGCACTCCGTTTGCCAGACCTGAAACAGGTTACGGAGAACCGCTTCAGATGAGCGAAACGCCCCACCGGCTGTTGATTCTGAGCCACGATGCCGATGACTATGCCCGGCACCTTCAGCACTCAGATCTGACCGGCCTCGATGTGCAGGTGGCCACCGGTGCTGATGCCGCCGAACCCTGGATCAGTGAGGCCGAGATTGTGCTGGGTAATCCGTCCTGGGTGGCCAGCATGCTGCCCCGTGCCCGCTCGCTGGCATGGGTACAGTCTACGTTCGCCGGCGTCGCGCCACTGTGCCGGTCCGGTTTACGTCGGGACTATCTGCTGACCGGTGTGCGGGACATCTTCGGGCCGCTGATGAGTGAGTATGTGTTTCTTCACGTTCTGGCCCAGGAGCGGCAACTTGCCGCGACCTGGCACGCACAGACACAGGCCCGTTGGCAGTCGATGACTTACCGGGGGCTGAGCGGGTTGACCCTGGGCGTCTGTGGTCTGGGTTCGATCGGCCGACATATTGCCGCCACCGCACGCCATTTCGGGATGCGGGTGCTGGGTTATCGCCAGCATTCCGGTGACAGTGACGTGGTTGACCGGGTGTACCAGGGCGGACAACTTCATGAATTTCTTGAAACACTGGACTATCTGGTTGTGGTGTTACCCCAGACGCCCCAGACCCACCACCTGATTGACGCGGCCGCCCTGGCGAAACTGCCACCGGAGGCGACCCTGGTCAATGTGGGCCGTGGTGATGCGGTGGATGAGGCTGCACTGATTGCCGCTCTGGCCAGCGGGAAGCTTCGCCACGCCATACTGGATGTGTTCGAACAGGAGCCATTACCGGCCGACAGTGCGCTGTGGCGACTGCCCAATGTGACGGTGACCGCTCATGACTCGGCCCGCAGTTTTCCGGCAGACATAGCCGCACTGTTTGCTGACAATTATCGGCGATATCGTCGGGCGAAACCGCTCAGGCATGTGATCGATTTTGACCGCGGATATTAACAGGTGCACGGGTCCATACATTCAATCGCCCGCTCGGGCACCTTGCCGTGCCGTTATTGATGAGGTTTTCAAGCCCGGATATAGGCCCAGCCCTGGCCCTGAAGTTCTGCCAGCGTGACGACGGCCGCCGCCACCTCGGCCAGCCCGCCGGTGTTGTCCAGGTTCTGGGCATTCAGGGAGTTGCGGCACAGGCGCAGGAGGTGGTCGGTTTCCGGGTCCGGCTGTGCGAGCGCTGAAGCCACAGCCGCTCCGTTCGCAATAATCAGCAGCCCGGCATCAGGGCGTGACCTGAGCAGGTTGAGGGCATTACGTCGCGCGCGGGCCAGGGCGTCTGGCGTCGGTGCATGCAACATCACGTTCAGTTCGCTCATGATTGAGGCTCCTGCTGGGTGCCGGCGGTTTCGCTGCCTATGTGGCGTTCAAGGGTTTGGACCAGGTCGGTGAATCCGGCGCGGTTCTGGCGCTTGGCCAGGGCCAGGTCGATCGGTACCGTGGTGGTCACCCGGGCGGGTTGTCTGGTCTCGGGTTTGCCCAGCACCATGACCCGGTCGGCAAGCAGGGCCGCCTCCTCGATGTCGTGAGTCACGAAGATGATGGCGGCCTCGGTCCGCTGGCGAAGCTGGCTGAGTTCACCCTGTAGCCGTCGGCGGGTGATGGCATCCAGCGCCGAGAACGGCTCATCCATAAACAGCACCTGAGGCTTGACTGCCAGCGCCCTGGCAATGCCCACCCGTTGCTGCTGGCCTCCGGAAAGCGTGCGTGGCCAGCGCCCGCCAAGGTCCTCCAGACCAACCAGGGCCAGTTGTTCACGGGCCCGTTGATGGCGTTCGGGGCGCGATAGCGGCAGCCCCTCAAGGCCCAGTTCCACATTGGCGAGTACACGTCGCCACGGATACAGCCGTGGCGCCTGAAAAACCATCGACCAACTGCGTGAGGACGGCTCCGAGGGCGGGCTCAGTGAAACCTGACCCTGCAGGGGCGGCAACAGGCCAGCCAGTGCGCGAAGCAGGGTTGACTTGCCAACCCCGGATGCACCGACGACCGCAACAAACTCCTGAGGTCGGACTTCAAGGCTGACGTCATCGAGAACCACCTCACCACCAAAGCCGAGTTGCAGGTGCCGGGCGGCGAGAACCGGTCCGGTTGCGTTCACTGTTGCCACCGCAGCACCCTCCGCTGAACCATGATGAACAGATAATCAAAGAGCGCATAGAGGGCCGCAATGGTCAGCATGTAGACCACCACGATGTCCGTGGCCAGCAGGCCGGAGGCTTCCATCATACGCTGACCGATGCCGGGAATACCGAACAACTCTGCCGCCACGACCGTCATCCAGCCCTGTCCGAGGCCTGCCCGCAAACCGCCCAGTATGCCGGGGGCAGCCGCGGGCAGGCTGACTTTCTGCAGGCGATCTACGAAGCGTCCCTGGCCAAAGACAGTGGCTACTTCGTAATAGCTGGGTTCAATGGCGCGAACCGCGCTGTAGCTGGTGAAGTAATTGATCCAGAACACGCCGATGCTGATGATAAACGCCGCCGCTGTTTCGGTGACGCCAAACCAGATAATGGCGAAGGGAATCCAGGCCAACGGGGGGATCGGTCTCAGCAGGCGGGCGAGCCAGCTTTGTGCGGCGTCAAAGCCTGGCATCAGGGCCGCGCTGACACCCACGCTGATCCCCAATACGGACCCGATCAGTACACCGATGCTGTAATGGGACAGGCTGGCCAGCACCACCTCGAGCCAGATACCATCGCGCAGCTCAGCCAGAAACTCTGCCGGTATGCTCGATGGCAGTGGCACCAGGTTGCCCGGCAAAAGACCCGCCCGCAGGGATAGCTCCCACAGCAAGACGAGACCGGTCAGGCCGCACGCACTGGCCAGGGTGCGTTTGGAGCGCGGCAGATTTTTCACTGATTGCCCACGTTTCCTTGCGCCATCACGGCGTCGTAGTCATGGGTGTCAAACAATGCGTCAATGTCGACCGGTCTCTTCAAAGTGCCTTGCTCAGCCTGGAATTTGGCCATCACCCGGGTCGCATCCTGAATAGCATGGGGGTCCGCAATGTAGTTCGATGATGGCGAAGCCAGAGCGGTTTCAACGGTCTTGAGGTCAATCAGTCGTTTACCTACGAATTTCCGCACGTAGGGCGCTGCCTCCCGGGGTGATTCGTTGAGCAGGTTGGCTGCACGGATATGCAGGGCCACCAGCTTTCTAATGGCATCAGGATGAGCGGCCATGGCCGACTCCCGGACGGCCAACACGGCACCCGGCTGATTCGGCAGCATCTCACTGCCCCGGGCGATCACCCGGGCACTGGGATCACGCTGCTGCACCACGGTGAGGATGGGTTCGAGTGTTGAGGCCGCATCCACTGCGCCGGCCAGCAATGTCTGCTGAACGCGGGATGCGCCCATGGCGACGATGTCGACCGCCGAAGCGTCAATACCTACCTGTTTGGTCAGCCAATAGCGCAGTACGGTGTCCGGGACTGAACCGGACGGGAAGGTCGCAATCTTGGGTTTGCGCCCCTGTTCTTCGGTGAACCGGGCGATGGCTTCGGCCGGCTCATACTTGTCAAAATAATTGGCCAGGTCGCCACGTGCGAGCAGACCGATCTGTTCGCGCACGCTGGAGGCAAGAACCTTGATAGGAACACCTTTGGCACGGGCGACCATTGCGGGCCCGATGCCGAAATTCATTACGTCCAGCTTCCCTGATGCCAGGGCCTGGACCATTGCCGGGCCGCTGGAAAAACGGGTCAGTTCCAGATTCAGGCCTGCGTCTTTGGTCCAGCCTTTCCCTTCCATTACAAAGAGAGGCGCGACGGGTAAAATCGGCATGTAGCCGACCTTCAGCGTAACGGGTTCGGAATCGTCGGCTGAGCTGATGGCGGGCACAGCAAGAAGCATGACCGTCAGCAGTATAATCAAGATCGAACGGTGATTGGCGGGCATACGTCTGCTCCCGGATACTGAAAGTAGGGATCGCACTATAGCGCTATGGTTTTTATAACGAAAATACTGTTGTGAAATTTCTTTATAACCAATCTGCGAGCCAGATCGTTTGAGTGACGTGATCGTACCGGTTGACTTGCTATTGGGTCTGTTAGACGGTTTGATAGACCTGTCCGGGCCACGGATACCGTGAGGCAAAACAAGAGTATAACATCATGGCCAGATTCGTTCAGTTTACCCACACCGGTGGGCCAGAGGTACTTGAAGTAGTTGAACGGAAACCCGCCGAACCGGGAGCCGGTGAGGTGCGTGTCCGTAACCGGGCGGTCGGCCTTAATTTTATTGATATTTACGTTCGAAACGGGTTGTATCCGGCGCCCGGTATGCCGTCCGGACTGGGTACCGAAGGAGCCGGTGTGGTCGATGCGGTAGGCGAGGGCGTGCATTCGGTGCGGGTCGGTGATCGGGTTGCATACGCCCAGGGCCCCCTGGGCGCCTATGCTGAACTTCACGTTCTGCCTGCCGGGAAAGTCGTGCGGTTGCCTGATTTCGTTGACTTTGAAACAGCGGCAGCGGTGATGCTGAAAGGCCTGACGGTGCAGTATCTGTTGCGGCAGGTCTATCCGTTAAAAGGCGGGGAAACGATTCTCTTTCATGCGGCTGCAGGCGGCGTCGGGTCTATCGCCTGTCAGTGGGCGCGGGCGCTGGGCGTGAAACTGATTGGGACTGTCAGCTCAGCGGAGAAAGCGGACTTGGCCATGAAAAACGGGGCCTGGGCAACCATCGACTACACTCGTGAAAATGTGCCTGACCGGGTGCGTGAGTTGACTGGCGGTGCCATGGTGCCGGTGGTCTATGACTCGGTTGGCAGGGATACCTGGCTGACGTCGCTGGACTGCCTTCACAAACGGGGACTGATGGTGAGCTTCGGCAACGCCTCCGGACCGGTGGAAAATGTGAACATCGGTATCCTCAACCAGAAAGGGGCCCTGTTTGTCACCCGTCCCAGCCTGAATGGGTATGCGGATACCCGTGAACGCTTTGAAGCCATGTGCAGTGACCTGTTTGCAATGCTCGAGAGTGGACAGATTCGGGTGTCCATTGATCAGCGCTACCCGCTGGCGCTGGCAGGTGATGCGCATGCCGCGCTGGCATCCCGTAAAACCACCGGATCAACGATCCTGATCCCTGAGTCTTCCTGATAACACACAGCCAAGGAGTCGTTATGCTTCGTGCCGACATGCCCTATAAAAAACATTACCAGACTGTGCTGGGCAAGCAGATTGCCTACGTGGATGAGGGCGAGGGTGATCCCATCGTGCTGCTGCATGGCAATCCCACCTCGTCGTATCTCTGGCGCAACGTCATACCGGAACTGGTTGACAGCGGGCGGGTTATCGCTCCCGACCTGATCGGGCAGGGGGATTCCGAAAAACTGCCGGCCAGTGAGGGGCCTGAACGCTACACCTTTGATGTGGCGTACCAGTACCTCGACGGTCTGTTACAGGCGATTGGTGCGTATGACCGGGTGACTCTGGTGATTCATGACTGGGGCAGCGGGCTCGGCTTTTACTGGGCACAACAGCATCCCCGGGCGGTGCGGGGCATTGCCTACATGGAAGCCATTGTCTGTCCGGTGACCTGGGATGAGTGGCCAGAGGCTGCGCGAGGTATTTTTCAGGGGTTCCGCTCCGCCAAGGGCGAGGATCTGATCCTGCAGCGTAACCTGTTTGTTGAAGCAGTATTGCCCAACTCAGTGCTTCGTACCCTGACCGATGAGGAAATGGCTCACTATCGTGCGCCTTTTGAAAAACCCGAGGATCGCCAGGTCACTCTTAACTGGCCCCGGCAAATACCGATTGATGGCGAGCCGGCTGCGATGGCGGCCCTGATTACCAGCTACGGTCACTGGCTGGCCAATAATTCCGATCTGCCGAAGCTGTTTATCAACGCCGAGCCTGGCTCCATTCTGACTGGCCGCCCGCGGGAATTCTGTCGCACCTGGCCCAACCAGACTGAAGTCACCGTCAACGGGAGTCATTTCGTTCAGGAGGATTCGCCGGCGGAGATCGGGCAGGCGGTTGCCCACTGGCTTCGCCAGCTCTGACAATCGGGCACGACCCGGACCACGGAGGATTTACCTTGCTACGCAATCCTGCTTTATGGGCAATGACGGTCAGCCTCGTCCTCGCTGGTTGCGCCAATGCAGCCCGTCTGCCGGTATCGGCCGGTGTCGGGCCGGATCCGCAACTGCCGCCCCCTGAGGACTCGCTGTTTCCGACAGTCAACATTGCCAAAGCGGTAGGCTGGCCCGATGGCGGCCGGCCGATATCGGCGGATGGCACCGTGGTCAAGGCCTTTGCCGACGGCCTGGATCATCCCCGCTGGCTGACGGTGTTGTCCAACGGCGATGTTCTGGTGGCAGAAACCAATGCGCCTGAACGGCCGGACGACATGACCGGGCTCAAGGGATGGTTTGCCGGCTGGATCATGGACAGGGCCGGCGCCGGCGTTGACAGCGCCAATCGGGTCACGCTGCTCAGGGACACCGACGGTGATGGCGTTGCTGACCAGCGTTCGGCATTTCTCACTGGCCTGAACTCCCCGTTTGGCATGGCCCTGATCGGTAACAGCTTATACGTGGCCAATACGGACGCGGTAGTCCGTTTTCCGTATGAAGCAGGACAGACCCGGATTACCGCGGAAGGCGAGATAGTGGTGGGTTTGCCGGCAGGCCCGATTAACCACCACTGGACCAAAAACCTGATTGCGTCGCCGGACGGCAAGACCCTGTACGCGGCCGTGGGGTCCAACAGTAACATTGCCGAGAACGGTCTGGACAAGGAAAAGGAGCGGGCCGCGATCTGGGCCATTGATCCCGCAAGCGGTGAGCATCGTCTGTTTGCCACCGGATTGCGCAACCCGGTTGGCATGGCGTGGCAACCCGAAACCGGCGCCCTGTGGGTGGCGGTCAATGAGCGGGATGAACTGGGTGATAACCTGGTTCCGGACTACATGACGTCTGTGGAGGACGGTGGTTTTTATGGCTGGCCTTTCAGCTATTACGGTCAGCACGTGGACACCCGGGTGGAGCCACAGAACCCGGGGCTGGTCGCCAAGGCACTGGTTCCCGATTATGCGCTTGGCTCCCATACCGCGTCATTGGGATTGACCAGTGCCCGGGGGAATCGTCTGCCTGGCAGGTTTGCCCATGGCATGTTTGTCGGCCAGCATGGCTCCTGGAATCGAGAGCCTCGCAGTGGCTACAAAGTCATCTTCGTACCATTCCGCAACGGCCAGCCGAGCGGGATGCCAGAGGACATTCTGAGCGGATTCGTGGTGGATGGTGAGGCCCGGGGACGGCCAGTCGGCGTTGCGATTGCCGGTGATGGAGCCCTGCTGGTCGCGGACGATGTGGGCAATACGATCTGGAGAGTGAGTGCTGATGCTCCGGTCAGTCAGTAGGCGAACGGGCAGCGTGCGCGTGGGCTGGCATCCCTGCCTGTGCTCACCGGAAGAGCCATGTTTCCCGCGCGCTGGATCATCAGATCGCCAGATAGGTCTGGCGTAATTCCTCGTCCTCCAGAACCTCGGACGCCAGACCGTCAAAAACGATCTGCCCCATGTCCAGAATCACCGCCCGGTCTGCCAGCTTGAGAGCGGCAATGGCATTCTGCTCCACGATGATGGTGGTGATTCCGAGCGCCTTGATTTCCCTGAGCGTACGCTCGATTTCCTTGACGATGATCGGCGCCAGCCCCTCGTAGGGCTCGTCCAGCAGCAAAAGCTTGATATCCCGCGCGAGCGCCCGGCCGATGGCCAGCATCTGCTGTTCTCCTCCGGACAGGGTAATGCCCTCCTGGTGACGCCGCTCACCCAGTCTCGGGAAAAGCTCGAAGATGCGGTCGATGCTCCAGCCTTTGGACGGAGACAACTGCGCGAGTTTCAGGTTCTCCTCGACACTGAGACCCGGGATGATGCGGCGGTCCTCCGGAACCAGCGACAGCCCGGCCCGAGCCGCCTGGTAGGCTTTCATGGTATGCAAAGGCTGATGATCAAGCCAGATTTCGCCTTCCCTGAGTTCTGGCGAATCAACCCGGGCAATAGCTCTCAGCGTTGATGTTTTTCCTGCGCCATTACGACCCAGCAGGGCAAGTATCTCGCCTTCGTGAATGTTCAGGCTGACGCCCTGAACGATATAGCTCTCACCGTAGTATGCATGCAGGTCCCAGACCGAAAAAAAAGCTGGCGAGGTCGACGCATGCGTGGCATTCATAGACGATTTTTCTTTCATGCTGCCCATAGCCTCATTGTGTCTCTGTGGTGCCCAGATAGGCTTCCTGAACTTTGGGATGGCCCTTGATGTTCGAGGGGTGGTCCTCAACGATGACATGCCCCTGAGACAGGACGCTGATCCGGTCGGCAAGGCTGAACACCACATGCATGTCATGCTCGATGACCACGAAGGTGATCTCGTGAGCATCGCTGAGGACTTTCAGCAACTCGATGGTGTTGTTGGTGTCTGCCCGGGCCATCCCGGCGGTCGGCTCATCCAGCAACAGTAGCTTCGGCTTCTGCACCAGGCACATGGCCATTTCCAGCCGACGCTTGTTACCCCGGGACATCGCGGAGGCCAACTGATGGCGATCATCCTGTAGCCCCACATCGACAAGAATTTTCTCGGCCTGTTCGCGGATATCCCGTTCACGGGCCATGGCTTTCAGCGCCGACAGGTGGAACGCCCCGTCCCGGTGGGCCAGTGCCGGAATCATTACGTTCTCTTCGACCGTCAGGTCGGCAAACACTTCCGGGGTCTGGAACACCCGGCTGATACCGGTCTGATTGATCTCATAGGGCTTCAGGCCCAGCAGGCTCTTGTTGTTGAACATGACCGTGCCGGTGTCGGGCATCAGTTTGCCGATGAAGCAGTTCAGTAGCGTGGATTTTCCTGCGCCGTTGGGTCCGATAATAGCGTGTATCGAGTTTTCCTTGATTGACAGGTTGACGTCATCCAGTGCCAGTAGCCCGCCAAACCGTTTATTGACGCCTTTGACTTCGAGTATACCCACGGTCAGGACTCCTTGCTGTTGGCGGTTGTCGTACGGTCAACCGGACCGGATACCGGCCCGGATTTCGATGGACGCTGCACCCTGTTCATGATGCGGTTGGCGCCTTCCACCAGACCACCGGGCAGGAATATGACCACCAGCATGAAGATCAGGCCCAGGGACATCTGCCAGCCACTGCCGAGGAACGGGCTGATCACATTGGTCAGCACGTCGTTGAGCCAGCCGGGCAGTGCCGAGAACCAGTCGTGCACCATCACATCGTTCATGCGGCTGAAGATATTCTCGAAGTACTTGATCATGCCGGCGCCCAGTACCGGCCCGACCAGCGTACCGGCTCCGCCCAGGATGGTCATCAGCACCACCTCACCGGACGCGGTCCATTGCATGCGCTCCGGGCCTGCCAGCGGGTCCATGCAGACCAGCAGGGCGCCTGCCAGTCCCGCGTACATTCCCGAGATCACAAACGCGGTCAGGGTGTAGGGTCTGGAGTTGAAGCCGGTGTAGTTCAGGCGGGTCTGGTTGCTCTTGATGGCCCGTAGAATCATCCCGAACGGTGAGCGGAAGATGCGCAGAGACAGGTAGAACACTGCAATCAGGATCAGCGCGGAAACGTAGAAGCCAACGTTGAACTGAAGGTCCATACCAAGGAAATGCACGACGGAAGTGCTGCTCATGTCCATGCCAAACAGCGAGGGTACCGGCAATTGGCCCGGGCCGGTAGCGCTGTCCAGAATCCGCGGGTCGTCCAGTTCCACCTGCAGACCATTCTCGCCATTGGTGATCGGTGTGAGCACGGAGTACGCCAGATTAAAGGACATCTGCGCGAATGCCAGGGTCAGGATCGAAAAATAGATGCCTGAACGCCGCAGCGAGATGTAACCGATCAGCAGCGCGAACAGACCAGACACCACAACCGCGAAAATGATCGCGGGCACGATATTGATACTGAGGAGCTTCAGCATCCAGACCGCGCTATAGCTGCCCACCCCGAGAAACGCAGCGTGGCCGAAGGAGAGGTAGCCGGTCAGTCCGAACAGGATATTGAAACCGATGGCGAAGATGCCGTAAATGGCAAACCGCTGCATCAGATCGGGATAGCCTGCACCGAATGGCGCAAGAATCAGCGGGCCCGCAAGGACGATCAGGGAAAACAGGATCATCAGGGCGGTGTCGTTTGTGCGTAACGTTTTTAACATGGCATCAGGTCTCCATTACGCCTTTGCGTCCCATGAGTCCTCGCGGGCGAACCAGCAGGATGATCACGGCAACGAGATAAATGATCACCTGATCGATAGAAAAGCCGAGCAGGAACTCCTTGACGGCAGGCATTGACGCAAAGCTTTCCAGAATGCCCAGCAAAAAGCCGGCTGCGACAGCGCCGGTCAGTGATCCCATGCCGCCGACGACGACAACCACGAAACAGAGCACCAGAAAATCCATGCCCATGTGGTAGTTCGGCGACAGGATCGGCGTATACATGGCACCGGCCAGCCCGGTCACCACGGCGGCGAGCCCGAACATGGCGGTGAAGCGACGGTCGATATTGATGCCGAGCAGGCCGACGGTTTCCCGGTCAGCCATGCCGGCACGGACCACCATGCCGAAGGTGGTGTATTGCAGGAAGGCGAAGACGCCACCGATCACAATGGCTGAGAACAGGAAGTAAATGAGTCGCCAGATGGGATAGATGACGGTGTTTTGTGCCATACCCAGCATCGCACCGATATCAATGGATCCGACGAAGGCGTCAGGTGCCGGCTGAGGTATCGGGTTGGCCCCGAAGATCTGTTTGATGATCTCCTGCAACACGATGGCCAGGCCGAAGGTCACCAGAATCTGGTCCGCATGGGGGCGCTTGTAGAAATGTTTGATCAGTCCGCGTTCCATCGCCACACCGACGATCAGCATCACCGGAATGGCAAATAGCAGGGACCAGAAGACCGAATAATCGATCATCGTCGCCCCTATGTCGCCGAACCAGAGCTGGACGTAGGGCGTGTGAATCTCGAGGGGGGTCCCCCAGGGCGTTTTTTCCGTCGCGGAAATGGTTACTTTGGTGAGCGTAAACAGGCTGTTAAGAACGACTGTACAGAACGCGCCGATCATAAACAGTGCGCCGTGCGCGAAGTTGACGACACCCAGCGTGCCAAAGATCAGCGTCAGCCCCAACGCGATCAGGGCATAGGCACTGCCTTTATCAAGCCCATTCAGAATCTGCAGAAGGAATGCATCCATCGGTATTTACCTTGTCTGATAACAGGCGCCTGCGGAGCAACAGGCATATTCAGAAAATGCTGGACGGGAAGCCCGGGCCGAAGCCGGGCTCCCCTGGCCAGGGAGGGAGGTCTGTCCGGGTCAGACGCCCGGGTTGCACTTACCCAAAGATCCGCCGGCAAACATGGGGTTGTCGGGCTCGTAGATGACTTTCTCAACCGGTGTGATCTGAACCACCTCCAGCAGGTCGAAGTCCGAGGTCGGATTCTCTTTACCCTTCACCACCAGTACGTCCTTGAAGCACTGGTGATCGGCTGCCCGGTAGAGGGTCTTGCCGTTGCCCAGGCCATCAAATTCAAAGCCTTCCAGCGCGGCCCCCACATCACAGGGGTTGAAGCTGCCAGCACGCTGACAGGCGTCGGCATAGAGCAGCGTTTGCGCGTAGCAGGTCTGTGCCGCCTGAGAAGGTGGCCGCCCATACTCCTTGCCGAAGGAGTCGACGAATGCTTTCGAGCCGGCATCCTTCAGTGACCAGTGCCAGTTGGTGGAGCCGAAGATTCCCTTGACTGCGTCGCCGGCACCCTGAGCCATCAGGCGGGAATACAGAGGAACGACAATTTCAAACTGTTTGCCATTAACCATCTTGTTTTTCAGGCCAAACTGAACCGCGTTGGTGAGCGAGTTGACCATGTTGGAGCCGTAGTGGTTCAGGATCAGCACATCGGCGCCGGAATTGGTGACCGGGGCAATGTACGACGAGAAATCGGTGGCAGACAGAGGTGTGCGCACAGTTTTGACCGTTTTCCAGCCCAGTGCTTCAGTGGCCTGGATCATGGACGCTTCCTGAGTCCAGCCCCAGGTGTAGTCGGCAGTCAGATGGTAGGCTTTGCGGTCAGCACCATAGTGCTCGACCAGTACCGGCGCCAGCGCCTGAGCTGACATGTAGGCGTTGAAAAAGTGGCGGAAGCCGTTAGCTTTCTTGTCTTTGCCCGTGGTGTCGTTGGAGTGGGTGAGGCCGGCCATGAAAATGATCCCGGCGTCCTGGCACAGGGACTGCACGGCAATCGCGACCCCGGACGACGAGCCGCCGGTAATCATGATGGCGCCGTCTTTTTCGATCATTGCCCGGGCAGACGCCCGTGCTGCATCTGATTTGGTCTGGGTGTCACCGGTCACATATTCGACTTTGCGGCCCAGAATGCCGGTACCGTTCAGTGCCTGTGAGGAGAACGTGCTCATCATGCCGCCGTCGCCCTCGCCGTTGAGGTGTTTGACGGCCAGTTTATAGGCCCGCAGTTCATCCGCGCCTTCATCCGCATAGGGGCCCGATTGCGGTACGTTGAAACCCAGCACGACACTGCCCTTGCCCGGTTCGTTGGTATAGGCACTGGCGGAGCGGGTGAAAATGGTCGGGGCAACCAGTCCTGCCCCCAGAACGGTACTGCCTTTGAGGAACTTTCGACGGTTAAGCTTGTAATTGGACATTTGTCTGTCTCCCGGACTTGTTCTTGTTGTTGAACCACAAGACGCCGTGACCCGTTGAAAGTCGGGCGCCTCCACTGCTCTAACGTTTCAAAAGTCGGGCGATTAAGCAATTAAACTTCGTGCTTTTTACCACTAATGTCTAATGACTCAGGCAGCGCCGTGAGCGGCTTTGCAATGAAGTCCGGATTGTGTTGAAAACGTCGGGTTCAGGGGGCTGATGGGTGAATGCCGACTGGACAGAAAGAGAGGAATCGGGACGGGTCCAGGGTGGCGGAGAGGCGTGGGAGTCGAACCCACCAGACACGTCTGACGCATCTCGCCGGATTTGAAGTCCGGGCGCTCC
Organism: Marinobacter sp.; assembly: GCA_030149475.1. Classification (GTDB taxonomy): domain Bacteria; phylum Pseudomonadota; class Gammaproteobacteria; order Pseudomonadales; family Oleiphilaceae; genus Marinobacter. The sequence goes on from JASBRL010000153.1 coordinate 26,174, forward strand.
ACCGGAAGCGATGCCTCTCCATTGCGGGTAACCGGGTCGGGATGCGGGTCAGCCTAACGCACTTTACCGGGATACCAGAAGTTTTTCGTAGCCCGGCTGCAGGCGGCGTTGTTCCCGGGAATAGACCGTCAGGCCCGCCCGGTCCAGGTACTCCAGCACCTGAATGGTGAGGTTGCGACCGATGCCGGAAGCATCCCGGAAGGCTGCGGCATCAAAACTGCCGTCGACGGAAGATCGCGCCAGATTGACCGCAATACCGGCCAGTTCCGCGACTGTGGCCGGCAGGAAATAGCGATTCGTGGCGACACGAACCAGCAACCCCAGGCTGTGCATTCGCTCCAGAAACGCCAGGCAGTCAGGTTTGCCCATTGCCAGTCGGTCAGCCAGTTCACCGACAATCGGTGGTCTCAGGCCGGTATCGTTGAGAATCGTCACCGTGGCATCCAGGGTTTGCTGGTCCTGCCCGGCCAGCACCGGCACGTGGCCCGGGCGACGGAAACGAAATCCCGCACGCGTCATCTGGCCGTCCGCCAGAAGTTTGTTCAGGACGACCCGACGCACCTCAACGGGTAATCTGAGGCCCGGCACGCTGGTCAGTTCGGCTTCGGTCGGGCCGAGGTTGTCGGGGCGCTCCCGGTGCCATGCGTCCAGGCGCGCAACCAGTTGCTCCTGAAGCTGGTTCATCCGATGCTGGCGCATGCCCATAAGCCCTGCCGAGGTCGGGATCCTGACCACCGACTCGCTCTGGATACGCCTGGCCAGATCATCGGCGGCCAGATTGAAGGCAACGCCAAAGCGGTCGAGATTCAGGCTCGCTGGCTCACTGTCCAGCCAAGCCGGGAGCGCCTGCTCAGGACGGGAGTCGAGCGCCAGGCGGGCCAGCAATTGTTGCCGCCGCCCGCTTGCCCGTCCGCGGGCGGGGCCGAAGGGGTCGAGGACGCGCCCTCCGGCGAGGGTGCGCTGGCCCGCGGCATCCCGTAACACAAACCGGTCATCGACCGCTGCGTGAACCGGGTGATCCAGAACCAGTTGGGCCAGCCCCTGGCCTGCGGGAGCCAGCGTGGTCTGTTCCAGCAGAGCGACACGCCCATTGCGCACCGCCGCCCCCAGATAGAGCTGAATCGGAGCCCCGTGTTTCAGTTTGCGGGTTTCCGATGCCAGCAGGTGCAGGGTGACGTCCAGTCGTCTGGTGGGGTGGTGGAGGGGAGGTGCAACCAGCCAGTCTCCCCGCCGGATCGACTCGTGATGCACCGCGCCTGCCAGGTTGATGGCGCCCCGCTGGCCGGCGGTCAAGGCGTCTGCGGGGGTGTTGTGGGCGTGCAGACTGCGTGCCCTGGCAGCCAGACCAGATGGTGACACGGTCAGTGGATCATCCGTGTACAGGCTGCCGGACAGCGCCGTGCCGGTGACCACACAACCGCTGCCTTTGAGGGTAAAGCTGCGATCGACGCTGAAACGGAAACCGCCCCGAGGCGGATGCCGGGTCTGGGTCCGCGCGAGCCGGGCCAACGCCTCGTGCAACGTCGGAATACCATCACCGGTGATGGCGGACACCGGGTAGACGGCTGCTCCTGATAGTCCGGTCGGTGCCAGCAGGGCGTTGATCTCTGCGGTCACGGCGTCTACCCGATGCGGCGACACCCGGTCGGTTTTGGTCAGTACCACCGCCCCCCGGGTCATTCCCAGCAGATCGAGGATGGCCAGGTGTTCCAGGGTCTGGGGCATCGGGCCGTCGTCGGCGGCGATAACCAGCAGGGCGTAATCAACGCCGGCAACACCGGCCAGCATATTGCGTATAAAGCGCTCGTGGCCGGGAACGTCCACAAAGCCCAGGGGCAGGTCGGCACCGACGTCTGCGTAGGCAAATCCCAGGTCAATCGACAGCCCGCGCTGCTTTTCATCTTTCAGACGATCGGTGTCTATGTGGGTCAGGGCCCGGACCAGCGCGGTTTTGCCGTGGTCGATGTGTCCGGCGGTGGCAACGATCATGATGCCGGCGGCTGTTGAAACAGGGCGTGAAAGGCCGCTTCATCCTCCAGGCAGCGACAGTCGAGTAGCAGTCTGCCTTCCGACACCCTCCCGATGACCGGTATGGACAGGGATCTCAGACTGGCGGACAGCTCTGACAGGCTGGCACTGGCGGCTCGCCTGCTGCCGACCCGGGGTATGAACGCCAGGGCCGCACTGGACAGCAATTCCAGGGGCAGGGAACCACTGCCAATCTGGCTTTTCACGGGTACCACTTCAACCGAAAAGCCTTCACCGGCCCATCGGGCAAGCAGCGGCTGAAGCCGGTTGGCCAGTGTCCGGATATCCGCCTCCGCGCGGGTAAGCAGGCGTAGTGTGGGTACGTGTTCGATCAGTCGGTCGGGATCGCCGTACAGGCGCAGCACTGCCTCGAGCGCGGCCAGGGTCTGTTTGTCGCAGCGTAGTGCGCGTTTGAGCGGGTTGCGGCGAATCCGGGCGATCAGGTCGGCACGTCCAACGATAATGCCGGCCTGGGGCCCGCCCAGCAGCTTGTCGCCGCTGAAGGTCACGACATCGGCGCCCCGGGCCAGGGTGTCGGCGGGCGTGGGTTCATGGGGCAATCCGTACTGTGTCAGATCGATCAGCGATCCGCAGCCCAGGTCCACCACCAGAGGCAGGTCCTGGCCATGGGCGATACCGGCCAGCTCAGGTTCCGGAACGGCGGCGGTGAACCCCTCAACCCGGTAGTTGCTGGTGTGAGCTTTGAGCAGCAGTGCGGTTCGTGGGCTGATGGCGTTGGCATAATCATGCGCGTGAGTGCGGTTGGTGGTGCCGACTTCGTGCAGTTTGCATCCGGCGCGGGTCATGATATCGGGCAGTCGGAACGCACCGCCGATTTCGATCAGTTCGCCCCGAGACACTACAACTTCTTTGCGCAGGGCCAGGCTGTTCAAGGTCAGCAGGACGGCCGCCGCGTTGTTGTTCACGACGGTGGCCGCCTCGGCACCGGTCAGGCGGCAAAGCCAGGATTCGACATGATGGTCCCGGTCACCGCGCTTGCCGGTGCCCAGATCGTACTCCAGATTGCTGGCGCCGGAGGCTACCTGAACCATGGCGTCGATGGCCTCACGTGGCAGTGGGGCCCGGCCCAGATTGGTGTGCAGGACGGTGCCGGTCAGATTGATGACCGGCCGGATGGACGGAGTAATGAGGGCCAGCAGGTGCGCCTCTACCGAGGCCACCAGCGACTGATCGTCCAGCGCCCGGGGTGACGGTTGTCCGAGCGACTGGCGCCAGGCGTCGAGCACATGGCGCACGGACTCGAGGGTCAGAGCCCGACCGTGGGCCTGCAACAGCGCCTGTATGCCGGGCCATTGCAGCACGCGGTCCACCGACGGGGGGCGGGTTTTGATGGACGCTGAAGCAGCCGGTGACGTCATGACACCGGCCACGTCGGAGCACCCGCCTCAGGGCCGGGTAAGTGACTCGATGATACGCGCCAGCGCCTCGTCTGCGAGCGCCCGCATTTCGTCGTCACTGCGGTCCTGAATGGGGTGGGCCACAAACACCATGGCCGGGTCGAAGCCCAGCGCCCTGGACTGCAGCCTGGCCGCATCGATAAATTCAGTGGAGGCAACGCCTACTCCCGGAATGTCTCGACCTTCAAGGTCTGCGATGTCATGCATACAGCACGACGTGCAGGAGCCTCAGTCAGCCAGACCTTCCACAACCAGGTCTACTTCCGCCGCGATCCGCTGTTTCAGCTCGGTCGGTGCGACCCGGGTAAAGGTGGGTTTCTGGTAGCGTTTGATGGCCACGCCAAGTGTTACCAAGCGCTCGTCGAGCCTGTCCAGGAACACATTGCCCCGGGGCTTGGAAATGTCCAGCAGACCCACGGTCAGGCCGTCGAGACCGGCTGGCCGGGCGAGCCGTGGGCGAATCGCCGGTGCCCGTTCCCCGGTGGGGTCGAGCAGAACGCTGTGCGTACTCATGATTGAACCTCTCTGGTAACCGGTGTCGAGCCGACCGGGCCGGAGGCGGCCCAGCCGGCAATCACCGCGGAAAACAGGCCGGCGGTGCCGCCGGCTCTGACAATCAGCAGTCCGCCGGGGCGGAATTTGGGAATCGTTTTGTCGGCAAAGCTGGTCGGAATGCCTTCGGCAATGCCGTCAGCACCGGCCACCAGGTCTTTGCCGGGCCGCAGCAGCAGGGTCTCCAGCTCCGACAGCAGCCGGGCTTTGCTCCAGTTGGCGTCAGTAAACACCCGGCAGTGTTCCGGGGACACCACCAGCAGCGCATCGCCCGCCATGGCAAGCTTGGGGTGATCCACTGCGAGCAGGGCACTGGCAAACGAACGGGCCAGCGAGTCCGGGGTCCGTGATTTCTGATCGACAATGCCCTGTACGCCTTCGCCGGCAAACAGGGTAACGGCTGAAGCCCCCGGGGCCAGGCCGCGTTCTTCGGCCAGTGGTACCCAGTTGCTGTCCTCGGCTTCAGCGAAACAGAAGGTGTACTTTCCCGGTGTACCGAGGGTCGCCCGGTCGATTTCACCGGGCCGGCCACCACCGACATTGCGGACGATCAATTGCAGGGCGCGACCGATGGTCGCGTTGGCCCGGTTGCCCTGACCCAGTGCATTGCCCCCGGAGTTCATACCGACGGCGCGGGCAACTGGGCCATTGACGATAATTACCGGGCCGGCAAACATGGTGGTGCAGAGAATGCCGTGCAGACCGAACTCATCGGCGAGGGCCGCTTCCAGGGCGGCCAGCAGGATCGGCATGTATTCCGGCTTGCACCCGGCCAGCACGGCGTTGATGGCGACTTTCTCGACGGTACAGGATGTCAGGTCAGGGGGAATAAGCCCGATCGGTTCATCGGGGCGCCGGTGCGTGCCCCTGAGCATCCTGAGTACCCGCTCAGGGGTTGGCGGGACCACCGGAAGACCGTCACTCCAGCCGCGTGCAAAGCAGGCCTCGAGGGGGTCTTCCTCCAGACCAACCTCCACCGATCGGGCGTTCAGTGTGCCGCTGCCAAAGCGCAGTTCGAGGTCCTCGGCAATGCCGGGCTCCAGGGTTTTCGAGCCACACCCGGGACGCATGGGCGGGAGCGACTCCCCGAGCGTGTCGATGCCGCTGATCCGTTGCCAGTCTTCACGATGCCAGCCATAGGTACGCTCGACTTCCTGCCCCTGCTCGAAACGAATCAGTGTCGGCACGAACTCGATGTTCAGACGGAAGGAGTGTTCGAGGGTGCGATCAAATTCCGTGCCCGGAACGGGCTGGCCATAATCCGGATCGTCCTGGGAAAAGACCTTCAGGCCCAGCGGTCCCCGGGCGAGCTCCGATAGCAGCGGTTCGACCAGCGTACAGGTCGGGCAGTCACGCTTGGCAACCACGATCAGGCCATTCACCGGGACCGTCATAAGTCATCCTGTCGACGCATGTAGCGTTGTGCGGTCATGCATTGCATTGTCGGGTAAGCATAGTCAG
>JASBRL010000109.1 GCA_030149475.1 Marinobacter sp.
TGGCAATTCTGGCTCTCCCTGAAAGCCGGACTCAAGGCGAGGCTTCGCAGGAAGGCTGGTTGCCTTTCAAGAAGGCTCAACGCGGAGTCCGGCTTTCAGGGGGAGCCCCTGCGGGCAAGCGTTGAGAGGCTCATTGGCCGCGTTACGACTCTTGGCAAGAACGTCGGCCATTACCGGCGAGTCGCGCCTTGCCACTGAGCCTCTCAACACTTGCAGAATCGTCAATAGACTTAATCAGAGGTTCCCTTGCTATCAGGGATCCTGAGTCTGACACTGACAGCTGGTGACCATGTGTCAAGCAAGAAAGCCCATCAGGTCTTGCAGAAGGGCAACCGAATTATTCAGCACTTCGTTAAGAGATACCAGGGTCACGAAATCATTGGATCGCAAAGGAGTCCGTTATGTCTGTAAGTGATAGCCGGCTGGCAGATGCCGGCGGCTGGCTTGGCGACCTGCTGGAGCACCAACAGCTGACCATTGCCACCGCGGAAAGTTGTACCGGCGGTTGGGTGGCCAAGGTGCTGACAGACCGGGCGGGGTCTTCCGCGTACGTCCACGGTGGACTGGTGACCTACAGCAACGAAGCCAAGCACGATCTTCTGGGCGTCACCGAGCAGTCCCTGCGTGAACACGGCGCGGTCAGTGAGGCGGTGGTGCGGGAGATGGTTGCTGGCTGCCTGGCGGTCACCCGGGTCGACGTAGCGGTGGCCATCAGCGGTGTGGCAGGGCCGGGCGGCGGCTCGGAGGACAAGCCAGTGGGTACGGTCTGGTTTGCCTGGGGCCGCTCGGCGTCCGACACCGAAGCCGTATGCCAGCATTTTCCCGGGGACCGGGAAGCGGTTCGGCGTGAGGCGGTACTGTTTGCCCTGCTGGGGTTGAGGCGGTATCTGGATGAATCCTGACTTTTTGAGGTAAAGCTGAGAGGGGGGGTTGGTCTCGCTCAATGGTTATGTTTTAATACTGGTCAAATATACAGTAACTCAGTCCGGCCATGAATCACCCATGTCGGATTTCGATAACGGCCACGGTCGGTGGCGCAGGTTAAAGAGGGTTTGGCATCGATGGAAGACAATCGCAAAAAAGCACTGAGTGCGGCACTGGGCCAGATCGAACGGCAGTTTGGTAAAGGCGCCGTGATGAAAATGGGCGACCAGCCGCGCGAAGCGCTGCCAGCGGTTTCAACCGGGTCGCTGGGGCTGGACGTGGCCCTTGGCATTGGTGGCTTGCCCTACGGTCGGATTGTGGAAATCTACGGGCCGGAGAGTTCGGGTAAAACCACGCTGACCTTGCAGGTGATTGCCGAAGCGCAGAAGCAGGGCAAGACCTGCGCGTTCGTGGATGCGGAGCATGCCCTGGATCCACAGTATGCCGAAAAGCTCGGCGTCAACGTGGATGAGTTGCTGGTTTCCCAGCCGGATACCGGCGAACAGGCGCTGGAAATCGCCGACATGCTGGTGCGCTCCAACGCGGTGGATGTGATTATCGTCGATTCTGTGGCTGCGCTGACGCCCAAGGCGGAAATTGAAGGCGAGATGGGGGATTCCCACGTTGGCCTGCAGGCCCGTCTGATGTCCCAGGCCCTGCGAAAGCTCACCGGTAACGTCAAACATGCCAACTGCCTGATGGTCTTCATCAACCAGATCCGGATGAAAATCGGCGTCATGTTTGGCTCCCCGGAAACCACCACCGGCGGTAACGCCCTGAAATTCTATTGTTCGGTTCGGCTGGACATTCGCCGGATCGGCGCCGTCAAGGACGGTGATGAAGTGGTGGGCAACGAAACCCGGGTCAAGGTGGTCAAGAACAAGGTCTCGCCGCCGTTCAAACAGGCTGAATTCCAGATCATGTACGGCAAGGGCATTTACCACATGGCTGAAGTGCTGGACATGGGAGTAAAGGAAGGCTTTGTGGACAAATCCGGTGCATGGTACGCCTATAAGGGCGACAAGATCGGTCAGGGTAAGGCAAACGCCTGTAAGTTCCTGGAAGAAAATCCTGATATGGCCACCGAAATTGAAACCGCGATCCGGGACAAGCTGATGCCCAAACCCGCCAAGAAAGAAGTGGAGGAGCAGCCGGAGGAGGTGAACGGCGAGCTGATTTGAACGCTTGTAGCGGGGTGACGTGAGGTGACGTGAGACGTGAGGTGACCTGAATCGTCAGCAGAGCAGAAAGCCGGCCACTCAGCCGGCTTTTTCACTGTGAAATTCTCCAGCGCCGTTACGTTGGTCAGCGATGTCACGGGCTTACCTCGTGGATCGTGCCAGCGCCACCAATCCGCCACCAATCCGCCATCAATCCATGTCGCGCCCAAAGGCTTACTGACAGGATTTGGCGAATTCGATCACCCTGACCCGGCCATCGCCGGATAGAGGGCCATTGATCGATTCCGACTTCGATGAGCCCGGATGGGCTGTGTCTGAGGCAGTCTTTGTCAGTTTCTTTGTTTTTAGCTGACCAAGGAGTGTCTGGCGAACGTGGTTAAAGTCTGGCAACGGCCGGGGGATCAGGTGCCAGCGGGCGAGCTCTTCTTTTCCGATGGTTGCTGCAAAAAGCTGCCTGTTGGCGTCAAGTCGGTTATTCGTGCTCCACACCCGCAGGTAACGCCGGTCAAAAACCTGGCCTGTCTGTCCGGGCTGCACCAACCCCAGTGACTGTGGGCGGGCATCCCAGAACCAGGGTGACAATGGTGCAGTCGGGTAGGCAGAGCCCCGGAACGCATTGAAATAGGCTTTCGGTACGCTGTGCCAGCTAACAGGGTCGGCTTCCTGCCACCCGGCGCGCCCGACACAGGCTCGTACCTGATCAATAGTGCGGGCGACAAAGATCAGGTTGATGGGCGCTTTGCGCGCACCGATGATAGAGGCGGCATAGCTTTCCCTGCCTTTTAATACGTTGTCTGGCGACGTCGATTCTACCGTTTCTGCGGCCGGCGTCGCCTGCCTGGCCAGGTCCGGTATTCGCAGCACATTGAACGTCAGAACCGTTGCGAGCAGGATCACCGTCCCACCGACAGTGCACGCCAACCTGACTGGCGGTGCAACGTCGAAACGACGCCCTATCTGTTGCGCGAGGGCCGGGCTCAGGAAAGTGGCAGAAATGCCCAGTATCAATCCCAGTGAGCCGACGAGATAACCGGCCAGGACATCGCTAAGGTAGTGAACGCCCAGATAAAGCCGGCTGAAACCGATCAGAAAGGCGACCAGCAGTCCGAGCATCAGCAGGTTGATGCGGGTGCTCCAGCGCCGGGCGAAACACATAGCGATGTATAGGGCGAAGCCATAGAAAGCTACACTGATGCTGGCGTGTCCGCTGGGAAACGAAAATCCCGCTGGGGCCAACACGCCATCCTCCGGCCGGCTCCGGTGAAAGGCCAGTTTGCCAAGAAACGTCAGTAACTCGCAGCTGGCCAGGGAGATAGTCAGCGGCAGTATCAATGCACCCTGTCGGCGATACCAGAGCCAGCAGCTCAAAGCAGCGGTGGCGCTGGCAACTACCTGCCAGTATCCAAAGGAGGTGATGGTATAGAACAGATGGTTGAAAAAGGGCGAACGTACACTTGCCAGCAGGGAGTTAACGCGTGCGTCCAGTTCTGTCACCGTGTCTCCGGTGATGACGTCTTCAGCCAGTCCGCTGAGAAGGGCGAGAATATAGAGACCGGTCAACCCGGTGAGGGTCAGTGGCAGTCCACGCCAGCGTGTTCGATCAAGGCGCTGATGGATAAAACCGGCGGTTGCGGGAAAGCGTCGAATCAGCCGGACAACGTCGTGATTCTGGCGGAATGCTGTACCGATCGATGCGAGAATGGATCGTAAAAATTGAAAGCCACTGGGGCCAAAGCGCAGAACAGACCACCGCAAACCGTAAAAAATCAGCAGCGCGAAAACGAGCACCAGCACCAGAATGCCAACCCGCGACAGCCAGGCCTGGGCCAGCGACAGGGATTGCGAAAAAATATAACCCGGTACAATCCACTGCAGGCCCCAGCCAACCGCGCCCAGCAGGTTCCAGGCCATGAATGAGCGGCGATTCATCTTCGCCATCCCGGCAATGAACGGCATGATTTCCTTCGCCGATGGCACAAAGCGACCGAGAAAGACGCTTTTACCACCATGGCGATCAAAGAAATAGTCGGCTTTTTCCACGTGGGCTGTCTTCAGAAACCAGCGATCTTCCCGTAGCCAGTGCCGACCGTAGCGGCGTCCCAGAAAGTAATTGACGTTATCTCCCAAAGTGGCGCCTACAATGGCAAAGAACAGCAGGTCGCCAAGATCAAAATAACCCTGACCAGCCAGCATACCCATCAACAGCAGCAACGTAGAGCCTGGTACAAACAGGCCAAGGAGGAAAACGGTCTCCGCCAGAGCGGCCAGTAGCGCAAACCAGTAGCCCCATGACCCGGCGTGCTGGGCCAGTGACAGGGCAGTCTGGGTAATTGAATCCATCATGGGGTTATCCTGAAAGAAGATGGAGGCTGGTCGCCCCGCAAAAGTGCCCTGACCGTGGTGACTCTAAGCCGGACTGACTGACCG
>JASBRL010000170.1 GCA_030149475.1 Marinobacter sp.
GCCATTCTCTCAGGCGTAAAGGCGACCCGCTCGCGGAGCTCCAGCGGCGCCGTACGGTGATTTATTCCCAGCGTGAGCAATGCCATAGCAGCGTGAAATACCTTTTGGCCGGTTTCATGTCGACATCGTAGCGGGAAACGCCTGGACGCGCCTGCCATAGTCAGTCTCTGCAAAGATCAGATGCCTGGCCTGCAGCCTGCGCTGCAACCCGGGTACCGGTTACGTCTTCTGGCCACCCCGTTTAACCACGCCGCCCCGGTGGACACCTGCACCACACATTTTAACGTTGCAACTGCTCCGGCGCCACCCAAATCCAGAGAACCTGATCAAGACACCGGACGATGCCCCGGGCCTGCATCCGGCGCGCGCTGTCAGTCCATTGGGCAACGCCAGGCTCTTATGCCATCATAGGCCGTGAGTTGCCTGGCTGATGCAGGTTCACCATTGCCGCCATCGTACAACGAATACGGGATGTAACATGCAAAAAACTGCTTTGTGGTTATTCGCCAGTCTACTCGGACTGGGATTGGCTGGCTGTACCAGCATGACGAGCCAGGATGGCCATGACGAGACACAGGCAAGACCCGCCAGCTCCACCGACACCACCACGGCACCCCAAAAGGTCAAATACGCCGATTTCGAACCCGAGGTACTCTACGAATTACTGACGGCAGAAATTGCTGCCCAGCGTGGGCGCTATGACGTCACTCTGGCCAACTATGTGCGGGCCGCAAAACAGTCCCGGGATGCCGGAGTCATCAAACGCGCCATGCGCATCGCCCAGTCTCTCAACGGCGACAATGCCCAACGTCAGCTTGCCGATTTATGGCTTGAAACTGACCCCGACAACCTGGAAGCCCATCGGGTCGCAGCCCTCCAGGCCATCAAGCGCAATGAGCTGCAGACCGCACTTGACCATATGGAAAAAATCATGGAGCTGGGCGGGGACGCTGACTTCGACAGCCTTGCCGCCATGGCCGCCAACCTGCCACCCGAACAGCAGTCAGAACTGTTGAACCTTTATCGCAAACTGGAAACCCGCCACCCGGACAACCAGGAAATCCATTACAGCATCGCCCTGCTACTCAAAATCACCGGGGACCCGAAGGCCGCCCTGACGCAGCTCAAACCACTGCTGGACCGGCAACCCGACTTTCAGCCGGCACTGGTTCTGAAAGGCGACCTGCTCTACGAGACCGGCCAGAAAGAAGCCGCTGTTCAGTTTTTGCAGACCAACACGCGCCGCTATCCCGACAACCGACAGATGGGCACGTTGTATGGCCGCATCCTGGTCAGCGAGGGGGATCTGCAGGCCGCGCAGGACGAATTCCAGCGCCTGCTTGAACGATTTCCCGACACCCCCGGCCTGCGACTGTCCCATGCTCTGGTCGCGCTGGAAAATGGTGACACCGAGGTCGCCCGCGAGGACCTGACCAGCCTGATTGAACAGGGGCACCACACCAGTGAAGCGCATTACTATCTGGGCCGGATTGCCGATCAGGAAGGTGACATCGAGAGCGCAATCGGCTTCTACGAGAACGTCAAGGAAGGCAGCCATTTTTTCCCCGCACTGGCCAGACTGAGCGCATTGCGAGCCGACCTCGGCGAACTTGACCAGGCCCTGGCGCACATCCACCAGCTCCGGGGCAAGAATCCGGGCCGTGCCGATAATTTCTGGCTGATTGAAATCAACCTCCTGGCCAGCAATGATCGCCGGGAACAAGCCCTGAAGGCCGCCAACACCGCCATCGAGGCATACCCGGACAACGCCCGCCTGCTCTATGCACGGGCCATGCTGAGAGACAGCAAGGGCAACACACCGGGCGCCGAGCGTGATCTGCGCGCGATCATCGACCAGCAGCCCGACAACGCAGTCGCCCTGAATGCCCTTGGGTACATCCTGACCAACCAGGGCGGTCGACTGGCAGAGGCGGAAGAATTGATCCGCCGCGCGCTTGCCCAGGACAAGAACAACCCGGCGATCATGGACAGCATGGGCTGGGTCCTGTACCGCCAGGGCCGCGTCGACGAAGCACTGACCTATCTGCAGGCCGCTTACGACAACTTTCCCGATCCGGAAGTTGCCGCCCATCTGGGCGAAGCCTTGTGGACCAGCGGCCAGCGCGATAAAGCCCGCAGGATCTGGCGTGATGGGCTGGAACGTAAACCCGACGACACGCTGATTCACAAGACCATGGAACGTCTCGGTGCCGGGCTGACGCCGTGAATACTGTTCGCACCGCCCTCGCCCTGACACTGGCACTGGTCCTGTCCGCCTGTGCCAGCGTGCCGATGGCACCTCTGCCAGACGGCCTCACCGAGCAGCCCCCGGCAGACTGGGCCCAGCGTCAGAGCGCACTGATGCAATTCCAGTACTGGCGGCTGACAGGCAAGCTGGCTGTTCATCAGCCTTCAGACAGCGGTACCGCAGTGATCAACCACTGGTCCCAGGCCGCAGATCGCTATCAGTTGTCACTTTCCTCAGCGTTTCTGGGGCTGGGGCATACCGAACTGAGCGGCATGCCGGGTTACATTGAGCTGACGCTGTCCAGCGGCGAAACCTACCGTTCCACCGACCCCCAGTCGCTGATCAGCAAGGCGACCGGCTGGGAGCTTCCGATCGAGAGCCTGGTCTGGTGGATTCGCGGGCTGCCTGAGCCGGGTAGCGACTATCGCCTGTTGTTTGATGATGCGGGCCAGTTGGCGGCTATTCGCCAGCAGGGCTGGGAGATTCGCTACAATCGCTGGCAATCGTTCGTTCAGGATATGCCCGCGTTGCCTGCCCTGATCACCGCCCGCAAGGATAAAAAGCGCGTGAAGCTGGCCGTCACCAGTTGGCAACCCCTGGGGAATAGCCAGCCATGAGCCTGACTCTGCCCGCTCCGGCCAAGCTGAATCTTTTCCTCCACATCAACAGCCAGCGACCGGACGGCTATCACGAGCTACAGACCCTTTTCCAGTTTCTCGACAAAGGAGATCAGCTTACATTCAGTCTGCGGTCGGACAGAACCATTACGCTCAGCCCCCATATCCCCGGGCTGGCGCCGGCCGACAACCTGGTTATGCGAGCAGCCCAGCGGCTCAAAACCTATTCCGGGCGCCCTGACCTGGGCGTCGCTATCCAACTCGACAAACATCTGCCCATGGGGGGCGGGCTTGGAGGTGGCAGCTCGAATGCCGCTACCACCTTGCTGGGCCTGAATCATCTCTGGCAGTTGAACCTGTCCATGGACACTCTCGCAGCAATCGGACTGGAACTGGGGGCGGATGTACCGGTATTCGTCCGCGGCTTTGCAGCCCTGGGTGAAGGCATCGGGGAAAAGCTGTCACCGGCAGAACCTCCTGAAGACTGGTTTGTCATACTCAAGCCCGCCTGCAACATCAACACCGGGCTGATTTTTTCCCAGCAAGGGTTGACAAGGAACACCCCTAGAATCAAAATAGCGCCCGCTTTTGGGGGAGACGCCTTGAGGTACCGAAACGACTGTGAGGACACAGTTCGCGCACTGTATCCCGAGGTCGACCGTAGCCTGGAATGGCTGTCACAATTCGGACCTGCAAGATTAACCGGAACCGGGGCTTGCATATTTGGACGTTTCCCGACAGAATCCAACGCCCAAAAAGTCTGGGCAAGCAAACCTTCCGGCATTGACGGGTTCGTCGCTAGAGGGGTGAACATATCACCTCTACACCGAAAGCTGACAGAGCTGAGATAATGCCAAAAAAGCACGATACTGGGGTGTCGCCAAGTGGTAAGGCAACGGGTTTTGATCCCGTCATGCGAAGGTTCGAATCCTTCCACCCCAGCCATTTGATAGCGGGATCGGGGCGACCCCGGCGAAAGGGAGAGAGGCGTGGATCACTCCACGACGATGGCGGTCTTCTCGGGTAACGCGAACCCTGCGCTGGCGCAGGAGATCGC
>JASBRL010000171.1 GCA_030149475.1 Marinobacter sp.
GACATTGTCAGCAAAGGCGACATCAGCCGCAGCTACAGCGAGGACGAACTCAAGAAAATGCCGGTCAAGGCGCCGGGCGAACGTCGACTTATCGGCAAGGAAGCGCAGGCGCTCGATATTCCTGACAAGACCGACGGAGCCAGCGTATACGGCCTGGACGCGAGCGTCGAGGGCATGGTTTACGCCCGGCCGCTGGTTCCGCCCACCCGCTATGGCTCGACGATCAACAGTATTGATGATTCCGAAGCCAAAACGGTCGACGGCTACATCAGGACCCTGACCCTGGATGATCCGACCGGCACCGTGCCGGGCTGGGGCATGGTCATCGCCACCTCGTTCCACGCGGCCAACACCGCCGCCAAAAAGATCAAGGTGGACTGGACCCCGGGCAAGACCGCCAACGTCAGTGAGCAGGACGTGCTCGATCATGGTCACGACCTCATCAAGGACAGCTCCAAAGGCGCGCTGGTCGTGGATGAGGGCAATGTCAGCGACGTGTTCGCCAATGCCACCTCTACGCTGGAACAGGATTACGTCACTCACAGCGTCCTGCACTTCCAGATGGAGCCGGTCAATGCGCTCGCCTTCCAGAAGGATGGCATCTGGGAAATCCACACCGGCAATCAGTGGCAGTCCCTGATCATGCCCACCCTGGCCAAGGCCCTGGGCGTGGAAAAAGACAAAGTCATCATGCGCACCTACATGCTGGGCGGTGGTTTTGGGCGTCGTCTCAACGGTGACTATGCGGTCCCGGCGGCACTGGCATCCAAGATGCTCGGCAAACCGGTGAAAATGGTGCTGACCCGGGAAGACGACAGCCTGTTCGACTCTATCCGCTCGCCATCCAACCAGAAACTGCGCATGGCGTTCGATGCCGACGGTCAGGTGATCGGCATGGAGCACCATGCCACCGCCGGCTGGCCAACCCAGGTCATGGCTCCTTTCTTCCTGCCCAAGGCGACCAACGGCGAGAAGTACGACCCTTTCTCGATCCAGGGTGCCAACCACTGGTACTCCGTCGGCGCCCAGCGCCTGCGGGCCATTTCCAACGATCTGGCCAACGATACCTTCCGACCCGGCTGGTTACGGTCGGTCGGTTCCGGCTGGGTCAACTGGGCACTGGAAAGCTTCATGGACGAGGCGGCCCGCAAGGCCGGCCAGGATCCGATCGAATTCCGCCTGGGCCTGCTCACGGCCGATGGTAAAAATGCCGGCTCGGCGCCCAATTCGGTGGGAGGCGCCTCCCGCCAGGCCCACGTGCTGGAGCGCGTGCGGGAACTGTCCGGCTGGGGGCAGTCGCTGCCTGACAACGTCGGCATGGGGGTCGCCACCAGCTACGGGCAGGAACGTGACATGCCGACCTGGTCGGCCTGTGTCGCCCGGGTCAAGGTAGACAAAAGCAACGGCCGGGTAACCCTCGAGCGCCTCTCGCTGGTTGTGGATGCGGGCACCATCGTCCATCCGGACGGCGCCCTGGCACAGATCCAGGGGTCCGCACTGTGGGGTGCCAGCATGGCCATTCACGAAGGCACCGAACTGGAAAAGGGCCGCGTCCGGGATACCAACCTGAACCATTACACGCCGCTGCGGATGCGCGATGTTCCGCAAATGGACATTGAAGTGGTGGACAGTACCGAAACGGCGGTGGGCCTGGGCGAACCGGCCACCACCGTGGTCGGACCGGCAATTGCCAACGCGATCGAAGATGCCATCGGAGTACGGATACGGGCCATTCCGATCCGCCCCCAGGACGTCCTGGATGCCCTGAAAACCTGAGGTACGCGCGGATTTCACGATCAACCGCTGATTGATTCAAGCGGACTGCCGGGGCACTCTTACGGGTCGCCCCGGTTTTTATTGGCATGCCTTTTCGCCCCGGTTCCGGGCTCGAATTCGACCATTCCTTCTGGAGTATCCATGCCGCAAACCTCTGGCCGTAAGCTCGGGCTGGCCTACACCGGCCTGGTACTGACCCCGCTGTTCTGGGCGGGCAACGCGGTTATCGCGCGCAGCGTTGTCGACACCATTCCGCCGCTGTCCCTGTCGTTCTGGCGTTGGTGCCTGGCATTGCTTATCCTGCTGCCCGTCGGTCTGCCCAAGGTCCGCCAGCAGTGGCCCATTGTGATCCAGCGCTGGCCCTCGATGCTGGCACTGGCAGCGTTCAGCGTGGGCGCGTTCAACACACTGCTCTATCTGTCCGCCAAAACCACGACCGCACTCAACATCACCCTGGTCAACTCCACCATACCGGTGATGGTGGCGCTGCTCGCCTGGATCCTGCTGCGGGACCGGGTGCGGCCGTTTCAGGCTATCGGCATCGCCCTGGCGCTGCTGGGTATGCTGGTGGTGGTGAGCCGGGGCGAACTGGCCGTGTTTACCAGACTGGCCTTCCAGCCCGGCGACCTGATCATGGTCGCGGCGGTCTTCTGCTGGGGGCTGTTTTCGGTGTTGTTACGCCGGCAATCCGTACCGCTGCATCCGCTGGCTTTTCTGACCGTCCAGATTGCCCTGGGCGTGCTGGTGATCCTGCCGTTCTATCTGCTGGACCTGCTGTTTATCTCGGGCGGCTTTGAGCTGGCCCCGGACAAACTGCCGCCGCTGTTGTACGTGGCGGTGTTTCCCGGCCTGTTGGCCTATGCGTTCTGGAACCACGGTGTTAATACCATCGGTCCGTCCAAAGCGGCCATGTTCATGTACCTGAACCCGGTCTTCGCGGCTGTGCTGGCGGGCCTGTTCCTGGGTGAGCGGCTCAGCGTGTTTCATTTCATCGGTGGCCTCCTGATCCTGCTGGGACTGCTGCTGACCACCCGGGAGCCCAGGGTCCGCAGAGCCTGAGGGCCACCGCCGGCGCGATCAGGTGAGCGAGCGATGGCAACCAACACAGGTGTCGAACAGTTTTACACCTGGCTCACAGGAAGCCGGTCAGAACATCAATAACTTGTTGAAACCCGGGTTTATAAATTGAGGTGGCATAATTAGTGGTTTGTAAAAGGGACATCGCCGTTCATGGCGCTTTACGGATAGAATTGAGGAGTTATCCGACATGAAGATG
>JASBRL010000175.1 GCA_030149475.1 Marinobacter sp.
GGCTCAACGCGGAGTCCGGTTTTCAGGGAGAGCCCCTGCGGGCAAGCGTTGAGAGACTCATTGGCCGCGTTACGATTCTTGGCAAGGACGTCGGCCATTACCTGCGAACCGCGCCTTGCCACTGAGCCTCTCAACACTTGCGGAATCGTCAATAGACTTAATCAGAGGTTCCTTAGGCACGCAAGTTACCAGCAAACAACATTTTTTCATTATCCCGGTACAGGACGGTTGTCAGGGACACGAGCCCTCAGTAACTGAAGTAAACGGGTGACGGAACTTAAATCATGGTCATGAAAGCCTCTCTGCAGTTAAAAATGGGTCAAAGTCTGACGATGACCCCGCAGTTGCAACAGGCTATCCGTCTTCTCCAGTTGTCCACCCTGGATCTGCAACAGGAAATCCAGCAGGCCCTTGAATCCAACCCGATGCTGGAGGCCCCGGAGGACGACGATGCCGTCGACGCACCATCCGAGAGCAACGCTGAAGAGGCCAGTGAGACAGCGGCCGAGAGTGAGGTAGCCGAAGCCAGTTGGGACGAGGCGGAAACCGGTCCGGACTGGTCCAGTGAAACGGAAATACCCAGTGACATTCCGGACGACCTGCCGGTTGATACCGCATGGGATGATGTCTACCAGTCCGCACCGGCGCCGGCTGCCCGCAACGACGACAGCGACTATGACTTCGAAACCCGAAACTCCCCCACCGACACACTTCAGGACCATCTGGAGTGGCAGCTCAACCTGACCCCACTGAGCGAACGGGACCGCGCGATTGCCCACGCGCTGCTGGATGCTGTGGATGACCGGGGCTACCTGACCTCCAGCATCGAAGAGATTCATAGCGGACTGGTCGATCAGTCAGAAGACGATCCCCTCGAGCTGGATGAAGTCGAGGCCGTACTGCATCGCCTGCAGCACTTCGACCCGGCCGGCGTATTTGCCCGGGACCTGCAGGAGTGCCTGCTGATCCAGCTTAACCAGCTTCCGCCCGACACGCCCTGGCTGGCGCAGGCACGGCTGGTTATTACCCATTACATCAATTTGCTGGGAAACCGCGACTACGCTCAATTACTGCGCCGTAGCCGGCTCAAGGAGGATCAGCTCAAATCGGTGCTTGAACTGATTACCGCGCTGAACCCCCGACCGGGTGACATCCTCGATCGCGCCGAACCGGACTATGTCATCCCGGACGTGATCGTGCGCAAGTCGAATGGCCGTTGGCGGGTGGAACTGAATCCTGACATTGCGCCGCGCATTCGCGTCAATGCCAGCTATGCTTCACTGATACGGCGTGCCGACAGCAGCGCGGACAATACCTATCTGCGGGACCAGTTGCAGGAGGCCAAATGGTTCATCAAAAGCCTGCAGAGCCGTAACGAAACCTTACTGAAAGTAGCGACTCGTATTGTTGAACATCAGCAGGGTTTTCTGGACCATGGCGATGAAGCCATGAAGCCCCTGATTCTGTCCGACATTGCACAGGTGGTTGAAATGCATGAGTCGACAATTTCGCGCGTCACCACCCAGAAATACATGCATACGCCCCGGGGCATTTTCGAGCTAAAATATTTTTTCTCCAGCCACGTCAGTACTGAAGAAGGGGGGGAGTGTTCCTCGACCGCAATCCGTGCCATGATCAAAAAACTGATCGGGGGAGAAACGGCCAAAAAACCACTCAGTGACAGTAAAATTGCTACGGTACTGGGCGAACAGGGGATCAAGGTTGCTCGCAGAACGGTCGCCAAATACCGCGAGGCCATGCAGATACCGCCGTCAAACGAGCGCAAACGACTGGTGTAGAACACTGGAGCCATGCAATAGCCGACAGGACTGAACCCGGTTTCAGACACTATTGGCACGGAATCCAGCAACGGGTTCAGCCAGCAGTCAACGGACTGCAGCAACCCGCCGGATAGCACAGAGTCCGGCAACTCGACGACAGGAGAAGCCTATGCAACTCAATATTTCAGGTCACCACATTGAACTGACTCCCGCCCTTAAAGAGTATGTATCTGGCAAGTTCGAAAAACTCGAGCGCCATTTTGATCACATCAGTAATTGTCAGGTCACTCTCGAAGTTGAGAAAGTGCGCCAGATGGCGGAAGCTACGGTCCACGTGATTGGCAGTGAACTCCACGCAAAGGCTGAAAACAGTGACATGTATGCAGCTATTGATGCACTTGTAGACAAGCTTGACCGGCAGATCCTCAAGCACAAAGAAAAATCGGTTGATCGTATGCATGGTGCCACTGCCCGCTGAGGGCCGGTAACCTGACGTACGGCTGGTTCTCGCTGCGGCACCGTTGATGTGCCGCAGCTTTTTTACGGAAACACTGTCGATTCATGACGGACTCATCTCTCACCATCGAGGCCATTCTGACCCCGGAGCTTTCTCTGAGCCGGGTCACGGGCAGCAGTAAAAAACGTATTCTGGAATTCATTGCCGAACAGGTAGCCAAAAACTACCCTGAACTCGACGAAGCCCAGATTTTCAACAACCTTGTCTCCCGCGAGCGACTGGGCAGCACCGGTATCGGACAGGGTATAGCGATCCCCCACTGCCGGCTGGAAGGGTGCAGCCGGGTTGTCGGCACGCTGATCACGCTGGAGGAAGGGGTGGCGTTTGACGCCATCGATAACCAGCCGGTTGATCTTCTGTTTGCGCTGATTGTGCCGAAGGAAGCAACCAGCGAGCACCTGGAGCTACTTAGCCAACTGGCGGAAAAGTTCAATGATCGTCAGTTCTGCGATCTACTCCGGCAATGCCCGGATAACGGCAGCCTTTATCAGCACATGATTGGTCAGGAATAACGATCGGGCGGTCATTCGCCGGTGTCATTGAGCCGCCCGGATGTGTCGTGCCCGAAAGGAAAAAACCCATGAAAGTGATTATCGTCAGCGGCAGATCGGGCTCAGGCAAAAGTACAGCGCTGCATGTGCTGGAAGACCTGGGCTTCTACTGCATCGACAATCTGCCCATTGGCCTGCTTTTCCCGTTAACCCGGGAAGCGACCGAGAATGCCAGCCCGGGACGCCTGAACAAAATGGCAGTCAGCATCGATGCGCGCAATCTCTCGGGTGAAATCGCCAATTTTGAGCGGATCTATGAGCAACTCTCGCAACCGGGGCTGTCAGTCGAAATTATCTTCCTGGACGCCAGCGACCAATCCCTGCTTCAGCGCTTTCATGCTACCCGCCGCAAGCACCCGCTCAGCAACGACAAGGTGTCCCTGAGGGAGGCCATCAGGGACGAGAAAGTGCTTCTCGAACCGCTGGCAAGACTGGCCGATTTACACGTGGATACCACCGAATTGTCGATTTACGAATTGCGGGACATGATCAAGCAAAGGGTGGCAGGTCGCCGTGATCAGGAACTGGCACTGTTGTTCCAGTCGTTTGGCTACAAGCATGGTGTCCCTGTGGACTCCGACTATGTGTTCGATGTTCGCTGCCTGCCAAATCCCTACTGGGATACCAGCCTGCGTCAGTATACCGGACTGGACAAGCCGGTCGCCGATTTTCTCGAAAAGGACCCGCTGACCCGGCAGATGATTGATGAGTTGATCCGCCTGCTCGAAACCTGGCTGCCGGCATTCAGTCACAGCAATCGCAGCTACATGACCATATCCATTGGCTGCACCGGCGGTCAGCACCGGTCAGTGTATCTCTGTGAGCAGTTGGGCGACCACTTCTCCCGGCACTACAGCAATGTGCAGACCCGGCATACGGAACTCCCTCACGCCAGGCCAGCTGAGTCGTCATGATCCGTCGCACGGTCACCATCGTCAACAAGCTTGGCCTGCATGCCCGCGCTGCCGCCAAACTTGTCAAAACCTCCGCCGGGTTCGAGAGCCGCATCCTGATTCGCAAGGACCAACGGGAAGTGGATGGCAAAAGCATCATGTCGGTGATGATGCTGGCTGCAAGTCGTGGTACGGAGATCGAGCTGATCATTGATGGCCCGGATGAAAACTCGGCCCTGGACGCCCTCACCACACTGATAGACGATTACTTCGGCGAAGGCGAGTAATCTCTTCCCCTACACTCACGTTCAGTCTATAACTCCGCTATAATAAAACGGTTTTTCATGGGTAACCGGGCCTGCACCAGCCGTACCCGGCCGAGTGGACTCTGCGCCGATACGTACAGGCAAACACCATGTCCGACCCCATCAACCCGGCAGGCTCGCCACTCCATCATCCTGGGTGACTCATGGCAGACATACTGGAAAAAAGCCAGGCTCGCCAACGGCTGCGGTCACTCAGCGAGGCGCTGGACAGCGGAGCGCTACAACAGGTTTCCCGCATCCTTAACAGAGGCCTGAGCCCCAGCGATATAGCCCACCTGCTCGAATCGTCGCCGCCGCGCCAACGCACGCTGCTGTGGAATCTGGTCGACAAAGACCTGGAAGGCGACGTTCTCCAGTACCTCAGCGACGATATCCGTGGCTATTTCCTCAGCCAGCTGAGCGTTGCGGAACTGGCGGCCGTCATCGAAGATTTCGAGTCAGACGATCTGGCCGACCTGCTGCAGCAATTGCCGGAGACGGTCATCCAGGAAGTGCTCGACACCATGGACGAGCAGGACCGTCAGCGGGTCGAGGAAGTTCTGGCCTACCCGGAGGACACGGCCGGCGGCCTGATGAACACGGATACCATCACCGTGCGGCCGGATCTGACCATCGACGTTGTACTGCGTTATCTGCGACGTCACAGGACCTTGCCACCGATGACGGACAGCCTGATTGTCGTCAGTCGTCGGGACGAGTATATCGGAGTGCTCCCCATTACCCGCATGCTGGTCTCCAATCCCGGTGCCACCGTCCGTGAAGTCATGGACACCAACATAGAACCCATTCCCGTTACCCTCCCGGATGCCCGGGTGGCGACCCTGTTCGAACGTTACGATTTTATTTCAGCGCCGGTGATTGGAGACAACAACAAGCTCCTCGGGCGCATCACCATTGATGACGTGGTGGACGTCATCCGCGAAGATGCCGACCACTCCCTCATGAGCATGGCGGGGCTGGACGAAGATGAAGATACATTTGCCCCGATCATGAAAACGACGAGGCGTCGGGCCGTGTGGCTGGGTATCAACCTGATCACCGCTTTCATGGCCTCAGCAGTGATTGGCCTGTTTGAGGGCACTATTGAAAAAGTCGTGGCCCTGGCCGTGCTGATGCCTATTGTGGCCAGCATGGGCGGCATCGCCGGAAGCCAGACCCTGACCCTGGTGATCCGCGGAATGGCCGTTGGCCAGATCAGTGGCGCCAACGTGGGCTGGCTGCTGAACCGGGAATTTCTGGCCGGCGCACTGAACGGCCTGCTGTGGGCGCTGGTGGTTTCTCTGGCGGCCACCATCTGGTTCCACGATCCGTTGATCGGCCTTATTATTGCGCTGGCGCTGATGATTAACCTGATTGCAGCGGCAGTGGTCGGTACCCTGCTACCGCTGTTTCTCAAGTCCCGCAACATTGACCCGGCTCTCGCCGGCGGCGTGATTCTCACGACCGTCACCGATGTGGTGGGATTCATGGCCTTTCTGGGGCTAGCTACAGCATTTTACGCCTGACCACAGGTGAGATCGGGCATTTCTTTAAACGCACTTGATAACGAGCACAACGATGAGCAAACGAGGGCCCACGGAAGAACACGTTCAGGATGAGGAGCTGGGGAAAAGCAAATCCCGGCTCAAACGTGAAATGCATGAACTGCAGGATTTTGCGCGCCACATCCTGGACCTGCGTGGTGACCAGATCGACTCGCTGCCCCTGAGCGACCGCCTGAGAAGTGCCCTTGAAGAAGCGGGACGAATCCGTCAGCACGAAGCCCGGCGCCGTCACCTGCAATATATGGGCAAGATTGTCCGGCTGGAAGACAACCTGGATGAACTGATGCGGGCGGTCGCCGCATTGGATGCCGGCAGCGCTGAAAATACCCGCCGTCTCCACCTGGCAGAACAGTGGCGCGACCGACTCATTGCCGAGGGCGATGCGGTGGTAGCCGAGTTTATCGACTTCAGTCAGGACATTGACGTGCAGCATTTTCGAAATCTGGTGCGAAACGCCCGACGAGAAGCCCGGCAGGACAAAAACACCGGCCAGTCACGCAAACTGTTCCGCTTCGTCCGCGAATGCATCGACCAGGTCAGCGACTGACAGGCCCGGATCAAAACGCAGAGCGCCGCCTCGTTAAAGCTTGCGGTGACTCCATACCGGCATCCGGCGCCGGACCTCGGTCAGCCGCTCCTGATCCAGCTCGACGGTCACCATGCCCCGCCCCTCCTGAAGCTCGGCAACCACCTTACCCCACGGATCGCAGATCAGGGAGTGGCCATAGGTCCGCCGCCGCTCGCTGTTCTGGCCGCCCTGGCCGCCGGCAACCAGCCAGACCTGATTCTCGATGGCACGGGCCCTCAGCAGCGCATGCCAGTGGGCGTCCCCGGTATGGTAAGTAAAGGCACTGGGCAGGGAAATCCAGTCCACGCCCTGTGCCCTGAGCGCCCGGAAGAGCTCAGGAAACCGGAGATCGTAGCAGATGGCCAGCCCCAGCAGGCCCGCAGGCGTTTCGACGTTAACCACCTGATTACCCGGTTCAAAGGTGTCCGATTCCTGATATCGACCGTGGGCGTCGTCCACCTCGGCGTCAAACAGATGGATCTTGTCGTATCGGGCCACCTCTGTTCCGGTATCGTCAAACACCAGACAACTGGCCCGCACCCGGTCTGCCATTGCACTGCCATCGGGTCGCGAGGCTAGTGGCATGGAGCCGCCTACAATCCACATTTTATGACGGGCGGCCTGAGCCGACAGAAACGCCCGGATTTCCCCCTCGCCCTCGGCCTCTCGCCGGCCCTGGTCCAGCATGTCGCGGGTACTGAGGATCGCAAAATTTTCCGGCAGGACGGCCACCCGAACGCCTTTGCGCGCCGCCGCATCAAGCAGCCGTGCGGCGTCATCGAGATTGTCCGCCAGCACCGCTCCGCTGACCATCTGCACGGCCGCTACCAGGGCTGAATTACGGTTTGCCATAGCGATACTCCAGACCGACACCAGTGCTCTACTTGCCGGTATCAAAGACGTTGCGAAGCTTGACGTCCGGCTTACTCCAGGTTCCTTTTACACTATAGGTGGCACTGGTCAATTTGTTCAGTGGATTACCCAGAACTTTATCCAGCACAAACAGAGCACCCCCGATCGGTGCCGATGCCCCCATCAGCAAAGCGGCCAGCGGCAGGTTCTGGGCGAGAGGAAGAACCACAACCAGGCGCATATCCAGCGCTTCGCTGACCAGACCGGTAGAACCGGAAAACTTGAAAGCGCCGGACGGCCCGACTATCTGTAACTCAGGAGCCAGACTCAGGGTCCCGTCCTTCAGGGTTGCCTTGCCCGATACCGCATCGAAGGCCACACCGGCTTCATACAGGTCGGAAAAATCCAGTTTAAGACGGCGCCAGAGCGTATCGGAGTTCAACAGGTTGAAGATACGGAACAGTTGGGCGGTATTGTTACGCTGAAGAATCACCCCGTCGTCAAACCGTACACTGAGACTCCCGTTAATCGATTTCAGGGCAAAATCACCGGGGCCTCCGGGCCAGGACAGATCCAGCTTGATCCGGCTTTTCTTGTTTTTCAGAGGGACATCGCCGGGCACCAGAGTCGACAGATCAGTCAGACTGCCACCGTTCACGGTACCGGACAGCTCAGTGCGCGCCGAGCCGTCTGCCAGTTGCCAGGCCAGCCTGCCATTGAAGTTCATGGACTTCAGCTGGCCGTTCACCTGGTCGATATTCAGCGCCTCTGTCGCTGGCGTCACCACGAACGACCAGGCACCATACGCCTTGCCGTCCTTCTGCAAGTCGTCAATACGGACCCGTACCGTCGGCCACCCCTTGATGTCCGACGGTTTCAGTGCGTCAGCAACCTCTGACGTGGCCACCTTCGACTCACCGTTACCGGCGGAGGCAGCCAGATACAGACGGGCAAAGCGGGCCTGGGCGATCGCAGTCAGGTCAGTCGGCAAAAACAGTGTCGCCGCCAGTCGAGGGGAGTCAGCATCCAGTTGCCAACCTGAGGCTTCAGGTTTCAACTTGAGCTTGACCTGATGGAAGTTCCGCCCCAGTACCGTCAGCGTGCCCACCTGAATGGTAACCCGGTCCAGCCAGCTACGAACCTGTGAGGCTGACGAA
Source organism: Marinobacter sp. (assembly GCA_030149475.1). Taxonomy (GTDB): domain Bacteria; phylum Pseudomonadota; class Gammaproteobacteria; order Pseudomonadales; family Oleiphilaceae; genus Marinobacter. Next base: position 8,190 of record JASBRL010000175.1, read on the forward strand.
GGTTTTTTTCCGCCCAGTTCCGCCAGCCGTTCCGTCCAGCGTTTCGGCGCCAGCCGCAACACCGAGCCCGACACCAACAGGCCCTGATGCTCGGGCAAAACGGTCGCGTCGGTGTTCAGCGCCAGTTGACCCCGCTCGAAGGCACCCTTGGTCCAGCGGGCCCGAACCGAGAGACGATGCCGCCAGTTGCCGGTCAGATCAATCCGGCCATCGCCGGACCAGTCCAGCGTGGCAGTCACCGGCGTGGTTTCACCAGCCGATTTTCCCAGCGGAGCCGGCCAGTCTGAGGCAAGCCCGGTCAGTCCGGTGGAAATTGTCAGGGTTGACGCCGTATCAGGCGATACCGCCAACTGAACCTGATAGTCAAAGGCACCGGAAAGACCGCTACGTCCGGGATCCTTCAGACCGGTTTTGGCAAACAGGCGCGCTACCGGCATTCTTCCGGTCTGGGTCAGTTGCAGCCGCTGGTCAGGCCGTGTGGTTGACAAACCGACCTTCACCGGTTGCCCCAAAAAGTTCGCCGCCAGAGTATCCTCGGTAAAACCATTTTCCGTGGAGTAAGCCAGCTTTCCCGTGACCCCGGTCCAGCTCAGATCGGCCGATGGATAATGTACCTGGGCATCACTTGCGGTAAGTTCGGCATCCACTCCCACCGGCTTGTCCGGCACCAGCGACATTTTCAAACCCAGTCTGAGCCGGTATTGCCCGCCGAACTGGACGGACTGCCCGGCTTTACCGGCCACGGTGGCCAGCGGGGTGTCCTTCATCCACTGGTTGATCACCGCACCATTCAGATCCGCTGATGTGTTGATGGCAACTTCCGAATGGCCCACCCCGGGGCTGACTGTGACCTGAGTGGGGGCCAGTTCGATGCCACCGGTCTTACCCTTGCTCAGCTTGATGCGGGCGGTGCGGTTGTGTACCGCCACCGTGCCGGAGGCTCCAGTGACCGCAGGCCACTTATCGTCATAGCGCACCGAAGCATCCCTGAACTGGTAGCGCATGGACGAGGTAAAAGAACCCGGCGGCGCTGCGTGACCGATGCGGCCAAACCCGAAATAGACACCCTGATCAATAGTCGCCTCGGGAATACGGGTGGTCAGCCACTGGTATAGATCGTCGCCAACGGCATGTACCGGGACAAAGTCGGACAGCATGCCGGCATTGCCGTCGCGCACCCGGACCCTGAGCCCCAGAGTATCTTCACCAGCGGTTTTCAGAGCAAGATCAAACGCGCCACTGATCCGTGTCCTGTTTTTATACCCCATCTCTAACCGATCCGAAAACACGCGAATGGCCTGGTCGGAGATGGTCCAGTTGACACGGGTTTTGAGAGAATCCATGGTCCAGTCGTGGTCGAACAACTGTGGAAAGCCAAGCTGGAACTGCCGGGTATCGACATCGACCTGACCGCTGGTCGGGTTCACTTTGAGTGTGCCGTTGAGGCCGCGGGCACCAGGAGCGCCGCCATAGGCTTCAACATTGACATCCGCCAGTCGCGCAACCAGGTCAAACATCGTCCCGGAGGCGCGAGGTATACGCAACCGGACATCGCCGAGGTGGCCGGAAGGCTGGTAATGATTCAGTGCGGTGGCCGCGGCTGGGGGTATCAGTTGCAACGCCGAAGCCAGTCGCCAGAGCGGTTCTACAGGGGCATGGTCGGCGTTGATGGTCAGGCTGTCTGGCGCGTCCGTCAGGCGGATACCGACCTGTTTACTGGTGCGCCCCAGCCAGCGCCAGCTCAGGCCGCTCACTGTCAGCTCACCGGCGCCTTCATCGGCCAGCGCCCGTGATGGCGAGCCCGCCTGCCAGCCGACGCGGGCGGTGATGTTTTCCAGCGGCGCCACCGTATTGTCCGCCGCACGCATCTGTAGGTACGGAATGTCGACATTGGCATTAACGCGGGTAAGCCGGCCAGCGCTGAACCTCAGCCAACCCTCGCCCTTGAGGTCAAAGCCCATTACGCCCAGATGCCGCCACCCGAAGCCCTCGACAAACCGGTCAAACAGACGCCCCGAATCCACTTTGACATACAGCAGACCGTCAAATCCGCCCTGAAAAAAATGACTGCCTTGCAGGTTGAAACTGGCAATCTGACGGACCGTTCCAGGACGCATGGCTCGTCCACTGGCACGCACAACACCCTGGTCGTAAACCAGGTCCAGTTGGGGAATAGCAATCGACTGCGGCGGCTGCCCACGGGACTCAAAGCCAAGATTCACCCGCGTAACACGGATGTGGGGCTCATAAACCCACGCACTGAGGCGCTCAAACCAGGCAGACGGTTCGGTTCGCAACGGAACGACCAACTTGCCGATCCGAAGCCGGCCCTTATCCGTTGCCGTCAGGGTCAGGTCGAGTCCGTCTGCCTCAAAGTCTTTCAGAATCAGCCGGAAGTGGAGGAGTGACGTCAGGCTGTCCAGTCGGAGACGCAGGTGCTGCAGGGTGATATCCGCCTCGTCCGGTTGCGCGGGAGAACGCACGGTGACACCCTGGGCCTCGATAACCGGGTCAAGCCAGCGCCAACTGGCTTCAAGGTGATTGATGCTGACAGTCTGGCCCAGCTCGCGGGAAAGGGTCTGCTCCAGTCGGGCCCGGTAGTCATCGATCGAACGGGTCAACTGATGACCCAGGCCAACGTAAAGCGCAAGTAACACCAGCACCACCAGCACAAGCGACCAGATCAGGCTGGTCAGGCGCATAACCACCCGGAATGGCAGGCTTCTGGCTGGCGGTTCGGCGTTAGGCTCGGACATTCAGGATGGAAACCCCAGGATTTACGAAAGGCACTCTCGGGTGCGGTTCAGGGGGCGGGAATCACATCACGTTAAACGCCCTGTGAGTCTGCGCGGCCAGCCTCAACAACCAGGCCAGCAACCCCGGACTACAGTAATACCACATCATACTGTTCCTGGCTGTATAATGCCTCAACCTGGAACCGGATGGATTTGCCGATGAAGGTTTCCAGATCCGCCACATTATCCGACTCTTCATCCAGCAGACGGTCCACCACGCTCTGAGAAGCCATCACCAGGTAACTTTCAGCGTCGTAGACCCGGTTCACACGCAGGATCTCCCGGAAGACTTCATAACACACGGTTTCGCCGGTTTTGAGGAACCCGCGACCATCGCAGATCGGGCAGGACTCGCAGAGAATCTGGCCAAGACTCTCGGTGGTCCGCTTGCGCGTCATTTCCACCAGGCCCAGCTCGGAAACCCCGGTTATCTTGGTTTTGGCGTGATCTCGCTCGAGCATTTTTTCCAGCATGCGATGGACCTGTCGCTGGTGCTCGGGATCTTCCATGTCGATAAAGTCAATGATAATGATGCCGCCCAGATTCCTCAGGCGCAACTGCCGACTGATCGCTCTGGCGGCTTCCAGATTGGTCTTGAAAATGGTTTCTTCCAGATTCCGGTGCCCGACAAACGCTCCGGTATTGATATCGATGGTCGTCATCGCCTCGGTCTGGTCAATGATGACGTAGCCGCCGGATTTGAGCTGAACTTTCCGGCTGAGGGCCTTCTGGATTTCATCCTCTACGCTGTAAAGGTCGAACAGCGGCCGCTCACCGGGATAATATTCCACCTTGTCCGAGAATTCGGTAACAAACTCCTTTACAAACTCCATGACCCGCTGGTGACTCTCACGGGAATCAATGCGGACTTTCTCCGTCTGTGGCCGGATCAGGTCGCGGATAGTGCGGATGAACAGCGGCAGATCCTCATAGATCACGGTGGCCGTTGGCGCTTCGGTAATCCGCTCATGAATGGACTGACTGAGACGATGCAGATATTTCATATCCGCCATCAGGTCCTCGGCAGCAGCCGCTTCGGCGGCGGTCCGGATGATGTAGCCACCGCGCTCGTCGCGGAACGCTTCAGCACCCTCTTCGATAATCGCTTTCAGGCGCGCCCGCTCAGCATCGTCTTCGATGCGCTGGGATATGCCAATGTGATGGACGTCCGGCATAAACACCAGATACCGGGACGGAATCGATAACTGGGTGGTCAGTCGAGCCCCCTTGGTACCGATAGGGTCCTTGGTTACCTGCACCACCAGTGACTGGCCTTCCCGCAGCAGAGAACGAATGTCGGGAACGGTCCGCGGAGCATCCGTGCCCGCGTCATCGTTGCCATTGACCACGTCGGACGCGTGAATAAAGGCGGCCCGCTCCAACCCGATGTCGACGAAGGCCGCTTCCATGCCGGGCAGTACCCGGACAACCTTCCCCTTATAGATATTGCCAACGATGCCTTTCCGACTGGTCCGTTCAATATAGGCTTCCTGGAGCATACCATTTTCCACCAGCGCCACCCGGGTCTCCACCGGCGTCACGTTGATCAGAATCTCTTCGCTCACTGACGTCTCCCTTTAAGCTTGCTCCAATGCCGCCAGACCGGCTCTCCTACCTCTGCCAGCAGCATCGCGGTTTCCTCAAGCGGCAACCCGACCACGGCACTGTAGCTGCCCCACAATCCATCGACGAACACACCACCGCGACCCTGAATACCGTAGCCTCCCGCCTTATCCAGCGGTTCGCCCGTCTGGCAGTATGCGAAAATCTCGTCAGCCGACAGCGGGCGGAACCTGACTTCCGTGGTAGCCAGTCTGGCGAAACAGCCGTGGTCTCCGGCCAGTGCAACGGCCGTCATAACCCGGTGCGACCTGCCAGACAGGCTCGCCAGCATGGTTTGGGCCTGGGCCATGTCAACCGGCTTGCCGAGCATGCCGACGTCGCCGACCACCGTGGTATCTGCGCCGATAACCAGAGCGTTCGGGTCATTGGCCAGACCGGTCATCGCCTTGGCCCGGGCCAGGCGCTCCACATAATGGGCGGGCGCCTCGTCCGGTGCCGGTGTTTCATCCAGGTCCATCGCCCGGGCCACAAAGGGCAAGCCCATCTGCCGCAGCAGATCCGCCCGGCGGGGAGACGCCGAGGCCAGCACTATCGATCGCACAGAGGTATCCTATCCCAGTTTCCGGTTCAGGTTATCGAGCAACGCATAGACCAACGGCCAGATCACGGCGCTGGTGAGCGCGGGCCACAGATAGCCGAACCCGGCGTTGTCGGCGCCCAGCAACTGCTTGATGAAATGCACCAACATCTGGTTGATCCCCAGCAGCAGAAACACCATGACGCACTGCTGGGGAATCGGAAACATGCGCAGGCGCTGATGAACCGTCAGCACGAGGAAGGCAATCAACCCCATGGCCATGGCGTTGACCCCCAGCGGCGTCGCCTCCAGGACATCCAGCAGCAGCCCGAACACCCAGGCCAGCAGGATGCCGAACTGTGCCGGCGCCCGGAAGGTCCAGTAAAACACCACCAGACCCAGCCACTCGGGACGAAACTCGAGCCAGTCCAGCGGGAACGGCGCTATGCTCAGCGCCAGTGCCAGGATCAGGCTCAGGGCAAAAACCGGATAACTGATGACCGACAGCATCAGGGTGATTCCTGATTATCAGGCGAAGTTGCGGACTCATTTCCCGCATCTGACGGCTGCTGCTGGAACACAACCAGCACCATTTTGCTCCTCGTGAGATGTGCCCGCGGGCTGGCCTCGATACGCATAAACGGCTCACCAGGCTCTTTCCGGATCGTAGTGACCTCCGCCACGGGGTAGCCCTTGGGAAAACGACCACCCAACCCCGAACTCACCAGCATATCACCTTCACGAATATCCGCTGTATCGGGAACATGAACCAGTTCCAGACGGTCAGTATCGCCGGTGCCCAGAAGAATAGCGCGCAGTCCGTTACGATTGACCTCGACCGGCACCGCATGGCTGCTATCGGAAATGAGCAATACCCGCGAGGTAAAGCTACTGGTGTGCTCCACCTGGCCCATCAGCCCGTACGCGTCGAGAATGGCCTGACCTTCCTTCAACCCATCCCGTGTGCCCTTGTTGATAATCACTTCGTGGGCAAAAGGGTCCGGAGAAACGCCTACGATCTCAGCGACGATGACCCGGTCATCAAGCGTCGCAGAGGCGTTGAGCAACTCCCGCAGGCGGCTGTTCTCGGCTGCCAGGGCCGCGTATTTCAGCGCCCGACGCTCGAGGATCATCAGTCGCGCACGCAGCTCCTCATTTTTATCACGGAGGTCGTCTTTATTGGCAAACAGGCCCGTCGCCCAGACTTTCAGGTCCTCGGGCGCACTGCTGAGCCAGACAACCGGCGACAGGCCAGTACCCAGCCAGCTGCGCAGAACGTCCAGCTTGTGAAACCGGGCATCCAGTACAATCAGGATAATTGAGAGGACCACAACCAGAAACAGGCGGAAGCCCGGAATGGGACCCTGAACAAAGATCGTCTTAATAGAGGGTCCTCCCTGGGCCGATACAACAACCTTCGCTGGCGTTGCCCACCAACGAAGGCCAGATCCGGAGATGCGTCACGAAGGCAGCCAGGGCCTCCACAATCAGCTCTCCTGGGAGAACATACCAATGCCACCGCGGTCGATGACTTCCAATGCCTTGCCACCGCCACGGGCAACACAGGTCAGAGGGTCTTCCGCTATGATGACCGGAAGCCCGGTTTCTTCACTGATCAGTTTGTCCAGTCCGCGTAGCAGCGCTCCGCCACCGGTCAACACAATGCCGCGCTCGGCAATATCGGACGCCAGCTCAGGTGGCGACTGCTCAAGCGCGCTTTTCACGGTTTGAACGATCTGCGCCAGCGACTCCTGCAACGCGTCCAGAATCTCCTCACTGTTCAGGGTGAACGCTCTGGGCACCCCTTCAGCCAGATTGCGGCCACGCACATCAATCTCGCGAATTTCCACGCCTTCGTAGGCGCAACCAATTTCGTGCTTGATACGTTCTGCGGTGGAGTCACCAATCAGGCTGCCGTAGTTGCGGCGGACGTAGGTGACAATCGCCTCGTCAAACTTGTCCCCTCCCACCCGGACCGATTCGGCGTAGACAATACCGTTCAGCGAAATGATGGCAATCTCCGTGGTGCCGCCACCGATATCCACGATCATCGAGCCGCTGGCTTCCTCGACCGGCAAGCCTGCGCCGATCGCGGCAGCCATGGGTTCCTCAATCAGGAAAACCTCGCGGGCACCGGCACCGAGGGCCGATTCACGAATCGCCTTGCGCTCGACCTGGGTTGATTTGCTGGGCACACAGACCAGCACACGCGGACTGGGTGTAATGAAGCTGTTCTCGTGCACCTTGTGAATAAAGTGCTGCAGCATTTTCTCGGTCACAACGAAGTCGGCTATCACACCGTCTTTAAGCGGCCGAATCGCGGTGATATTGCCGGGGGTGCGACCCAGCATCCGCTTCGCCTCGCCGCCAACCGCGGCAACTGTTTTCTGGGAGTTGTTGGTACGGATAGCAACGACCGATGGCTCGTTAAGAACGATCCCGCGGTCGCGGACATAAATCAGCGTATTGGCCGTTCCCAGATCGATGGACAGATCACTGGAAAACAGACCTCGGATTCTTTTAATGAACATTCGTGTTTTTTCAACCTGAGAAAAGCAGTCGCGGAAGTGATGCGGCAACTTTAGCAGCGAGCCCCCCCACAGGCAAGGCACGATCAGGCCTGAAGGAGGCCGGATCGCCGCAATTGGGTCTCCCGGGCAGGATCGAATCTGTTACCATATTCGCCTGGCTGAGCCACGACCGGCGAATGGCGGGATATGCAAGCCAACGACCTCGTCGGGTACCGGCGCGGGGCCACAAATCAGAGCGTTACAGTAATTTCATTTATCCGGGAGGAAAAGCGTGACAATTTCCCGTCAGGACATCGAAAAAGTCGCCCTGCTGGCAAGAATCCGGGTCGATGACCAGGAGGTCACGGCACTGGAGCAGGATCTCGGTAATATCCTGGGGCTGGTCGACCAGTTGCAGGCAGCGGATACCGAGGCCACCGAACCCATGGCTCACCCGCTTGATGCCGTGCAACGCCTGCGCCCCGACGTGGTCAGCGAATCCGACCAGCGCGCAGCGTTCCAGGCGATCGCTCCGGCTACCGAGAACGGTCTGTATCTTGTTCCCCGGGTCATTGAATAGGCCCGTGTCATCGCCCCGGCGATTGATTGATTGGCTCAGACGGGCCGCCACACCGGCACGCTAACATGATCAGACAGGACTTGATCCCTGCCAGGCACACTTTCCAGGAAGCATTTCATGCACAACAAAACCGTCGCAGAACTGTCCCGCGATCTGGAATCCGGTCAGGTTTCCAGCGTTGAACTGACTCGCCATTTCCTCGACCGGATTCAGCAGCAGGACAGCCAGTACAACAGCTTCATCACCGTGACCGAAGAGCAGGCCATGGCCGAGGCCGAAGCCGCTGACCAACGCCGGCAGCGCGGGGACGCCACCCCCTGGACCGGCATCCCCTTCGCCCAGAAAGATATTTTCTGCACCCGGGGCGTCCGCACGACCTGTGGGTCAAAGATGCTTGAACCCTTTGTGCCGCCCTATAACGCCACCGTCACTCAGCGCTTTGAGGATGCCGGCGCGGTCAGCCTGGGCAAAACCAACATGGACGAGTTCGCCATGGGCTCGTCCACGGAGTCCAGCTACTTCGGCGCCACCACCAATCCGTGGGGCGAGCGGCGGGTTCCCGGGGGCTCCTCCGGCGGTTCGGCCGCCGCTGTTGCGGCCAGGCTGACGCCGGCGGCGACAGCCACCGATACGGGCGGTTCCATCCGTCAGCCGGCGGCACTGTGCGGCATCACCGGCCTCAAGCCAACCTATGGCCGGGTGTCCCGTTACGGCATGGTCGCCTTCGCTTCCAGTCTGGACCAGGGCGGCACCATGGCGCGCACCGCCGAAGACAACGCGCTGATGCTCAATGTCATGGCGGGGTTCGACCCGCGGGATTCGACCTCGGTGGACCAGCCGGTCCCCGATTACACCGCCGATCTGGCCCAACCGCTCAACGGCCTGCGAATCGGCCTGCCGAAAGAGTATTTCACCGACCAGCTCAGCCCGGCCATGGCCGATGCCGTGCAGTCTGCAGTGCGGGAATACGAGGCGCTCGGGGCAAGCGTCCGGGAGATATCCCTGCCCCACGCCAATCTGGCCATCGCCGCCTACTACATCATTGCTCCGGCTGAATGCTCGGCCAACCTGTCGCGTTTTGACGGCGTGCGCTACGGATATCGCTGCAAGAATCCCGAAGACCTGCTGGACCTGTACACGCGGACCCGGGCCGAAGGCTTCGGCAGTGAAGTAAAGCGCCGGATCATGATTGGCACCTACGCGCTGTCGGCGGGTTACTACGACGCCTATTACGCGAAAGCCCAGAAAGTCCGCCGGCTGATCCGCCAGGATTTTATTGACGCGTTTGACGATGTGGACGTGATCATGAGCCCGACGACGCCCTCGCCGGCGTTCGTACAGGGTGAAAAGACCAGTGATCCGGTGACCATGTATCTGGAAGACATTTTTACCATTTCGACCAACCTGGCGGGACTGCCGGCCATGTCTGTACCGGCTGGCATGATCGACGGCCTGCCCGTGGGGCTGCAGATCATCGGTCGCTATTTTGATGAAGCGCGCCTGCTGAATGTTGCGCATCAGTTCCAGCAGGCAACGGACTGGCACCTGCGCACCCCCAACGACTGAATCTCATAACCGGATTGATGGGGAGCCGGACAACGGGCCGGCTTCCACCAGAGGAGACACTGCATGCAATGGGACGTTGTGATCGGGCTCGAAATTCATGTTCAGCTCGCCACCCAGACCAAGATATTCTCGGGCAGCAGTACCGCCTACGGCGCCGAGCCAAATACCCAGGCCAGCGCGGTTGATCTGGCGATGCCTGGTACTCTGCCGGTGGCCAACGAGGCAGCCTTTCGATATGCCGTGATGCTGGGACTGGCCATTGAGGCGGACATCAGCCGACGCTCGGTTTTCGAGCGCAAAAACTATTTCTACCCGGATCTTCCCAAAGGCTATCAGACCACCCAACTGGCTCAACCTATCGTCGGCCCCGGCCACGTGGATATTGAACTGGCAGACGGGCGCCAGAAACGGATCCGCATCCACCATGCGCACCTGGAAGAAGACGCTGGCAAGTCCCTGCACGAGGACTTCCATGGCATGTCGGGTATTGACCTGAATCGGGCAGGCACACCACTGATCGAAATCGTCACCGAACCGGACATGCGCAGCGCAGACGAAGCGGTCGCCTTTGCCCGCAAGCTCCACGGCATTGTAACGTCGATTGGTATCTGCGACGGCAATATGTCACAGGGATCCATGCGGTTTGACGTCAACGTATCCATCCGCCCGAAGGGCGAGGACAAACTTGGCACCCGCACGGAAACCAAGAACCTCAACTCGTTCCGCTTTATGGAGCAGGCCATACATCAGGAAGTCGAACGGCAGATTGACGTGCTGACCGACGGCGGCGCCATCGTCCAGGAAACCCGGCTCTACGATGGCGATACCCAGCAGTCCCGCTCCATGCGTACCAAGGAGGAAGCCAACGATTACCGCTACTTCCCCTGCCCTGACCTGCTCCCCGTGGTGATCGACGACGCGTTCATAGCGCACGCGCGACAGCACCTGCCGGAACTGCCCGATGCCCGCAAAGCGCGCTTCATGACAGCATACGGCCTGACCGATTATGACGCCGGTCTGTTGAGCAGCGGCGCCGCGATGGCCCAGCTGTTCGAGGACACGGTAAAGCACGGGAAAGACCCCAAACTGGCCGCGAACTGGCTGCTGGGAGAACTCAGCGCCCGCCTGAACAGCGAGGACCGGGAACCGGCCAACTGTCCGGTCACCGGCGCCCAGCTGGGCGCGCTGATCCTGCGCATCAGTGACGGTACCCTGTCCTCGAGCGGCGCCAAGAAGGTCTTCGAGGGACTCTGGGACGGTGAGGCAACCGATGTGGATTCGCTGATTGAGGCGCGTGGACTGCGCCAGGTCTCTGACACCGCGGCGCTGGAGCAGATTGTCGACACAGTGCTGGCGGACATGGGTGAGCAGATCGCCCAGTACCAGCAGGCCGACGACAAAAAGCGCAAGAAACTACTGGGCGGTTTCATGGGACCATTGATGAAAGCGTCCGGGGGCCAGGGCAACCCGAAACTGTTCAATGAGATTCTCCGGCGCAAACTGGACCGGTAAGCACGCCCGGAGCCGGCCACTGGCCGACGCGACGGTAACTACGACACGTCCGGTTGCTGATCATTTAACAAGCAGCTAAACTTTCAGCTCTTCACGGCTTATTGGGCAATAAAGGACGCGTTGATCAAATCATCAATCAGCCAGGCAAACAAAGGCTCGACCGACTCAGCCGCAAATAACAGAAGAGTTCTGTATGGGTAACGAATTGTCCGGACAGACGGCACACAGCAAAAGCAAACCTGATACCGAAACCGGGCGAAAGCGCTCGCAAGCGTCCCTGTCAGTTCTGAAACAGCCAGCCCTTCGCACCAGGCGGGTAAAGATGAAGTCACCGTCAAGCGCCAGGCCCAACCTGAGAAACCAACAACGCGTGGATGCCTTACTGGCCATTACAGTACAGCATGACAACGGCGATAGTGTGGAATGCCAGACCACCAATCTGTCTCGCGCCGGCATGATGATCACCTGCTCCGGAGACATCGTGAACAGGCTCGCCCCGGGTAAACGGTCACCGGCTGCCGGTGAAGGCATTCCCGTAACGACCCGGTTCTGCCTGCCGGTCATCGCATCACAGACCGTAGCCGTGAGTGCTCAGTGTCAGATTGTCAACATTCGGCGCATCGCCCGCGACACCTTCCACGTTGGCGTTCAGTTCTGTGATTTTGACGGAAACGGACGTCAATACGTCGATCAATACGTTAGCCGACAACTCAACCCAGCCGGGTAGACAGCCCAGCCATGCCATGCCCCGCGCTGAGAAGGCGGTCGGCATCCGGCATATTCTTATAGCGTCAAACTCTAGCACCAACACTTCTTATGCCATTCCCCCCTCTGTTATCATAAGGATCGATCATAAGGGCCACCTGTCTCTGGTCGCGAGCGTTCGATCACTCAGACCCTTACAAGGGGAAACCCCGGGCGCCGAATGCCGATCCTCTCGGCCTGTCGTTTCGAACAGAGCCACACGGGCAGTCGGTTGAAGCAGTGCCAGACCGCAACCAGCCGGTTTCCTCTCAGGCCTTTATTCAAGCCATTACACGCGCCCACCGCGCAGCGGTAACAGGATACGATGACTCACTATAACCTGACGCATCTCAAACAGCTGGAAGCTGAAAGCATCCATATCATCCGGGAGGTCGCTGCCGAGTTTGACAATCCGGTCATGATGTACTCCATCGGCAAAGACTCGTCGGTGATGTTGCACCTGGCCCGGAAGGCCTTTTATCCGGGCCGCATTCCATTTCCTCTGTTGCACGTGGACACCACCTGGAAATTCCGGGAAATGATCGAATTCCGCGACCGCCAGGCCAGGAAATTTGATCTGGATCTGATTGTCCACACCAATCAGGAGGGCGTGGAACAGGGTGTCGGGCCGTTCACGCACGGCAGCGCCAAACACACCGACATCATGAAAACCCAGGCGTTGAAACAGGCCCTGAACAAATACCGGTTTGACGCAGCGTTCGGCGGCGCCCGCCGTGATGAGGAAAAATCCCGGGCCAAGGAACGGGTCTACTCGTTCCGTGACGAGTACCACCGCTGGGATCCCAAAAACCAGCGCCCGGAGCTCTGGAACACCTACAACGGCAAGATCAACAAGGGCGAAAGCATTCGCGTTTTCCCGCTTTCCAACTGGACCGAACTGGATATCTGGCAGTACATCTATCTGGAAAACATTGAGCTGGTCCCGCTTTATTACGCCGCCGAACGGCCGGTTGTAGAACGGGACGGCACGCTGATCATGGTGGACGATGATCGCATGCCGTTGAAAGAGGGCGAAAAGCCGATGATGAAGTCGGTGCGTTTCCGCACACTGGGCTGTTATCCGCTGACCGGCGCCATTGAATCCAGGGCCGACACGCTGACCGACATCATTCAGGAGATGCTGCTGGCCAAGAGCTCAGAGCGCGAAGGCCGGGTTATTGACCATGACTCTGCCGGCTCCATGGAACAGAAAAAACGCGAAGGCTACTTCTGAGCCGGTTCCGGACCCGGTCCGGTTCAGACCCTGAGCAACCCCTTTTACGATTTGCGACCGACAACGCCCGAACAGCTCGCTGCCGGTCACCGGGATAGGTTAAACCATGTCACATCAATCAGATCTGATCGCCGACGATATTCAGGCTTACCTGAAACAACACGAAGACAAGGAACTGTTGCGCCTGCTGACCTGCGGCAGCGTTGATGACGGTAAAAGCACACTGATCGGCCGCTTGCTGCATGACACCAAGATGATCTACGAAGATCACATGGCCAGCCTCAAGGCAGACAGCGCCAAGCTGGGCACGACCGGTGAAAAACTTGATCTGGCGTTGCTGGTTGACGGGCTGCAGGCGGAACGGGAACAGGGCATCACAATTGATGTTGCCTACCGCTATTTCTCCACCGACAAGCGCAAGTTCATTATTGCCGACACACCCGGGCATGAGCAGTACACCCGCAACATGGCCACCGGCGCCTCGACCGCGCAGCTTGCCATCATGATGATCGATGCCCGTCACGGCGTATTGACCCAGACCCGGCGCCACTCATTCATCGCCTCCCTGCTGGGCATTCGTCACATTGTTGTCGCCATCAACAAAATGGACCTGGTGGATTTCAGCGAGCAGCGCTTTGAGGACATCAAACAGGATTACCTGGCCTTTGCGGACAAACTGGGCCTGAAGGATGTGCGGTTCGTTCCTATTTCCGCGCTCGAAGGCGACAATGTCGTTTCCCGCAGCGAAAACACGCCCTGGTTCAGCGGCCAGCCGATGATGGAAATCTTGGAAACGGTGGAAGTGGGCCGGGACAAGAACCTTGAACACTTCCGCCTGCCCGTTCAGTACGTGAACCGTCCCAACCTCAATTTCCGCGGTTTTTGCGGCACCATTGCCTCCGGTGTTATCCGTCCCGGCGATACTGTGATGGCGTTACCATCGCGTCGCACCAGTACCGTCAAGGAAGTTGTCACCTTTGATGGCAATCTGGACGAAGCCTACATTGACCAGGCAGTGACCCTGACCCTGAACGACGAAATCGACGTCAGCCGGGGTGACATGCTGGTCAAGCCGGAGGACGAACCTCATGTCAGCAACCGGTTCAACGCAAATATTGTCTGGATGACAGACAAGGCGCTGGAGACCGGACGTCTTTACGATATCAAGCTCGGCCCGACCTTCACCTCCGGCTCCGTTCGCCAGATCGCCTACCGGACAGACGTCAACACGCTGGAGCAACAGACCGGGATTAATGCCCTGGCACTCAACGAAATCGGGCTGTGCGAACTCACGCTCAGTCAGCCAGTGGCGTTCGATCCCTACCCCCGGAATCGCGCGACCGGCGGCTTTATTGTGATCGACCGGCTCACCAACGTGACCGTGGGCGCCGGCATGATCAGCGGCCTTGCCAGCAGCGGCAGCCGGGCCTTTGAACCGGTCAGCGCCGACGAGCGCGCCCGCCGCCTCGCGCAGAAACCGTTGATTATCGGCTGCAATGGCAGGCAGGCACCGAACCTGGCCCTGGCGCTGGAACGGGAGCTGTTCGATCTGGGCAAAACACCCGTTATCGTCTCCGAAGATACCGTTGGCGGCGCTGAGGATCGCCGGCGCACGGCGCAATTGCTGATGGCGCATGGTCTGATTGCACTGGTCGTGGATCTGGGTTCCGATATCGCCACTGCCTACGCCGACACAGATGACGAGTCTGACGTGGCTGCGGTAGCTCATAAGCTGATTCAGAACCTGATTCGCGACAAGCGACTTTAAATTTATGTCTATCAAACACCTGAGAACCGTTTTTGCCAGTCAATTGCAGCCAGGGCAGCCAGCTGTCACCCGGCCGGGAACCGTGCTGGACGAGCCCGGAGGGGATTACGAAGCGCTTCACAAACAGATGAAGCGGCTGTTCAACAGCAAGCCGGGGAAAAAATACGGCCGTTTCTCCGACGACATCGGTGAGTGTCCGTTCAGCGCCTGGCTGAAGGACTACCTGGCACAGAAGCAATCCTTCGAGTCGCTGACCAACCGCCTGTTCGGTCAGTGGCAGGAACTGCTGAACAGCAGCCAGGACGAACACCAGGGCCACCTCATGCTGGTCCATGAAGCACTGGCCGACAGCGATGTTGTGTACCTGTTGATTGTCGAGAGCGACAGCGCCCTGCAATTTGACGCCAGCCAGAGCCTGGACGCCACCGACGTGCTCAGCCTGTCTCGCCTGAATCTGGCGCTGCGTGTCGAACTGGATGACTGGCAGGAGGACACCGGTCGCAACACTTATCTGACGCTGGTGCATGCCCGCGGCACCGGCGAGACCGGTGACCTGTTCCTTCGCCTGGTCGGGTTCACCAACCAGGTGGATGTAGAGAAAGAGACCGCCACCTTTCTGGATGCCGTGGAGGCGTTCGCACGCCAGGCCGATGCACCGGATGAGGCCGGCAAAGTACGCGCCCGGGCCTACGAGTTCTGCAAGGAGCAGCACGCCCTTGGGGAGCCCGTGGAGGTGTCGGCACTTTCAGGCTATCTGGATGAAGATCAGCCCGAGCGCTTTCGCCAGTTTGTGTCCCGGGATCAGGAAATCCCCGAGGACGCCGTGCTTCATCCGGACCACCGGAAAGTGAAAAAACTGGTGCGCATTGCCGGCTCCGGTGGTGGTATGAGTGTTTCGTTCTCCTCGGATCTGGTAAATCAGGCGATTTACTACGACCGGGAACAGGATGCACTGACCATCACTCGCCTGCCCAAAGCCCTGCGGGAACAGTTGCAGCGATACCTCGAAGACCGCCAGTGACTTGCCGCGTCCGGACTCATGCCATTGGCAGTGCCCGGACCCCGCAGTGATTCCCGCACCCCTCTGGTTGCAGATTGATCAAATCGCTATACTGTGCAGTCCCTTTGAAGACGCGTTGTCGATCCGGCCGCGCGGACATCCTCCGACGTAATAGAGACTCATGGCCAAGAAGCTGTTTATCAAGACCCATGGCTGCCAGATGAACGAGTACGACTCCTCGCGCATGGCGGACCTGCTACAGACCGGTGAAGCGGTGGAGATGACCGACTCCGCCGACGATGCGGACATTCTGTTGCTCAACACCTGCTCCATCCGGGAAAAGGCCCAGGAGAAGGTGTTTCATCAACTGGGACGATGGAAGCGTCTGAAAGCCAATAAGCCGGAACTGATCATTGGCGTGGGTGGCTGCGTCGCCAGCCAGGAAGGCCAGGCCATTATCGACCGGGCCCCCTACGTCGACATGGTGTTTGGTCCCCAGACCCTGCATCGGCTCCCCGAGATGATCACACAGGTCCGCTCAAAAAGCGGCGGCGTGGGCGTGGTGGACGTCAGCTTCCCCGAGATCGAAAAATTCGACAACCTGCCCTCGCCCGGTGCGGACGGTCCGTCCGCGTTTGTATCGATCATGGAAGGCTGCAGCAAATACTGCACCTTCTGCGTTGTGCCCTACACCCGTGGCGAGGAAGTCAGCCGACCGGTTGACGATGTGATCGCCGAAGTCGCTCACCTGGCGGACCAGGGCGTTCGCGAGGTGAATCTGCTGGGCCAGAACGTCAATGCCTATCGCGGCGAAACCCACGACGGCGACACCATGGACATGGCCGAGCTGGTGGCACTGATTGCCAGCATCGACGGCATCGACCGCATCCGCTACACCACCTCGCACCCGGTGGAGTTCTCCGATTCACTGATCGAAGCTTACGAGCAGGTACCGGAACTGGTCAGTCATCTGCACCTGCCCGTGCAAAGTGGCTCGGACCGCATTCTGGCGATGATGAAACGGGGTCATACCGCGCTTGAGTACAAATCCAAGTTACGCCGGTTACGGAAAATCCGTCCGGACATCAGTTTCTCGTCGGATTTCATCATTGGTTTTCCGGGGGAAACCGACCGGGATTTCGAGGACACCATGAAACTCATTAACGACATCGGCTTCGATGTCTCGTTCAGTTTCATATACAGTGCCCGACCCGGTACACCGGCGGCGGATCTGCCGGACGACACCCCGTTGGCGGTGAAAAAGCAGCGCCTGAGTATCCTGCAGGACCGCATCAACCAGCAGGCTTTTGAGATCAGCCGTCGCATGGTGGGATCGACCCAGCGCATTCTGGTCACCGGACTGTCGAAGAAAGATCCCGGCGAATATTCCGGTCGCACCGAGAACAACCGAATAGTGAATTTTCGCCACGAGGATCCTGAGGTCGTGGGTTACTTTATCGACGTTGAAATCCGGGAAGCCCTACCGAATTCATTGCGCGGCGTGCCGATCGATAATCATTTGTACTGACAGGCGACAGAGTCAGCGGACAGGTCTTTGCGGCCACGCTTGTTTTTCGTTCGTCCGAACCCACATAACTCAGTATGCCGTCTATCTGCCCGAGCCCGGCGGCCCTGCTCAGAATAACCGGCGTGCCGAAATCGGACGCTACCATGGCAAAGAGGATTATTTGAAAACCAACGACGCCAGAGAATTTGATCTGCATCCCGCGGACCAGCGCCGGCTTACCAGCCTGTGTGGCCAATTTGACGAGCACCTCAAGCACATTGAGCGCCGCATGGACGTGCGCATCGGCCGTCGCGGACACCACTTCCGGGTAGAGGGCGAAACCGAGCATGTGGCTGCGGCGGTGGAGGTGTTGCGTCACCTTTACCGGGAAACCGAAGCCACCGATGACATTACGCCGGATACGGTCCACCTGTTCATCCGCGAGTCCGGGTTTGAACGCCTGCCGGAAGAGGTTCCGTTCGACGGTAGCCTGATGGTGGTGAAAACGCCGAAACTGCAGGCCAAGCCGCGCGGGGCCAATCAGCAACGCTATGTCCACAGTATTCGCAGCCATGACCTGAACTTCGGCATTGGCCCGGCCGGTACCGGCAAGACCTGGCTGGCGGTTGCCTGCGCCGTGGAAGCCCTCAAGGACGAGCAGGTCAAGCGCATTCTGCTGGTGAGACCGGCGGTGGAAGCCGGAGAAAAACTCGGCTTCCTGCCCGGCGACCTCGCCCAGAAAGTCGATCCATACCTGCGTCCACTCTATGACGCGCTCTACGAAATGCTCGGCTTCGACCAGGTAACGCGGCTTATCGAGAAGAGTGTGATTGAAATTGCACCGCTGGCGTTCATGCGTGGACGGACGCTCAATAACGCATTCATCATTCTCGATGAAAGCCAGAACACCACCCGGGAGCAGATGAAAATGTTCCTGACCCGCATCGGTTTTGGCTCCACTGCGGTTATCACCGGCGACACCACCCAGGTCGACCTGCCCCGCGGTCAGAACTCCGGCCTGATCCACGCGGCCGCGGTGCTGAGCAAGGTTTCCGGTGTCGGCTTTACCCGCTTCGAAGCCCGGGATGTGGTCCGTCATCCTCTGGTTCAGCGCATTGTGGAGGCCTATGATGCCTTCGACGCCGGGGACCGTCAGCAACAATGAGTGAGCTCATCGTTGACATACAGCGCGTCGTCGCGGGCGCGGACATTCCCGGAGACGAACAGCTTCAGTCATGGGCAGCTATGGCCTGGCGTCAGGATTACGACTCCGAGGTGACGTTGCGACTGGTCGATAGCGATGAGAGTGCGGAACTGAACACTGAGTATCGCCATAAAAGCGGACCAACCAACGTGCTTTCCTTCCCATTTGAGGCGCCAGCCGGTATAACGGTTCCGTTGGCCGGAGATCTGGTCATCTGTGTGCCGGTGGTTGAACGGGAAGCCCGGGAGCAGGACAAAGCGCTGCACGCACACTGGGCGCACATGGTGATCCATGGCATGCTTCACCTGCAGGGCTACGATCACCTCAACGACGCCGATGCAGACGTTATGGAGACGCTGGAGATCCAACTCCTCGCAGGGCTTGGCTTTGGCAATCCATACGCAACAGAGGATATGGAACAGGACTCATGAGCGACGATCAGTCGAGTCGCAGCCAGGGCAGCAAGTCCTGGCTGGAGCGTTTATCACAGGCTTTCTCCAGCGAGCCTGAGTCCGTTGAGGACGTGCTGGAAATCCTTCGTGACGCCGAAACCCAGAACATCATCGATGCCGATGCCATGAGTATCATCGAAGGCGCCATGCAGGTCATTGATATGCGTGTCGACGAAATCATGATCCCCCGTTCCCAAATGGTAACGGTCCGGGCCTCCCAGGAGCCAAAAACCTTTCTTGCGGACATCATGGAGTCCGCCCACAGCCGGTTCCCGGTGATCGGTGACAGTCAGGACGATGTCATCGGCGTCCTGCTCGCCAAGGATCTGCTGCCACTGGCGCTCAACAACGACCTCAACTGGAACCGCATCCGCGAAATTCTCCGACCACCGACATTCGTGCCTGAGAGCAAGCGCCTCAACCAGTTGCTCAAGGAATTCAAGGAAACCCGTAACCACATGGCCATCGTGGTGGACGAGTATGGCGGTACCGCCGGGCTGATCACCATCGAGGACGTGCTGGAGCAGATTGTCGGTGAAATCGAAGACGAGCACGACTTCGACGAGGAAACCCATATCAAGGCCCGGGGTGATGGCAGTTTTGCGGTCAAGGCGGTCACGCCCATCGAGGATTTCAATGAATTCTTCGAAACCAGCCTTGACGAGGAAGAATTTGATACCATTGGCGGCGTGGTACTGAAAGAGTTTGGCCACCTGCCCCGCCGGGGTGAGGCAACCGAATTCGGCGGTCTGACCTTTACCATTGCCAATGCCGACAACCGGGTGATTCGCCTGCTGCAGGTCACGCGCAGTGCCTGACGGGCTACACCGATTGAGCCGGTCGAGGTGGACACAGGCGCTGGCCCTGCTGCTGGCCGGCGCATTACAGACCCTGACTTTTGCGCCTTTCCACTGGTGGTGGCTCGGGCCACTGTCCATCGTACTGGTGCTCTTCGCCAGCCTTGACCTGCCCCCGCGAAGGTTGTTCCGGGCCGGCTGGCTGTTTGGCGTGGGACTGTTCGGGACCGGTGTGTCCTGGGTATACGTGAGCATCAGCGAGTTCGGCAACACCCCAGCCGCTATTGCGTTGGTGCTGACAACCCTGTTTGTGGCCGGCCTGGCCCTGTTTCACGGTCTCGCGTTCTGGCTCTGGGGTCGCCTGACCCCCGGCAGCCCGGTTCGTCGCCTGCTGCTCCTGCCTGCCGTATGGATTCTGGGTGACTGGCTACGCAGCTGGTTACTGACCGGCTTTCCCTGGCTGTATCTGGGCACCGCTCAGGTCGACGGCCCGCTGGCTGGGTTCGCGCCGGTCATGGGCGTCTATGGCATCACGTTCTTGATAGTGGCGACCGGTATCGGGCTCTGGGCCGCCCCACTCCTGATACGTCGCCGGCGGTTTGTCGCCGTACTGAGTGTTGTTCTGATTACCCTGATCCCCTGGTTAACCGGGCCATTCCTCAACCGTATACAGTGGACCAGCGTGTCCGATAAACCGACACCGATCGCGGCGATGCAGGGCAATATTCCGCAACAGATCAAATGGGACCCGGAGTTTCTCAAACACCAGATTCAGACCTACCTGGGGCTGACCGAAAATGACTGGCAGCAGGCGATCATCGTGTGGCCAGAGACCGCCATTCCGCTGCCCCAGGACCAGGCTGGCAAGATCATCGAGTACATCCGCGAACAACTCGGGCCGGACAGCACCCTGATTACCGGCATCCCCTGGTATGGCTACAGTGATCGCCTCAAGGATTTCACGTACCACAACAGCATCATGGCCATCGGTAATGGTCAGGGCATGTACCATAAGCAGCGGCTGGTGCCGTTTGGAGAATATGTGCCCCTGCAGCACTGGCTGAGGGGCCTGATCGGTTTTTTTGACCTGCCGATGTCGAGCTTTTCCCCGGGGCCGGAGAACCAGCCGCCGCTCACCGCCAACGGCTATAACATCAGGCCGTTCATCTGCTACGAAGTCGCCTATCCGGATTTTGTCGCCCGCGGGGCAAGGAATATGGATCTGTTGATAACCATCAGTAACGATGGCTGGTTCGGACACTCACTCGGTCCGCTCCAGCATCTTCAGATTGCCCGCATGCGGGCGCTGGAAACCGGGCGTTATATGCTTCGGGACACCAACAATGGTCTGACGGCGATTATTGACGAGAAAGGTCAGGTCACCGAAACAATTCCTCAATTCACCCGCCAGACAATGCGGGGTGACGTATACATGGCCACCGGCGCCACCCCGTACATGCTGTCGGGGTCCTGGCCCGCTCTGACCCTCGCGGTGATTCTGATTGTATTTATCCGTGAGCGGCGCCAGCCTCCGCAGCCCGCCTAATCCGTCGCCGCGCCCGGTTCTGCCCTTTCACCGGGCCAGCGACTGGTAATACGCTCGAAGTAATGGGACCCGCAGGCCTCGCAAGGCTGGAGATGACTGGTGGCCGTCAGGCACCTCATATGCTCACAATTAAGGCACTTGAACATGCCGGCGGTGGCAATTTCACCGCTGATGTAGTGACTGACGTCCTGATTACTGAGTTTCTGCGTCAGTTCGAGGCTGTCGACCCGGGTTTTATCGGCGATCGAGAACAACAGATCGGCCAATTGGTGTTCCAGCAGAGCCATGTCCAGTTGCAGCCATTCCCGTACCCCTTCTCCGGTCTCGTCAACAAACCGGACAAGATGCTCAAGATCCCGCCTCAGGTACGCTGACAACAGGTCCACCTCTTCCCGGGTCAGTTCTTTCAGGCCCGCCTCGAATTCCACCGCGTCATCGATTTCTCGACGCAGTGTGGCCAGCGATTTCTCCTCGGCGTCGGCCAGCCGGGACTCGACCCGGGCGAGCATTCGGTCATAGGCGCTTAACGCACGGTCAGAGAGATGCTTGTCAGAGGGTGTGGTCATAATCATTATCTCCTCAGCGTTATCGGGCAGTCCGGTTGCGTGACGATCTGTCCCTTCCCTGCTATCAGTCTGGCACACAGGTGCCGGGGAGGCCTGCAAAAAGTTCCGCCTGTGATCGCCGCCTTTACTGCAAGATGCCCTCGCACTTGGCTATAGGCCAATTACCGTTTATTTACTAATCCGTCCGTGGCTGCGCACGCTTTTGTCCAGACTACCTGTCGGGCCGCCTGTGCGTTAGAATGTCCGGCCGCTTGATAATTCAACCAGACGACCGCTTTTGACCACAGGGTAAATTCAGTAATGGCACGAATGGACGAGCAATACAGCCCACGCGATGTTGAGCAGACCGCTCGACAGTTCTGGGAAGACCACAAGACGTTCAGCGTAAAAGAGGAACCGGGTAAACCCAAGTACTACTGCCTGTCCATGTTCCCCTACCCCAGTGGCAAACTGCATATGGGCCATGTGCGCAACTACACCATTGGCGACGTTATTTCCCGTTACCAGCGCATGCAGGGGATGAACGTCATGCAGCCCATGGGTTGGGATGCCTTCGGTCTGCCGGCGGAGAACGCGGCCATCAGTAACAGGACCGCACCGGCAAAATGGACCTATGCCAACATCGACTACATGAAAAATCAGCTCAAGCAACTGGGTTTCGGCTACGACTGGGATCGCGAACTGGCCACCTGCAAGCCCGACTATTACCGCTGGGAGCAGTGGTTCTTTACCCGGCTTTACGAGAAGGGACTGGTCTACAAAAAAATGTCCACGGTGAACTGGGACCCGGTTGACCAGACCGTTCTCGCCAATGAACAAGTGGTCGACGGCCGCGGCTGGCGGTCCGGCGCCCTGGTTGAACAGAAGAAAATTCCCCAGTGGTTCATTCGCATTACTGATTACGCCGACGAACTTCTGGCCGACCTTGATGAACTGGAAGACTGGCCTGAACAGGTCAAAGCGATGCAGCGGAACTGGATCGGCAAATCGGTGGGAACCGAGCTGGATTTTCCGCTGCACGGTCGTGATGACAGTCTGACGGTTTATACAACGCGGCCCGATACCCTGATGGGCGTCAGTTACATGGCGGTTGCCGCCGAACATCCACTGGCAAAGGCGGCCGCTGAACAGAATCCCGAGGTGGCGGAGTTTGTTGAGCAATGCCGCAACAGCAAGACCGCAGAAGCCGATATGGCAGTCATGGAAAAGGCCGGCATCGATACGGGCTATCAGGCGGTCCACCCGCTTACGGACGAGCTGATCCCGGTCTGGGTCGCCAACTTTGTGCTGATGGATTATGGAACCGGGGCGCTGATGGCGGTTCCGGCCCACGACGAGCGTGACCACGAGTTCGCCCTGAAATACCGGTTGCCGATCAGACAGGTCATTGCCCCCGTCGACCATTGCCCGATCGACATCCAGGACGCCGCCTTTACGGAAAAAGGCGTTCTGGTTTCTTCCGGACAGTACACCGGTCTGACCAGCGCCGAAGCCTTCGAAGCTATTGCCGACCACCTGGAGCAACAGGGCATCGGCAAACGCACCACCAATTACCGGCTCCGGGACTGGGGAGTGTCACGCCAACGTTACTGGGGCGCCCCGATCCCCATGATGACCCTGGATGACGGCACCGAACGACCGGTGCCCGACGATCAACTTCCGGTTACCCTGCCTGAAAACGTGGAAATGGACGGCGTCAAATCGCCCATCAAGGCGGATCCGGAGTGGGCCAGGACACAGTTCAACGGGCAGCCGGCGACCCTGGAGACGGACACTTTTGACACGTTCATGGAGTCGTCCTGGTATTACGCCCGCTTTTGCAGCCCCAACTACGATCAGGGCATGCTCGACCCGGACGCGGCCAATTACTGGCTGCCGGTGGACCAGTACGTCGGCGGCATAGAACACGCCATTCTGCACCTGCTGTACGCCCGCTTTTTCCACAAACTGCTGAGGGATGTCGGCCTGGTCAGCAGTTCAGAGCCATTCAGGCGGTTGCTGTGCCAGGGCATGGTGCTGGCCGATACCTATTACCGGGAAGATGACAACGGGGGCAAGGTCTGGATTTCCCCGGCCGATGTGACGGTGGAAAAAAATGACAAGGGACAGGTTACGGCCGCTTATGACAGCCGCGACCGTCAGCCGGTGATTAACGGTGGCACCACCAAGATGTCCAAGTCCAAAAACAACGGCATCGACCCCCAGGCCATCATCGACCAGCACGGTGCCGATACGGTCCGCCTGTTCATGATGTTCGCCGCGCCGCCCGAGCAGTCCCTGGAATGGTCCGACAGCGGCGTGGAGGGGGCTCACCGCTTCCTCAGGCGGCTCTGGCGGATGGTGCACGAGCATGTCGGCGCAGAGGCCGTGCCAGCGATCAACCAGTCTGCACTGACAGACGCCCGCAAGGATTTGCGCCGCAAGACCCACGAAACCATTGCCAAGGTCAGTGATGACATCAGTCGACGATTGACGTTCAATACCGCCATCGCGGCCGTCATGGAACTGTTGAACGAAGTCAACCGATTGAGCATTGCGGACGATCAGGACAGGGCGGTTGTACAGGAGGCACTGGAAGTGGCCGTGCTTATGCTCGCACCGATCACCCCGCATATCTGTCACAGCCTGTGGCAAGTGTTGGGTCATGATACGCCGGTCGTGGACGTTCGCTGGCCTGAACCAGAGTCCGCAGCAATGGAACGCAGCAGCCTCCAGGTGGTTCTTCAGGTCAATGGCAAGGTTCGTTCCAGGGTCGATGTCCCCGCCGATATCGACAAGGACGCGCTGGAGACGCTGGCGCTGGAAGACGAGAATGTCAGCCGGTTCACCGACGGCAAGACCGTGCGCAAGGTTATTGTGGTGCCCGGTAAACTCGTTAACATTGTTGCCAACTGAGGTGTCCATGCTCACCACCATCACCCGGCGCGCACCGATCCTGCTTCTGGCCGGTCTGATCACTGGCTGCGGGTTTCAACTGCGCGGCGCGGCGCCGGTTTCGGCTGCGGTCCAGCCTCTGGCCGTGGTGTGCGGTGATGCACTGCCGCTTACTTTGTGCCAGACCGTTGAGGATCAACTCCGGCTGGGTAACGTCAAGGTTGTGGAACGTTCGAAGGCGGATTACCTGCTGAAACTGAGCGATTTTCGCGAGACCCGTCGGGCCAGTGCCATTACCCGTAACGCGGTTGCTGCCGAGTACACGCTTCGACAACGGGTCACGATGTCCGTCATCACGGCAGATCAGGTGCCACTGGTCGCGGATCAGGAGATCAGCAGCAGCGAAGTCTATCAGTATGATGCAACCAATGTCCTGGCCAAACAGCGTGAACAGGACACCCTCACCGAGACACTCAACCAGCGCCTGGCCCAGCAGATTATCTTTCGACTCACGCCGCTGACCGACGCCCGCATCAAGGCACTGCGGAATGACGCCAGCCAGGCGGGCAAAAACCAGGGCCCGGACAAACAGCCATGAAAGCCCAGCCGGGCCAACTCCCGCAACTGCTAAAGAAGGGCCTGGCGCCGATTTACCTGGTCTCCGGTGACGAACCGTTACTGGTTCAGGAGGCCTGTGACCAGATTCGCGCAGCGGCCCGGGACGCGGGCTTCCTCGATCGGATCACCTATCACGCGGACCGACACCTGAGCTGGCCCGGAGTCGCAGAAGAATTCGGCGCCCTGTCCCTGTTTGCGGAAAAACGCCGTATCGAAATCCACCTGCCCAACGGCAAACTCGGCGACGGTCGAGAGGTCATAGAGCAGTTCCTCCAGTCTCCCCCCGACGACATCATCCTGATATTGATCAGTCCGCGACTGGACGCCGGGGAGATCCGCCGTAAATGGTACAAGCAACTGCAGGCGACCGGCGTCCACGTCACCATCTGGCCGATCGAACCTGACAAGTTCCCCGGCTGGCTGCAGCAACGCGCGCAAAGCCATGGGCTTACGCTGACCCGGGGGGCCCTCGCGGTCCTCACCGAACGCCTGGAGGGCAACCTGCTTGCCGCCGGCCAGGAACTGGATCGGCTCGGGCTGTTCAGCAAGAGCGGCACCATTGATGAGGAGACGGTGGAACAGGCGGTCCAGAACAGCGCCCGGTTCAACCAGTTCGAACTGGTGACCGAGTTGTTGACCGGTCAGGTCGCTAATGCCCAGAAGGTGATCGGCGCACTGCAACAGGAGGGCGACAATCCGCTGGGCCTGTTGACCCTGCTGAACCGGGACCTCAACATGACCATGGAGCTAAAACAGGCCATCGCCCGGCGGGAACAGGCGCAGGCGTTTCTGAAAGCCCGGGGTATACGTCAGATTACCCGCGCCCGCGCGCTGCAGAAAGCCGCAGAGCGGCTGCGGCTGTCCCAACTTTACCAGGCAATCGCCCTGTGCAGCGACGCTGACCGCGCCGCCAAAGGACTTGGCGACCACCCCGCGTGGCATTATCTGCGTGAAATGGCCATCACCCTGCGCACGTTGTAGCCGAACCTGCTGAGCGCTCCTGTCCGGTCGGCACTCTACCGTTGCCTGGAAACACTGATAAAATATTGGGCTGTCACGAGACCTGATCAGAGGCTCCCTGACGGCTTGACAATGGCTGGCCTCCGGTCGCATCGTTGAATTGTGGCAAAGGCCACAGGGAGTTTATTGCCTACGCCTGAAAAGGAGGTTTGTGCATGAGCCTTAGAGATGAACTCAAAAAGCTGTCAGACTCGATTCGCCAGAATCGGGATGAAATTCGCCTGCAACTGCATCTGGCACGGGCCGAGGTCAAGGACGAGTGGGACGATCTGGAAACTGAATGGAAGCGCTTTTTAAACAAGCTGGATGCAGTCTCTGATGACGCGGAGGGGGTCACCGAAGACGCTCGGCAGGCCACGAAAAGGCTGGCACACGATCTCAAGGAAGGCTATGAACGTATCCGCAAGCGCCTGAAATAAGGCGCTCGGACCATGGCCAGTCCACCGGCCGGGCTTTCAGAACAAAACCGGGGCCTTGCCGGCCCCGGTCGTACTTTCTTAAAACTCCTCGGCGGTGAGTGCCATCATGGCATCGCTGCCGCTACGGATACCTTCAGCCAGGGAGACGGTCCTGGGCAACAACCGGTCGAAGTAGAACCGGGCGGTTTTGAGCTTGCCCGTGTAGAACCCGGTGTTGTCACCCTCTGCTTTTGGCGCAGCGGCGCTCACAATACGGGCCCACATATAGCCCAGTGCGGTCAGCCCGAACAGGTCAAGATAATCCACTGACGCAGCCCCGATGGCATTCGGATTGTCAGCGGACTGACTGATGACATGCTCAGTGACATCGGAAAGCCGTTCCAGCGCAGCCGCCAGTGGCTCCAGATACGGATGCAGGGCTGCATTGTCTGTCTGGCTCTCAATGAACGCGGCTACGTCCTCGGCAAACAGTTCGTAAAGCCGGCCCTGACTGCCCACCACTTTGCGCCCCATCAGGTCCAGCGCCTGAATGCCGTTGGTACCCTCGTAGATCTGGGTGATACGCACGTCCCGTACGAGCTGTTCCTGCCCCCACTCGCGAATGAAACCGTGCCCGCCGAAGACCTGCTGCCCGATGACACAGGCATCCAGCCCACGATCGGTCAGGAAGGCTTTGGCAACCGGCGTGAGCAGCGCCACCATACCTTCGGCGTGTTCCCGGCGCCCGGTATCGTCAGCGTACTTGGCAATATCCAGCCATTGCGCCACGTAGGTTGAGAAGGCCCGGCCGCCTTCGACGTAGCTCTTCATGGTCAACAGCATGCGGCGCACATCCGGGTGCACAATAATCGGGTCCGCCGCTTTGTCCTTCTGCTGGGCGCCGGTCGGCGCACGGCTCTGAATCCGGTCCAGTGCGTACTCACGGGCGCTTTGCAGTGAGGCCTCTGCTGCCCCGATGCCCTGGATGCCGACCCCCAGACGTTCGTAGTTCATCATGGTGAACATTGCGGCCAGACCCTTATTGGGCTCGCCGACCAGCCAGCCACGGGCACCATCAAAGTTCATCACACAGGTCGACGATCCCTTGATCCCCATTTTCTTCTCGATCGAACCGCAGCTGAACTGGTTACGTTCACCCAGGGAGCCGTCGTCATTCACCATGAACTTGGGTACCAGAAACAGGGAAATCCCCTTCGGACCTTTCGGGGCATCCGGCAGTTTGGCCAGCACCAGGTGGATAATATTCTCCGCCATGTCGTGCTCACCCCAGGTAATGAAAATCTTGGTACCGGTGATGAGAAAGGCGTCGTCTTCGACCGGCTCCGCCCTGGTACGAATAATGCCCAGGTCGGTGCCGGCGTGGGGTTCGGTCAGGTCCATCGAGCCGGACCAGACGCCAGAGTACATATTGGGGAGGTATTTCTCTTTCAGCGCCTCACTGCCGTGCGCGTCCAGTGCCAGACAGGCCCCAGCGGTCAGCATCGGGGCAAGACCAAAAGCCATATTGGAAGCCTGCAGCATCTCTTCAAACTGCGCGACAAGCGTCTTGGGCATGCCCATACCGCCAAAGTCCGGATTGCCACCCAGCCCGTTCCAGCCGCCTTCAACCATCGTCTGGTAGGCCTCTTTGAAGCCTTCCGGCGTCGTCACCTCACCGTCGTTCCAGCGGCAGCTCTGCTCGTCGCCTTCCCGGTTGAGCGGCGCCAGCACGCCGCTGGTGATCTTACCGGCTTCCTCCAGGATGGCATCCGCAGTTTCCGGGTCCACATGCTCAGCCAGCCTGGGCAGGGACGACCACAGAGCAGTCGCATCAAAAACTTCATTGAGAACGAAACGAATGTCGCGCAACGGTGCCTGATAATCGGCCATGGGTAACTCTCCAGAATTCCAGGAGCGACAGACGGGCCGCTCCACCGGTTAATGGTTAGAGACTTATTCTACCTGAAAGCGCCATTGATCTCATGATCTGTAAACCGCGCCTCGGGTACCACACAACGCAAAAGCCCGCCGGTAAGGGGCGGGCTGTATCAATGACCGATCCGCTCAGCGGTGGTCAGTGACCTTATAACGCAAACGCTTCGACCTGCATATCCATCAGCGAATCAGCCCCGGCGAGCATGCTCTCGGCATGGCCACGGGCACGTGGCAGCATACGCTTGAAGTAGAAGCGTGCGGTCTGCACCTTGGCGTTGTAGAACGCCTCTTCGGTGGTACCGTCGGCCATGGTATCCAGGGAAACCTGCGCCATGCGGGCCCACAGGTAGGCAAAGACCGCGTAGCCGGAGTACATCAGGTAATCGACCGAGGCCGCCCCTACTTCCTCCCGGTTTTTCATCGCGTTCATGCCAAGCTTCATGGTCAGGTCACCCCATTCCCTGTTAATCGCCTCGAGCGGGTCGATGAACTCCTTGAGCTGGGCGTTATCGGCATTGTCCTTGCAGAACACATGGACCTTCTTTGTGAAGCGTTTAAGCGCCTCGCCCTGAGTCATCAGCACCTTCCGACCCAACAGGTCCAGCGCCTGAATACCGGTGGTGCCCTCATAGATCATGCCAATCCGGGCATCCCGAACGATCTGCTCCATGCCCCACTCGGAAATAAAGCCGTGGCCGCCGTATACCTGCATCCCGAGATTCGACGCTTCGTAGCCGATCTCGGTCAGGAAGGCCTTGGCAATCGGTGTCAGGAACCCCATCAGCTCGTCCGCTTCGCGCCGGCTCTCCTCATCCTTGCCGCGCTGCACGATGTCACTCTGCTGGGCGGTGTAGTAAACGAGTGCTCGGGAACCCTCGGCAACCGCTTTCTGGGTCAGCAGCATGCGTCGTACATCCGGGTGCACAATGATCGGGTCAGCCGGACCGTCGGGATTTCTGGAGCCGGACAGTGAGCGCATGGCAAGACGGTCCTTGGCATAGCTCAGGGAACCCTGGAATGACAGCTCCGCGGCGCCCAGGCCCTGAATGGCCGTGCCCAGACGGGCCACATTCATGAAGGTGAACATGCAGTTGAGACCCTTGTTCTCCGGCCCGATCAACCAGCCTTTTGCGCCATCAAAGTTCATCACGCAGGTGGCGTTGCCATGGATCCCCATCTTGTGCTCGATTGAACCACAGGTCACCGCGTTCCGCTCACCCGGCTCGCCATCCGCGTCGGGCAGGAACTTGGGCACAATAAACAGGGAAATGCCCTTGGTGCCGGCCGGTGCGTCGGGCAGACGCGCCAGCACGATGTGTACGATATTGTCCGCCATATCGTGCTCGCCGGCGGAAATGAAAATCTTGGTGCCGGAAATACTGTAGGAACCATCGGCGTTTGGTTCGGCCTTGCTGCGCAGAATGCCCAGATCCGAGCCGCAGTGCGCTTCGGTCAGGCACATGGTGCCGGTCCACTCACCGCTGATCATTCTGGTCAGGTAGGTTTCCTTCTGCTCACTGGTGCCGTGCAGTTCAACGGTATTGATCGCGCCATGACTCAGACCGGGGTACATGCCCCAGGACCAGTTGGCGGTTCCGATCATTTCACTCATGACCAGACCGATAGATTCGGGCAGCCCCTGGCCGCCGTGCTCGGGGGCCGCCGTCATGGACGGCCAGCCACCTTCAACATACTGCTTGTACGCTTCCCGGAACCCGGTG
This sequence comes from Marinobacter sp., assembly GCA_030149475.1. Taxonomy (GTDB): domain Bacteria; phylum Pseudomonadota; class Gammaproteobacteria; order Pseudomonadales; family Oleiphilaceae; genus Marinobacter. Next base: position 38,677 of record JASBRL010000175.1, read on the forward strand.
GGGGTCTTAACACCGTCTTCACTCCAGGTGCAGCCTTCCTGATCGCCAACCTGATTGAGTGGTGACAGTACCTGCTCACAGAACCTGGCACCCTCCTGGATAATGGCATCGACCATGTCCGGAGTGGCGTCTTCTGCTCCCTCCAGACTGGCGTAATGTTGCTCGCTGTCGAGCAATTCACTCATTACAAACTTGATATCACGCAGGGGCGCTTTGTAGTCAGGCATTGGATACACCTCAGGTTTTCGGTCACGACTGTCGAAATGACGACAGCACTTCAGCTTGGTCAGTTTCTGCTCCGCGATGACGAGGGGGGCTCCGCTTACCATCGACAGACCCGAGAAAATGCCCGGCACTTTCTCAAACAGGTGTTTGAAACATACGTTTGTCGGTAAGGAATTGTCAAGCAGTGGGCACAAAATTTGTGTTGCGTTATGCAACAAAAATCTGCCGTGAACACCCTTGACCGGTGGTAACGTTCTGAGAGTTCAAGCGGTTGTGCGGGAGTCGCCGTGTGAATTCCTGTTCGGACCAACACCGCTATCGCTTCCGGAACAGGCCGGTAACGACATCAAAGTGACAAAGCAGGAAACACCGGGTGGGAACATCTTGATGGGAAAAACACAAGGGGAACGGCTTTTGCCATCAAACAGGTCGCGCTCAGGCCATCACGTCCAGCAGCGTACCGAGGGTTTCGTCGGCGGTTTTGACGACCCTGGCGGAAGCCTCAATACTGCGCTGATAGAGCTTCATATCGATCATCGGCTCGATAAGACCACCATAACCGGAACCGGCACCTTGCGGACCGTCGACACCACCGCGGGCGATTTTTCGGGCGGACGTCTCCATGCCTTGCATGCCATCCTGGATACCCTGAATGCCTATTCCCAGAGTATTGCTAATCATCATGGTGACCACTTAACGACCGTGAAGACTTTATTAAGCCACAACCCTGTTCAATTTTCAAACAATGAATCGATGACCAGACACGCGGACAGGCTATCCGGATCAGGCTCTTCCGACCAGGGCAACACCCCCAGACACGGCGCGCCGATATGGGAGAGAAGATAATCCAGGGTCTCAGACTCGTTATTCATGATCACCGGCGCTGGCCGGTTGGCGACCCATCCGGCCACCCGCAGACCATCCGCTCGAATGGCCTCTGCAGTCAGCAGCGCATGATTGATACACCCCAGTTGCAATGGCACCACCATGATCACCGGCAGATTCAGGGCGACCGGAACACCGGCATAGGTTTCCCGGTCGTTAAGAGGTACACGCCAGCCACCGGCACCCTCAATCAGCAGCAGGTCAGCGGGACGCAGCTGTAGTCCCCGACAGAACCCGACCAGACGCTGCACAGACACCTGACGCCCGGCCTGAGCAGCCGCAACGTGGGGGGCAATAGCCGGTTCAAGCGCAATCGGGTTGACCTGATCATAGGACAGTGGTTCGGTCATGGCTGACATCAGTAATAACGCATCGTCATTGCGCAGGCCGTCAACGGTTTGCTCACAGCCCGAGGCAACCGGTTTCATGGCCAGGGTTCGCAGGCCCCGTTTGCGGGCGGCACAAAGCAGGGCTGCCGATACCAGGGTTTTGCCAACGCTGGTGTCAGTTCCGGTTACAAAACAGGTCTGCCTGGCCAAGATAGACTCCGTCAATGGGTCAGATGAGCGGTTGCCGGCAACGAATCGACAACCGGCCGGATCAGGTGGACGCAGGCGGCAAACCCGGCAAGCAGACGGTCCAGGTCCGCTTCGGTATGAGCGGCACTGAACGTCACCCGCAGTCGTGAGGCACCCTGCGGCACGGTAGGCGGACGAATGGCGGTCACCAGCAGACCCTGCTCTTCCAGTGCCTTGCTTAACGCCAGCGCCGCGTGAGCGTCCCCGACCATAACCGGCTGAATCGGGGTTTCAGAGGGCATCAGGGTGTAACCGAGATCCACCATCGACGAGCGGAAATGCGAGACAAGCGCCTGCAGGTGTTCGCGACGGTATTGCTCGCGCTCGACCAGTTCGAGACTGACACAACTGGCCCGGGCAAGCGCCGGAGGCATGGCGGTGGTGTAGATGTAGGTGCGCGCTTTCTGCACCAGGTAGTCGGTCAGCAGGGCCGGCCCGGCCACAAAAGCACCACTGGTGCCAAAGGCTTTGCCGAAGGTTCCGATCACCAGCGGCACCTCGGCCTCACTGAGCCCAAGACTGGCCACCGAGCCACGCCCCTGCGGCCCTGCACACCCGAACCCATGGGCGTCGTCCACAATCAGCAAGGCGTCGTGACGGTGACACAGCCGAGCCAGTTCGCGCAAGGGTGCCATGTCGCCATCCATACTGAAGATGCCATCGGTGACCACCAACTTGTGGCCGGGAGTATCAGCCAGCATGCCAGCCAGGGCATCAACGTCCCGGTGGGGATATGTCCGCACGGTCGCCCGGCTGAGCCGGCAGCCGTCAATAATGGAGGCGTGATTGAGGGCATCGGAGAAGATCGTATCCTCTTTACCCGCCAGTGCTGAAATGACCCCCATATTGGCCATGTAACCGGTGGAAAAAAACAGCGCGCTGGAGCGGCCGGTAAACGTCGCCAGACGCTGCTCCAGTTCGTGATGGGCCTGATGATGCCCGCAGATCAGATGCGATGAAGCCCCCCCCAGCCCGACATCCGCCAGGCTGTCGGCCGCCGCCGCGGTGAGCGCGGGGTGGCTGGCCAGGCCGAGATAATCATTGCTGCAGAAGGCCAGCACCGGCTGACCATCAGCGCACAGCGCCGGCCGCTGGGGCCCGCTTATCAGGCGCCGGGAGCGGTACAGGCCCGCCGCCTTGCGATCGGCCATTTCAGCGGCAAAATCACGCATGCCCGGCGACCTCAGGCTGACTGACGACTGGCGTCGTAGAAGAGGTGGCGATTGCGTTCGTGCTCGACCTCGCGGGCGAGCACGGCTTCACGCTCCTCTTCGGTGTGCTCTGTCTCGCGCTGCTCGGGACGAATACCGAGGCGTCGAAACAGTTCGCGGTCACGGTCCGCTTCCGGATTCGCGGTAGTCAGCAGCTTTTCACCGTAGAAAATGGAATTGGCGCCAGCCAGGAAACACAACGCCTGCATCTGTTCGTTCATGTCCTCACGGCCGGCCGACAACCGCACGTGGGACGCCGGCATCATGATCCGGGCGACCGCGATGGTCCGCACGAAATCAAACGGGTCCAGGTCTTCCGCGTCCTCCATGGGCGTGCCCGCCACTTTGACCAGCATGTTGACCGGCACGCTTTCCGGGTGCTGGGGCAGGCTGGCCAGTTGCATCAGCAGTCCGGCGCGATCATCCAGATCCTCCCCCATACCCATAATCCCGCCGCAACAGACTTTCATGCCAGCCTTGCGGACATTGGACAGACTGGTCAGGCGGTCCTGGTAGGTACGGGTGGTGATGATATGGCTGTAATACTTTTCAGAGGTATCAAGGTTGTGGTTGTAGTAATCCAGCCCGGCGTCAGCCAGTTCCTTTGCCTGCTCCTCTTCGAGCATGCCCAGCGTCATGCAGGTCTCAAGACCCAGCGATTTCACCTGACGCACCATATCCACCACGTAGGGCATGTCCTTGCGGGTCGGACTGCGCCAGGCTGCACCCATGCAGAACCTGGATGCGCCTTTATCGCGGGCCGCACGGGCCTCGGCAAGCACCTTATCCACTTCCAGCAGTTTTTCTTTTTCCAGGCCGGTATTGTAATGGCCACTCTGGGGACAGTATTTGCAATCCTCGGGACAGGCGCCGGTCTTGATCGACAGCAAGGTACTCACCTGCACTTCGTTGGGATCGAAATGCTCGCGATGAATCGCCTGGGCTTTGAAGATCAGATCGCTGAACGGCATCAGGAACAGGGCCCGGGTTTCTTCGAGCGTCCAGTCGTGGCGAATGGTGGTGGCGGTCATGGCGGTGTCCTGTTAGGTTCGCAATCTGCGTTCACAGATAAGTTCAGGGATTGAACGAATGATAAAGCGCCTGCTATCGCTGTCAACCCATCTTCAACAAAAGGTTAACAGCGACAACCGAATCACCAGCCAGTGTGTCGCCTGCCTCGCATCCGTCCGCGGCTATGGTCTGTGCCGGGAATGCCTTGCGGATTTACCGCGCAATTCCCATGCCTGCCGCCAATGCGCCCTGCCATTAGCGGACCTCCCGCTCCGGCCAGCCTATTGCGGCCAGTGCCTGGCGGATCCACCACCTTTTGACCGTGTGGTGGCGCCCTGGCGCTATCAGTTTCCGGTTAACCGCCTGATCAGCCAATACAAGTACCGGCAGCAGCGGACATTCGGCAGGCCGCTGATCCAGGCCCTCGCGGACACGCTCTCCGGGGAACTTTCAACTCATCCGGAACTGACACCGGAGTTGTTGATTCCCAGTCCGATGCACGCTGCCAAACAGCGGCGCCGGCAATTCAACCAGGCGGAAGACATCACGGAGCAGATCAGCCGAACCCTGGCCATTCCCTGGACAGTGACCATGGTCACCAGAAGGCGCCCCGGGACCGCGCAATCCGGACTTGACCGTCGGCAACGTCTGGTCAATCTGCGCAATGCGTTCACTGTGACCGGACCGGTTCCTGCCCATGTGGCGATCGTCGACGATGTGGTGACCACTGGCGCAACCGCCCGGGCCCTGGCAAAGACGCTGCGGCAAGCCGGAGCCGAACGGGTTCAGGTCTGGGCGCTGGCGCGTACGCCGGATTAGCACCGACAGACCATCAGGCCAGCACTTGCGCCACCCTGTCGGCAATGGCCAGGCTGGCCGTGAGCCCCGGTGACTCGATACCGAACAACTGCACCAGCCCGGGCACACCGTGCGCTGACGCATCCAGAATCTGGAAATCGGCCGCCGGCTCGCCCGGACCGGTCAGTTTGGTACGAATACCCGCATAGGCTGGCTGCAGGCGTTTACTGTCGAGTGCTGGCCACCAGCGCCGGACGGAGTCGGCAAATTCCTGTGCCCGGGCCGGATCCACATGGTAATCCTCCGTCTCGATCCACTCTACGTCGGGACCAAACCGCAAAGCTCCTGCCAGATCAAGGGTCAGGTGAATACCGAGACCGCCCGGCTCGGGTACCGGATAGATCAGACTGCTGAACGGATGACGTCCGCTATAGCTGAAATAGCAGCCGCGAGCCATGTACTGGGGCGGACAATGATGCGATGGAAAGCCGGCCCAGTGACGGGCGATAGCAACTGCCGCCAGGCCGGCCGCATTGACCACTCTCCGGGCATGCAGTATGCAGGGCATCTCTCCGCCCAGAGTGAGGCTGTGCCAATCATCCGCACTACCCGCCCCGATGACCGGCGTACGGCACACCAACTGGCCGCCATGGGACTCCAGTTCGGCCAGCAGGGAGAGCATAAATCCATGACTGTCAATGATGCCGGTTTCGGCAGAAAACAGTGCGGCCGACGCGGTAACATCCGGCAGCGCCCGTGACAATCCTGCCCCTTCATGCCAGCTTAACGGGACGCCATTGGCCCCCGCCTGCTGCTGAATGGACGCAAGCGCGGAATGCTGCTGCTCGTCCATGGCAATGACCCATTTTCCGGTCCGGCGATGGGAGATCCGGAAACGCCGGCAATGGGCATAAAGCATCTTTCGCCCTTCAACACAGAGCCGGGCCTTCAGGGAGCCGGTGGGATAATACAGCCCGCCGTGAATCACTTCACTGTTACGGGACGACATGCCCTCGCCAAAATGATCCCCGGATTCGACCACCAGAACGTCCTGGCCCTCGGCGGCCAGACGACGGGCGACCGCCAGCCCCACCACTCCGGCGCCAATCACAACAGTATCGATGTGCAGTTGTTCCAGCCCGCTCAACGGTGCCTCTCCCACTGTCCCGGTTAATCCCGGCGCTCAGTATCGCAGAACCGGCAGGCCGGGAGAACACTCCGAAAGGGCACCCAAAACAGGTATACTGATAATTCAGCGACCCACTCACGCAGGAAGCCGGGGGCAGAATGTCGGATAGAAAACAGTTTCTGATCGTTATGCTGGTCGCCGCTGTATTCGTCGGCTGGCTGGGCTGGCGCGGGTTTGAGGTTATCTCTCTGAACCAGCGGCTGCAGGCCGACCCGGTGGTGGCCGACTACCCATACCTCCACCGGGTGTTGCGGATTGATGGCGATGTCGCGGTGATAAGCTCGTTACGCTCCCACGAGGTCGCCACACAAGATGCGCTTAAATTTCTGTACCCCAGTCTGGGTTCGCTGACCGGTAACCAGCGGGACTGGCAGCGGGCAGAGCGGGAACTTGCCCACGTTCAGGCTCGTGCCGGCAATATTATACTGACATCACCGGCCATCGCGCGGATTCGCTGGGAACTCGACGAAAACTGGTATCACCTCAGTGCCATGCGCAGAAACACAACCGCGCTCCGTTAACAGGACTTTATGATCTCCAGCACCCATCCCTACGACGACCTGACCCCGGACGTTATCCTCGACGCGGTTGAGGCGGCCGGCTTTGAAATAAATGGCCGGCTGTTTGCCCTCAACAGCTATGAAAACCGGGTATACCAGGTCGGCATTGAGGGCCGCCGCCCCATTATCGCCAAGTTCTATCGTCCCGGACGCTGGAGCGAGGCTCAGATACGGGAAGAACACGTTTTTGCCGACGAACTGGTGGCTGCTGACATCCCCCTGGTAGGCCCGCTGACCATGCCCTCGGGTGATACGCTGGGAAGACACGGTGATTTTCTGTTTGCCGTCTTTGACCAGCACGGCGGCCAGGCGCCGGATACCAGCACCACCGATACCCTGTACCGGTTGGGACAATGGCTGGGACAACTCCATAACCGGGGCGCCACCGACTCGTTCCGGGTACGCCCGGAACTGGCCATCCTGCCCGGAATTGTCGATAACAGCCGGTTTCTGACCGAGCATAACTGGGTTCCGGATGACCTCAGAGCCGCATGGGACAGCCTGATACCGGATCTGATCAAACACTGCGCCCATCGAATCGAGGATGCCGGGGAAGTGGAAATGATCCGCATCCACGGCGATTGCCACGGCGGCAACATTCTGGTTCGCGAGGAACAGATGCTGTTTGTGGATATGGATGATTGCCGCACCGGACCCGCTATTCAGGACCTGTGGCTGCTGCTTAACGGTGATGCGACTGATCAGGGAGCACAGTTCGGCGAATTGCTCGAGGGGTATGAAATGTTCCGGCCATTCAATCGTCGGGAGCGACATCTGATTGAACCCCTGCGGTGCTACCGGCAAATTTCACACTGTGCGTGGCTGGCGAAGCGCTGGGATGATCCGGCGTTCCCGCGTTTTTTCCCCTGGTTTACCCAGGGCCGCTTCTGGTCCGATCAGATTCTGGCGCTCAGGGAACAGCTAGCCGCACTGCAAAGCCCCTCCGTGTCTGTTCCCGGCCAGAATTGAGGCGGCCATGCCTGTGGACATGATCCGCCTGTACCGGGAAAACGAGACACCGAGGAGCCTTCAATGAGCCAGCCCGAGCCACGCTACAGCATCCAGACCCTGATTGTGGTCGTGGTGGCGACAATTATCATTACCGTGCTGACGCTGGAATTCAGTGGACGTATTGAGCATTCAGGAAACAAGGAGAACGTGACGGTCGGACAATTCAGGGCCATCAACGTCAAGCCCGGCGAACCGTTCCGCATGTCCCCTCAATCCGGCAAACTATACGCGGTCTGCCAGAACGGGTTCATTGCCGTGGCGAACGCCTCTGATCCTCAGTTTCTGGGATTGCTTGTTGATTACAAGAACCGTGGAGTGCGCTGCCCCGTTTCAGCGCAACCGACCCCACCGGCCAGGAAACCGTAAATCATGACCCGCCCTGAAACCGATCGCCTCTTCGCCCAGGCACAGCCCCAGTCCGATTTCCGCTTTGACAGCGCCGTCGCCCGCGTGTTTCCCGACATGATCCGCCGGTCGGTTCCCGGCTACACCACCATCGTGCCAATGATCGGCATCATCACGGAACAGTTTGCCCAGCCAGGCAGCCACTGCTACGACCTTGGCTGCTCACTGGGGGCATCAACGCTGGCCATGCGTCATGGCCTTCGGTTCGAAGACTGCGCGCTGATCGGTGTTGACAATTCCGCTGCCATGATCGAACGATGTGAACATTACATCGCCCTGGACGACCACCCGCTGCCGGTCAGCCTGCGCTGTGAAGACATCCTGACCACGGACCTGAGCGATGCGTCGGTCACCACGCTCAACTTTACCCTGCAGTTCGTTCAACCGGCCGAGCGCCTGCCCTTACTGCAGCGAATTGCTGACGCGACCCGCCCCGGCGGCGTGCTGATCCTGTCAGAAAAGGTGCGCTTCGAGTCCGCATCGGAACAGGACATACAGACCCACCTGCACCATGAGTTCAAGCGGGCCAACGGCTACTCTGACCTGGAGATCAGTCAAAAGCGATCGGCCCTCGAGCAGGTACTGATCCCCGAAACCATCGCTGATCACCGAGAGCGCCTTACCGCGGCGGGTTTTGGCGAGGTCACGGTGTGGTATCAGTGCTTCAATTTTGTATCCATGCTGGCCATCAAAGCTTCCTGATCCGGTATTCCCGATGACCTATTTCGACTGGCAAGCCTGCTACCAACCCCTGCTCGACGCTCTTGAACGAGAAGGACTGACCGACTGGACAGAGCAGCTGCGCAAACAGCTTGCCCGCCGTTTTGACGAACAGCCCCACGGTGACATGACACGCTGGATGGACGCCCTGGGTCAGTTACCGCCGGTTTCTCCGGTGGCATCCGATCTGAATCGGGCTGCCATCACCCTGCACACCGACCAGGCTCTGGATGCGGCAACCCGACACCAACTTGAAGCTGCGCTTCGTGGGTTGATGCCCTGGCGTAAAGGGCCGTTTGATTTTTTCGGGGTCGGTATCGATACCGAGTGGCGATCAGACTGGAAATGGGACCGGGTCGCCCCGCACCTGTCGAACCTGTCCGGTCGGCGGGTTCTCGACGTTGGCTGTGGCTCGGGCTATCACTGCTGGCGCATGTACGGCGCCGGGGCCAGCCGGGTCATCGGCGTCGACCCCGGGCTGCTGTTTCTGTGTCAGTTCCTGAGTGTGAAACGCTACCTCGGGGAGCCGCCCGTCGATTTACTGCCGATCCGTGGCGAGGACCTGCCGCCCCGCCTGGCGACGTTTGATACCACATTTTCCATGGGTGTTCTCTATCATCGGCGCTCGCCGCTGGATCATCTTCTGGAGCTAAGGGACACGTTAAGGGACGGTGGCGAACTGGTGCTGGAAACACTGGTGGTCGACGGCCCCGAGGGGTACAGCCTGATGCCGGAAGACCGTTACGGACTGATGCGCAACGTCTGGTTTCTGCCCAGTTGCGACACTTTGCTACGCTGGCTGGCAAGGACCGGATTCCGCAAGGCGCGAGTGGTGGATGTCACCGTGACGACCACGGCTGAGCAGCGGTCTACCGACTGGATGCAATTCCAGTCGCTGGAAAACTTTCTTGACCCCGATGATCCAACACGAACCGTGGAGGGCTATCCCGGCCCGAAACGCGCAACCCTGATTGCTCAGAAGTAGGACCGGCTTCGAACGCGGAGCCGGTCCGTTGTTGCGCCCTGTCAGCTGCCGAAGGGGTGGCGCATCACAATGGTTTCCACCCGGTCCGGCCCGGTCGAGATAATATCAATCGGGGCTTCAATCTGCTGCTCCAGGAATCGTATGTAAGCGCGGGCATTTTCCGGCAACTGGTCCAGACTGGTCAGACCGAATGTACTCTCGCTCCAGCCCGGAAGCTCCTCGTAAACCGGCTCGATGTCACTGTAGCTATCGCAACCGATGGGCGGACGATGCAGCTCGCCTGCGGGAGTCCGATAGCCAACGCAGACCTTCACTGTTTCCAGGCCATCCAGCACATCCAGCTTGGTCAGGCAAATGCCCGACACGCTGTTGATCTGAATGGCGTGTCGCAATGCAACGGCATCAAACCAGCCACAACGGCGCCCACGCCCCGTCGTAGTGCCTACCTCGTTACCCTTGACCGCCAGACGCTGACCCACGTCATCAAACAGCTCGGTGGGGAAAGGCCCCGATCCGACCCGAGTGGTGTACGCCTTGGTAATGCCCAGAACATAGTCAAGGAACAACGGCCCGAACCCCGTACCCGTTGCGGTGCCCCCCGCGGTCGTATTCGACGATGTCACATAGGGGTAGGTCCCCAGGTCGATATCCAGCAGGGACCCCTGCGCGCCTTCAAACAGAATGTGCTCGCCGCGCTTGCGGAAATCGTGCAGCAGATCCGTCACGTCGGCGGCCATCGGCAGGATTTCCTCACCCATCGCTTTCAGATCCGCCAGTGCCTGGTCGACATCCACCGCCTCTTCCCCGAAATAGCCGGTCAGCACAAAGTTATGGTAGGCCATAATCTCACGAAGCCTGGTCTCGAAGGTCCCGGGATTCAGCAGATCGCCAAGCCGCAGGCCGCGACGTGACACCTTGTCTTCATACGCCGGCCCGATTCCGCGGCCGGTGGTCCCGATTTTGTCATTGCCACGGGCGCGCTCACGGGCCACATCGATGCGGATATGAGTGGGCAGGATCAGCGGGCACGCAAGGCTGATACGAAGCCGGTCACGAACTGCCACACCCCGCGCTTCGAGTGCCCGCAGTTCGGTCAGCAGAGCCTCCGGAGAGACCACCACACCGTTACCGATGAGGCAGGTAACATCCTTGCGCAGGATACCGGAAGGAATCAGGTGCAGTGCCGTCTTCTGACCTTCGATCACCAGCGTGTGCCCGGCATTGTGGCCACCCTGGAACCGCACCACGGCTGCGACCTGCTCTGTCAGCAGATCAACAATTTTGCCCTTGCCTTCATCACCCCACTGGGTACCCAGCACTACGACATTTTTTCCCATGACTCTCTCTCGCTGCTCCGGCTGACCTGCAGGCGAACGCCGGAAGTGATAGTGTAACTGACTTGGCAACCGGGCCTGACAGGGTCAGCCCTGCGCTCCGGACAATGCCTCTACAACCCATTGATCCCCGCGCTTGACCAGCGTACGGGTAATCAGCCCCGGTTCCGGTGCCACCTCGTCCGGCATGGCCTGAATGACCGTGTCCGTGGCCCGAAGCTCAGCAATGACTGCCGCCAACGCCGGATCGTCATCGGCAGGCGCCCAGACTGCGCCGGTAATGGGTGCCGGTCGCGCGCACAGGGCGACCAGCGCACGCACGTCGATGCTGAAGCCGGTTGCCGGGCGGGCGCGGCCGAAATCACGGCCAATAGAATCATAGCGACCACCCTTGGCTACGGCTTCACCGTGGCCGGTCACATAGGCGGCGAAGACCAGTCCGGTGTGGTAGTTGTACCCCCGAAGCTCACAAAAATCGAAGCCGACAGCCACCGCCGGATGGTGGGCCGTCAGGGTATCGGCCATCCGTTCGAGCTGGCCCAACGCGTCCATGACCGCCGGTGGCGAGCCGGCCAACTGCTGGCGGGCCCGGGTCACCGATTCACGCCCACCACTGATTCGCGAGAGCGCCAGCAATCTTGCACCGGCGCTGCCTTGCCGGCACTCGGCCAGCAGCCGGTCGAGCTCAGGAATCGATTTTCGACGCATGGCATCGAGCACCTGCCGCTGGACGTCATCCGGAAAGTCGGCTTCACGGATCAGCGCCTCGACAATACCGACGTGTGACAGATCCAGATGAATGCCCTCGAGCCCTGCCACGTGGAGCGTTTCCAGCATCAGGCTCATCACCTCACGATCCGCCGCCTCCGACGCGCTGCCGAACAGCTCGCAACCGGCCTGTATGGGGGTTCGGCCGGTGAGCATGTGCTGCGGCCGGGTATGCAGCACATGACCGGCATAACACAACCGGGTGACACCGCTCTGACGCAGCGTGTGAGCGTCAATGCGGGCCGCCTGGGGCGTCATGTCAGCACGCACGCCCATCAGTCGCCCGGTAAGCTGGTCGGTCAGCTTGAATGTCTGCAGGGCAAGGTCATTACCGGTCCCGGTAAACAGGGATTCGAGGTATTCGATGAGCGGCGGAATAACCAGCTGATAGCCCCAGCTCTGGCAGGTATCCATAATGTCCCGGCGCAGGCGTTCGATCTGTGCTGCCAGCGGCGGCAGGATGTCTTCCACGCCGTCCGGCAGTAACCAGTGGTCAGATACAGTCATGTGTCTCATGCGTCCGTTATGACTCCCGAGGCGCGTAGCGCAGGGAAGTAACAGGATTGAGGGCCATGCCCTGGCGGAGCAGAAATGCCAGAACAAAACCGACCGGATTTTACACGTTTCGCGCCCACAAAAAAACCGGAAACCCCTGATGGAAGCTCTGATCAAGTCTGTTGCTGAAACGCCAACAGACGTAACCAGAGCTTCCCCGGGTATTCCGGTTTTCGCGGTGACGAAGCCGAAGGGTTTTACTTGCCTTTCGGATCCTTCAGATAGCTCATGAAGTCACTGTCGCTGTCCAGGACCATCAGGTCGTCCTTGCTGGAGAAGGTGTTCTTATAAGCCTCCAGCGAACGATAGAACTTGTAGAACTCCTTGTCGCCGGAATAGGCATCGGCGTAAATCCTGGCAGCCTTGCCATCACCCTCACCCCGGGTTTCTTCCGCCTTGGCGAAAGCCTCTGCCAGAACCACCGTACGCTGGCGATCGGCGTCGGCGCGGATACCCTCGGCCGCTTCCTTACCACGAGAGCGGAATTCCTGGGCCAGCTTCTCACGCTCGGTGGACATACGCCGGAAGACGTTTTCGCTGACGGATTGCGGCAACTCGATGCCCTTGACCCGGATGTCGAGCACCTTGACACCGAATTCACGGGTAGTCGCTTCATTGACGCGGTCCCGGAGCGTGTGCATCAACTGGTCCCGCTGTCCTGACACCACTTCATGCATGGTCCGCACACCAAACTCGTCCCGCAGGCCATTATCCACCCGCGACGACAGCAGTGAACGGGCACGCAGTTCATCGCCGCCAGTGGCACGATAGAATTCGCCCACATCAGAAATCTGCCACGCCAGGTAGGAATCCACGTCCAGCGGTTTCTTCTCAATGGTCAGGTACTGCTTTGACGGCAGATCTGTGGTCATGACACGCACATCAAACTGACGAACCTTGTCAATGACCGGCACCTTGAAGTGCAGTCCGGCCCGGATATCTGTCTTGATGGCCTCGCCGAACCGCAGCAGAACACCCCGGTGGGTCTCGGGAATAATGTAGACACTTGAAAGTACCAGCAGGACAACAATGAGGGTGCCTGCAAGACCCAGAATACCTTTAGGTCCCATGATTATCTCCCCCTCCGGGTACCAGATTCCTGACGACTGCGCAGTTCCTTGAGGACCTGATCGGTCAACGACCCGATATCGTCACTGTTGCCACCCGAGCCACTGTTACTGCTGCCACTCTTGGCGGCAGCTGAACCGGAACGCTTGAGCAGGTTATCCAACGGCAACAGCATCATGTTATTGCCCTTGGTGTCCACCAGCACCTTGCTGGTACTGGACAGCACCGTCTCCAGAGCGCCCAGGTACATGCGCTCACGGGTAACCTCCGGCGCGGTTCGATACACGCCCAGCAATTGGGTAAAGCGGGCCGTTTCGCCTTTCGCTCGCTCGATCACCTGCTGCTTGTAGGCCTCGGACTCCTCGGTCAGGCGTTGAGCCTTACCGCGGGCCTCAGGAACCACCTTGTTGCGGTAGGTTTCCGCTTCTTCCTTGAGGCGCTGCTCGTCTTCACGGGCTCGCTGTACTTCCCGGAACGAATCCTGCACGGCTTGCGGCGGTTGCGTACTCTCGACGTTGACCCGGACAATTTCCAGACCGGTGCCGTAGTCTTCCAGGAACCCCTGCAGGCGCTGCTCTACCCGGACCGCCAGTTCGGCTCGGCCTTCTGTCAGCACCTGATCCATGGTGGAACTCCCGACTTCATGGCGCAGCGCACTGTCGGTGGCAAACGCCAGGGCTTCGTTGGAATCCCTCACGTTGAGCACATAATCACGCGCACTCTTGACCCGGTACTGCACCTGCAGATCAACGGATACCAGATTTTCATCCTCGGTCAACATCTGACCACGGGACTCCGCTGTGCGCACGTTGGTCACTCGGACCTTGGTCACGTCGTCAATCAGCGGCACCTTGAACCGCAGACCCGGGCTCTCGGTCTTGCTGTACTCACCAAAACGCAGCAGGACCGCCCGCTCCTGTTCGTCGACCGTATAAAACGACTGGAACACAATATAGCCTGCAAAAAGAATAGCGACGATGGCCAGGACCGCCCCGAAATTGCCCTTGCCGCCACCTTCGGAGCCATTGCCGCCAGAACCGGAGCGATTGCCTTTGCCTCCCAGAAGTTTATTGAGCTTGTCGAGCCCTTTTTTCAGAGCTTCGTCCAGATCAGGTGGTCCCTGGTCCTTGCCACCGCCGGTGCCCCAGGGGTCATTGTCGTTGCGGTTTCCACCCGGTTCGTTCCAGGCCATAACTCTCTCCGTTCTATACGTGTCGAATGGCTGCAAATAGTAGGGATTTATACGGTCCCCGGCAATAGCAAACATGACGAATAACCGGTAGCTGGCTAAGCAACGGCCGCAATGGTCGGTGAAATAAATCGCTATGCCGGAGCCTGCGCAAACTCTATTTGTTCGGCTTGCATGCCCGCCCGGCTGAGTAACTGGTACCAGTCCCGGCTTTGCAGGCGCAACTCCAGCACCGAGTCACCGCTGTCCCGATGATTTTCGCTGACAACCGAGCCAGCCTGATGAAGCAGGGCACGGAGCTTGCCGTCCCTGGGACCGAGAACAACAAAGAGATGCAGCACATCCTCCCCCACCCGTTCGACGATAGCGTCGAACAGCTCGGGGATGCCCGCGCCGGTGACGGCCGAAACCCAGACCCGAACCGGCTCACCGTCCTCATTGCGCTCAACCCTGGGTGAAAAGTCGTCCAGCAGATCTATTTTGTTGAAGATCTGTAACACAGGCACCTCATCCGCGCCGATCTCGAGCAGTACGTTTTCAACCTGCCCGATATTTTCATCCCGACGGTCATCGTGGCAGTCCACCACATGTAACAGCAACGCAGCCTGGGTGGTCTCTTCCAGGGTCGCGCGAAAGGCTTCGACCAGCTTGTGCGGCAGATGGCGGATAAAGCCCACCGTGTCGGCTATGACCACCGGTCCGATATCCGGCAGCTCCAGGCGCCGTAACGTCGGGTCGAGCGTCGCGAAAAGCTGGTCTGCCGCATAGACCGATGCGGTGGTGATATGGTTGAACAGGGTCGATTTGCCAGCATTGGTATAGCCCACCAGCGACACGGTTGGAATATCGGCGCGCATTCGTGCACGCCGTCCCTGGTTACGCTGCCGGCGAACCTTGTCGAGCCGGGCATGAATGGCTTTGATACGGGCACGCAACAGTCGCCGGTCCGTCTCAAGCTGGGTTTCGCCGGGACCGCGCAGGCCGATACCGCCCTTCTGTCGTTCCAGGTGCGTCCACCCCCGCACCAGACGTGTAGACATATGCTCCAGTTGCGCCAGTTCGACCTGGAGCTTGCCTTCGTGGGTACGGGCGCGCTGAGCGAAAATATCCAGTATCACGCCCGTGCGGTCCAGCACCCGGCACTTCATTTCCCGCTCCAGATTTCGTTCCTGACTCGGACTCAGGGCGTGATTGAAAAGCACCACGTCCGCCTCGTGACCGGCCACAGCGTCCCGTATTTCGTCGAGCTTTCCCTCTCCCACAAACAAACGGGGGCTGGGTTGATTCCGTTTACCGGTCACCACGCCAACTGTTTCCACACCGGCTGAGGCTACAAGTTCACGAAATTCACCAAGATCTTCCGCTTCTTCGCCACGGGAGGAAAACTCGATGTGGACAAGGATGGCCCGTTCACCAACGTCGGGACGCTCAAACAAGAGGCAAGCACTCCAGAACAAGCTGCATGATTGTGATGTTTCAAAACGCACAGACCCGCGTTCCCTGAATGCCGCCTGTTCCGGCCTCAGGGTTCACGGGTGTCTGTTTTTCAGAGACTGAGACTATCCGACAGCCGTTCGATCAGTCTTCAGACTCGCCTTCACCAGCGGTCGGTTGCTGGGGAATGCGGACATTACGCGCCGGCACAACCGTTGAAATGGCGTGTTTATAGACCATCTGGCTCACAGTATTCTTGAGCAGGACAACAAACTGATCGAACGACTCGACCTGCCCCTGCAGCTTGATACCGTTGACGAGGAAAATGGAAACCGGGATGCGCTCCTTGCGCAGTGCATTAAGGTAAGGGTCTTGTAGAGAGTGCCCTTTTGACATGTGTATTCTCCTGTTGTGAGTGCAGATCGTCATGAGTAAAGGTTCAGGGGCGGCTGGCATCAATCGACACATCAACCCGCTGCGCGAACGCAAGCCTGTCACCAAGTCAGGCAAAACCACCGGTCGGTCAGTTTGCCAGAGAGTTACCAGCCAACACCGTTCAGGCGGCTGACGCAGGCAATCCAGCGGATTGTACCCTGCGCCTGAATACCCACCTGCGGATGCAGTGGCCCGGCTATCTCTAATCCAATGTGGTGCGAGATTCAATAATTTTCAAGGCGTCGGCGACCTTTTGCTCCGACTCTGTTCCCAGCCAGTGAACATCGGGCCACTTCCGAAGCCAGGTCAACTGCCGTTTGGCCAGCTGGCGCGTGGCGGCAATGCCTTTGTCAATCAGTGCCGGCCGGTCAATCCGACCCTCCAGGTATGCCCATGCCTGGCGATAGCCTACACAACGCATTGATGGCATATCAGGCGTCAGGTCAGCGCGAGCTCTCAGCATCCTGACTTCATCGATAAAGCCCTGATTCATCATCTGAAGAAACCGGGCACGGATCCGGGCATGCAATTCTGCTCGCTCGGCCGGAGCGATTGCCAACTGCACAACAGTATACGGAAGCTCACCGCGTTCGTCTGCCTGCCAGCGTGTAAAATAGGGGTAATCCTCAATGCTGCCCGCGTGAGTGTCGGACCGGCCCTGCTCACGCCAGAGCCGCGAAATGGACTGGCCTGACAGCCGGATCACTTCAAGGGCACGGATCAGGCGCTGGTGATTGTTTGGGTGGATCAACCGGGCCGCCTGCGGATCCAGCGCCTGCAATTGCTGATGGAGCGCATCCCAGCCGTGTAAATGCACCTCGCGAAGAAGTTGCTGACGCATGGCGTCGTCGGCCGAGGGCAAATCGGACAGCCCGTGCAACAGCGCCTTGAAGTACATCATGGTGCCGCCTACCAGCAGCGGAATCCGTCCGGCAGCCTGTATGCCTGCCATTTCAGCCAGCGCATCCCGACGGAAATTCGCTGCCGAATAGCGCTCAGCCGGATCGCAGATATCAATCAGCCGATGAGGGGCCCGAGCCAGCTCTTCCGCGGTAGGCTTGGCGGTGCCAATATCCATACCCCGGTAAATCATGGCTGAATCAACACTGATCAGATCGCAGGGCAAGCGTTCACAAAGCGCCATGGCGAGATCGGTCTTGCCGGACGCAGTCGGTCCCATCAGGAAAATGGCGGGAGGCGATGGCTTGGGCATCAGCGCCCTCTCAGAAACAGCTTGTCCAGTTCCGGCAGCGTCATCACGGTCCAGGTCGGCCGTCCGTGATTGCACTGTCCGCTGCGCTCGGTGGCTTCCATATCTCTCAACAACGCATTCATCTCCGGAATCGTTAGCTGGCGGTTCGCTCTGACCGACCCATGACAGGCCATGGTACCCAACAGTTCGTGGGTCAGGGCCTCCACCCGGTCACTCTGCCCGTTCTGGATAAGATCAGCGAGCACATCTCGTACCAGTTGCTCGGTATCAGCGCCGCGCAGTAACGCCGGCACTTGGCGGATCACGATGGTTTCCGGGCCGATCCGCTCCACTGTCAGCCCCACCTGCTGGAGTTCGCTCGCATGGCTCTCGGCCAGGGCGGCCTCCTTGTCGCTGACCGCCATTGACAATGGCACCAGCAATGGCTGGCTTTTGAGATCCTGGGCTTCCAGCGCCCGTTTCATTCGCTCGTAGGTAATCCGTTCATGGGCCGCGTGCATGTCGACAACCACCAGCCCCTGAAGACTCTGGGACAGTATGTAGATGCCATGCAACTGGGCAATGGCGTATCCCAGCGGCGGCTGCCCACCAGCGTCAACCGGCGGGGTCGGCTCAGTCATCGGGTAACGGCCGGGATCCACCGGGCCGGCCGCATCGGGTCCTCCACCGTGACCCAGTGACTGGTACAGCGCCATCTGGTCCTGCGCCTGCCAGGTTTTTTGACCGGCTGCGTCGCCCTGAAACCCGATCGACCGGGTATACCCATTTGATGACACAGCAGCCGGGGAACCCCCAGGCGCAGGCGCGCTCGCCATCACTGGCGCTCCGTGACCGTCGCTGCGACCGACTGACTGGGCAACAGCGCCGCGAAAATGGTCGTCGGGTCGCACATCCGCCAGCGCCTTATGAAGGGTGCGGAATATAAAATCATGAACCAGGCGACCGTCGCGAAACCGCACTTCGTGTTTGGTCGGGTGCACATTGACGTCAACCGACGCCGGATCAACCTCAAGGTAGAGCACAAAGGCCGGATGGCGATTGTTGTAGAGCACATCGCGATACGCCTGGCGCACCGCGTGGGCCACCAGCCGATCCCGGATAACACGGCCATTGACAAAAAAATACTGGAGGTCTGCCTGGCTGCGGGAAAACGTCGGCAACGCCACCCATCCCCATAACCGCAGCCCGGTTGCTTCGGCATCGATGACCACAGCATTGTCAACGAAGGTCTGGCCGCACAGTGACCCGATGCGACGCTCACGATCCAGAACATTTTCGGCAGGGCGCAAACTCTGCACGACTTTCTGGTTGTGACGCAGGGTAAACCCGGTGTCGAACCGGCTCAGGGCCTGTCGACGCAGGCACTCGTCAACGTGATTGAATTCAGTTTTCTCCGTACGCAGGAACTTCCGTCGTGCCGGCGTGTTAAAAAACAGGTCCCGCACCTCCACCGTCGTGCCCACCGGATGCGCGGCCGGAGACACACGGGCGTCCATGTCACGGCCTTCGACCTCAACCCTGGAAGCCGCTTCCTGCGTTTCGATGCGGGAGGTCAGGGCCAACCGTGATACCGAACTTATACTGGCCAGTGCCTCCCCCCGGAACCCGAGGGACGCGACGGCCTCCAGATCGTCCAGATCGGCAATTTTGCTGGTGGCGTGCCGGCTCAGCGCTAACGGCAGATCATCTTCCGCGATGCCACTGCCGTCATCCCGTACCCGGATCAGCCTGGCGCCGCCCTGTTCGATGTCTACGTCAACGCGACGGGCTCCGGCATCCAGCGCGTTCTCGATCAGTTCCTTAACGACCGAGGCCGGGCGTTCGACCACCTCGCCGGCGGCAATCTGGTTAGCAAGTCTGGGCGACAGGAGCTTGATGGACGGCATGATCGCAGCGGGACCTCCGGCAGATTGAATCAGGCGCACAATGTGCTGGCCTGCATGATATCAGAAGCAGGCGCGGACAATCAGGAGGGAGGGATGCTCAGGGTCTGGCCGACCAGCACCCGATCATCGGTCAGATCATTCTGACGCATCAACTCGGTTACGGTGGTCTGGGTCTTGCGGGCCACTTCTGACAGCGTGTCACCCCGCTGCACGCGGTATTCCGACGGGCCTCCGGCTTTTTGACGCTTCTGATACGCCAGCAGCGTACCTGGCGGCGGCGTCGTGTCAAAGTAGGAGGCAATGCCATGAAATAACGCTCCGGCAATTTTACGCTGATAAGCGGGCGTCTTGAGATTGCGTTCTTCCGTGGGATTGGAAATAAAACCCGCCTCAACCAGAATGGAGGGAATATCCGGTGACTTGAGCACGACGAACGCTGCCTGCTCCACACCCGACTTGTGCAGGTCCGTCACCCGGTCCAGCTTGCGCAACACATAATCACCCACGCCGATACTCGCATTGATGCTCGCGGTCATGGACAGATCAAGCAGCACGCCCGCCAGCACATCATTCTTGTCGTCCAGAGAGACGCCACCCACCCCGCCGATCAGATCCGAGCGGTTTTCCGAGCGGGCCAGCCAGCGTGCCGTTTCACTCGTCGCGCCACGCTGGGACAACGCAAACACCGACGCGCCACTGGGTTGCGGAGAACGAAACGCATCCGCATGAATCGACACAAAGAGGTCGGCATTGTACTTGCGTGCCAACACTGTTCTGCCACGCAGATCAATGTAGTAGTCGCCCGTCCTCGTCAGCTTTGCCCGGTAGCCGGGCTGCCGGTCGATCAGATGTTTCAGACGACGCGCAATCGGCAGCACAATGTCTTTTTCATGAGTGCCGTCCGGGCCGGTTGCCCCGGGGTCTTCGCCACCATGCCCCGCATCGACCACCACAATCACATCCCGTTTACCGCTGTGATCTTCCGTAAGAACCGGCTCACTGGAGTCGGCAGCCCGGGCCCCGGATTCCGGGATCAGGTCCAGCACCAACCGGTTGCCGTACTCCTTGTTCGGCGGCAACTGGAAACTGCGAGGCTTGATGTCGTGCTTCAGGTCCAGCACCACGCGCAGGTCATCACCGTTACGGCGGGCGCTGCGGATACGACGTATCGGGCTGTTGCTGAGGTCGAGTCGGGACAGGTTGGCCTTCAGCGCCGTATGCTTGATGTCGATCACCAGCCGTGACGGGTTTTCCAGCGCAAAGATGTTGTGGTCAACCCCGGAACTGATATCAAACACCAGGCGGGTATGATCCGGAGCCGGCCAGATGCGGGCGCTCTCCACGACCGAGCCCGCCGCAGCCAGTGCCGGTACCATCAGCAACCACAGGGTGCAGATCAGGGTCTTTACGTTTCCGTGTCGTGTCATCATGCCTGTGTCACTCATCTGTCATCATCGGTCAGAATGGGCCCTGACCAGGGAACCGAGCTCTCGTACCAGACGCTCTCCCCGACCCGAGTTGCCCGTCACATGGGCCTGACGCCCGGAACCCAGCTTGCTCAAGGTGAGTTGGAGGTCTGCCCCCGGCAGCACACCTGCGCCACGCTCAGGCCACTCAACCAGGCAGACATGTCCGCCCTGGAAATAATCCCGGATCCCCATAAACTCAAGCTCTTCGGGATGCCCCAGGCGGTACAGGTCAAAGTGGTACGCCGGCGGCACCAGATGCTCGTAGGGTTCGACCAGCGTGTAGGTTGGACTTTTAACGGCTCCCACATGGCCCAGCCCGCGGATCAGGCCCCGACTGAACGTTGTCTTGCCCATACCCAGCTCACCCTGCAGATAAAGCGTAACGCCGTCACCGGTGGCGATAATCCAGTGCGCCAGATGTCGACCCAACTGCTCCGTTTCAGCCTCATCCGCCAGGACGATATCAATGACCGCCGGAGCCGTCTCATCACGGTTCATACCGGCGGCCTCCCATCATTCTTTCAGCACGCCCCAATAGCCGGGGAATGGTGTCGATGACATCCGTCGGCAGCAGGCCGCGCAAGCCGGTTCTGTCCGAGGCAGCATCAGCGCTGGCCAGGTGCAGGGACGACGCCAACAGCACGGCCTGCTCCATCGGATGTTCCTGGCCCAGCATGGCGCCGATCATACCGGACAGCACATCGCCCATACCGCCGGTTGCCATCCCCGCGTTGGCTCCGGACAGAATCCGGGGCACCGCCCGGTCACCCTTGACCACTGTTCCGGCCCCTTTGAGCAGGATGACACCCCCAAAGCGCTGATGAAGCGCGGCGGCGGCCGCCAGGCGATCCGACTCAACGTCAGAGGCTGTACACCCCAACAGGCGTGCCGCCTCACCGGGATGCGGCGTCAACACCTGCGTGGCAGACCGGGCTGGAATCCGCTCAGCCATCAGGTTCAGCGCGTCGGCATCCAGCACTCGCGGCGTTTGCACCCCCAGCACCTGCTGCAGCATCTGCTGGCCCCAGGCGCCGCGCCCCAGGCCGGGACCGCATACAACGGTGTCAGCGGAGGTGATCAGGCTGCCCAGTTCCGAGCCGTGGGTAACGCCCCGCACCATCAGCGAGGGACACCTGGCCAACGCCGGTGCCACATGCTCCGGCCGTGTTACCAGCGTCACCAGTCCGGCGCCACAGCGCGCCGCGGCCTCTGCCGCCAGCAAACCCGCGCCGCCAAAGCCGCGATCGCCACCCACGATCAGCACATGCCCGAACACACCCTTGTGCGCCGTCGCCGGGCGCCTCGACAAATGTGTACGAAGGCCCTCCCAGTCAAACCGATAGGCGGCGGGTGTCTGACCACTACCCGCCGCGGCCTCATGGTCCAGCAAGGGCTCAAATTCGATGTCACCGCAGTATTCGGGCCCCTGAGCTGAAAACAGTCCGGTCTTCAACGCGATGAATGTCACAGTCAGTACCGCCTGAACCGCAGGTCCGGCCACAACACCGGTGCTGGCATCCAGTCCTGAGGGAACATCAATGGCCAATATCGGGCAACCGGCCTTATTGGCGGCATCAATCAGCTCATCGTAAGGGGCTCTGGGCGCGCCGGTAGCGCCTGTGCCCAACAGGGCATCAACGACCAGTCCTGCCATCTGGAAGGCCGACTGTCTCGCGGCCGCATCCAGCTCAGACCAGGTCTCTACCTGCACGCCATCGCTCACCGCTTTCTGCCACGCCTTACGGGCATCCCCGCCCAGCGTTTCGGGTTCACGAGCAGCAATTACCCGCACGGTCATGCCATGACGGGCGGCGCTGGCTGCGACCAGATAACCGTCGCCACCGTTATTGCCCCGGCCACAAAGCACCAACACCGGCTGACAATGCGGCCACCTCTGCACCAGGTGTCGAAACGCAGCCGCCGCTGCATTTTGCATCAGCTCGAACCCGGAAACTCCCTGCTGGTCAATCAGATAGTGATCAATCGCCCGCACGGCATCGGCTGAATACAGTGAGTCTGGTAAGCTGTTACCATTGTCTGAGGACATAGAAATCACGGCCCTGCAACAGAATTCAGTTTAAGTATTATGGCCAGATATCTGTAAAGAGTAGCAAAAACAATCCAAAGGTCATAACTTAATCAGTGAAAATTTAATGTCAGCAGCAACCTCAGCAGACCCGTTCCATCCGCTGATGGACGACATACGCGCCTGGGCACATGCGCTGGGCTTTAGCGATATCGGCGTAACTCTGCCCGATACCGGCGAGCATGCCGAGCGGTTAAAACGCTGGCTGGCAGACGGCCTGAATGGCGAGATGGCCTATATGGCCGATCATGGCGACAAGCGTCACGAACCCCGATCCCTGCTGCCGGGAACCGCACGGGTCATTTCGGTACGCATGGACTACCTGCCATCACCGGACAAGCCCTCGGCCACCCTGGCCAACCCGGAAAAAGCCTACATTTCCCGGTACACGCTGGGCCGGGACTATCACAAGCTCATCCGCAAGCGCCTGGCGACGCTGGCGCGGAAGATTGATGACGCCCTCGCCGGCCATCAGCATCGGGCTTTCGTGGATAGCGCTCCGGTGCTGGAACGAGCGCTCGCCCAAAGAGCCGGACTGGGATGGATCGGTAAAAACACCATGCTGCTGAATCGCAAGGCCGGGTCATTCTTTTTCCTCGGCGAAATTTTTACCAGCGCCCCGCTGCCCGTCAGTGACGCCTATGAGCAGGATCACTGCGGGCGGTGCTCGGCCTGTCAGGACCTGTGCCCCACGGGCGCCTTCCCGACACCCTACACACTGGATGCCCGGCGTTGTATCAGTTACCTGACGATCGAACTCAAAGGCAGCATTCCGGAAGCTCTGCGACCCCTGATGGGCAACCGGGTGTTCGGTTGTGACGATTGCCAGCTGGTGTGCCCCTGGAACCGGTTCAGCAAACCGTCAGAGGAAGACGATTTCCAGCCGCGCCACCAATTGGACAACAGTGATCTGGCGACGCTGTTCCTGTGGTCCGAAACAGAATTCCTGAGCCGCACGGAAGGCTCAGCCATTCGCCGTGCGGGTTATCTGGGCTGGCTTCGTAACCTGGCCGTCGGGTTGGGCAATGCGCCCACCACGATCCCCGTCATCGAAGCGCTTAAACAGCGGGCCGACCATCCCTCGGAACTGGTCAGGGAACATGTGCACTGGGCACTGGCCCGCCACGGCATCGGAAAAACCGGCGGCGATGCCGGCTGATCCGCATACTGCCCACGGCCGGGTCACCGCTCCGCTACAGGCGAAAGAAATGCTCGCGATAATGGCGCAATTCGTTAATGGAATCGCGAATATCATCCAGCGCGAGGTGAGTCCCTTTTTTGCTGACGCCATCCAGCACATCCGGCCGCCAGCGCCTGGCCAGTTCCTTGATGGTGCTCACATCCAGGTTGCGATAATGAAAGAACCCTTCCAGTGCGGGCATATACCGGACCAGAAAGCGACGGTCCTGGCCGATACTGTTACCACACAGGGGCGACTGCCCCGGCGCAAGGTGCTGCCGCAGAAACGCAAGCGTCTGCTGCTCGGCTTCGGACTCGGAAATACGACTGTCGCGCACGCGCTGGGTCAAACCGGTCTGCCCATGGGTGCGGGTGCACCATTCATCCATGGCATCCAGCAGGCTGTCGGGCTGGTGCACTGCAATCACCGGGCCTTCAGCCACAACCGTCAGTTCCGAGTCGGTAACCAGCGTGGCCATTTCGATGATCCGTTCCCGCTCGGGGTCCAGACCGGTCATTTCCAGGTCAATCCAGACCAGTCGGTCGCTTGACGCCATGCTAAATCTCCTGCTGTTCAGGGCCGCTGTACCATCCGCCCGGATGCCGACCGGACTTAATCAGAGGCTGATAGGACCAAATGACGTATGATGAACCATCACACCCAATGAATACACGTATGATTGATGTTATGACTCCAGGCCATGTCTAAACGCCGACTCAACAAACAGCAACAGTGGCGCATCCAGAAAGTCCAGGACGAGCGTGCCCAGCGGGCCGCCCGCAAGGAACGGAGCATTGACCGTCAGCTCGAAGCCAGCGAACTGGGGGCCGAGCAAGCCGGGTTAGTGATCGCTCACTACGGTCAGCAACTCGACGTCGAAGTCCTGGAAGGTGGGCGTCAGGGCCACGTTCTACGTTGTTTCGCCCGCGCCAACATTCAGGGACTGGTCACCGGGGACCGCGTTATCTGGCGACCGGCCGCCGACGGTACCGGCGTCATCGTGGCACGGTCTGAGCGAACATCACTGCTGCAACGACCGGACAATTTCGGTCAGCTCAAATCGGTGGCTGCCAACATCGATCACATCATTCTGGTCATTGCGCCTGAACCGGAGCCCCACGACAACCTGATCGACCGCTATCTCGTGGCGGCCGAAAGCACAGGCATTCCGACCGTTATCCTGCTGAACAAAAGCGATCTGCTCACTGACCGCAACCGACCGGTGATCGAGGCACTGCTGGCGCGCTACCGGGCGCTTGGCTACGACATTGTAACGACATCGGCTTACGGCGATAGCGGAAAACGGGCCGGCGAGCGGGCGTTCCAGGCCCTGGTCAATGGCAAGACCAGTGTATTCGTCGGCCAGTCCGGCGTCGGTAAATCCTCGATCATCCAGACCCTGCTGCCTGGCGAATCCCTGCGCGTGGGAGCGTTGTCCGAAAGCACGGGCAAAGGCACCCATACAACGACCACAGCACGCCTTTTCCACCTCAGGGGCAGCGGTGATCTGATTGACTCCCCCGGCATTCGGGAGTTCGGACTCTGGCATATGGCGCCGGACGAAATTGAACACGGCTTTCGGGAAATCCGGCCACTGATCGGGTACTGCCGTTTTCGCAACTGCCGCCACCAGGGCGAGCCTGGTTGCGCCATCGAAGCCGCCGTCAGCGAGGGCCGCATCAGCCCCCAGCGCATGCACAGTTTCCGACGGATTTTACAGGACATGGCCGAGCAGCAGGCCCGCGGCCTGGGGAGCCCCTGACGACTCCCTCGCAATGCTCCCTACCAATTAACCTCGCCGGGTTTTGGCTTGTCAGGGAGCGCTGGCAAATCGCCCTTTTCAAGGGTTTTCAGCGCGGCATCCGATTCCTGCCTGGTAGGGGCGGTCAGGTCAATCACCGGCTCGCTGCCGCCTGACTGGCCGGCCTTTTGTTCGATGTCTGCCATCGCTTTCTTGTTCAGCACGATAATGGAAATCCGGCGGTTGACCGGTGCCAGCGGGTTTTTCTTGTCGAACAGCACCGAATCGCTGAGCCCCACCACACGCGCTATCTGTCCTGCGCGCACACCGCCAGCCACCAGTGCCCGCCGGGCCGTGTTCGCCCGCTCGGCCGAGAGCTCCCAGTTGGTGTAACCGGGGCGACCATTGAACGGCGACGCGTCGGTATGGCCGGTAATACTGAGCTTGTTTCGAACCGAGCTGAGAGTCTTGGCCAGCTCAAACAGAATATCCTGAGAATAATACTTCAGCTGGGCGCTGCCACTGTCAAACATGGGACGCTGGGAGCGATCGACGATCTGGATACGCAGGCCCTCATCGGTGATATCGATCAGGAGCTGATCCTTGAACTTTTGCAGGGTTTCACTGCTTTCAATCTTTTTCTGCAGATCCTGGAACAGCTCTTTCATTTTGCGTTGTTCGAGTGTATCTGCCAGCTCCTGAACTTTCTCATCCTTGATCTGCATTTGATTGGGTGCCTGATCGGCCTCCGTCACCGTGGGAGTCACCGCTGTGCTCCCCCCCAGATCAATAGGGTTGGGCGTGCCACCCTCGGTAAAACCGACAGGGTCCCGGAAGTATCCTTCGATAGAGGCTTTTTGCTCCGGGGATGCCGCAGTGGTCAACCAGAGCACCAGAAAAAACGCCATCATGGCCGTGGCGAAATCGGCAAACGCCACTTTCCAGGCACCTCCGTGATGGCCTGCAGCGACTTTCTTGACTCGTTTGACGATAATCGGCTGCTCTTCCACTTACTTGCTCACCCTGTAGCAACAGACGGATCTACCTGGAACGGACGTGATCATTGAGTTCCTGAAAGAGCGGCCGCTTGTGAGAGGGCAGCGCCTTGCGCCCAAACTCAATAGCCATTTGTGGCGCCTGCCCCGAAACCGTCGCCACGATTGACGCTTTGGCGCATTCGTAGGCTTTCACTTCGTATACAGCCTGATGTTCAAGAGCTGTGGACGTTGGTCCTACGAAGCCATAGGACAGCAGAATGCCGAGAAAGGTACCGACCAGCGCGGAGGCCACTTTAAGACCAATGACCTCGGTTCCCATGCTCATGAAACTCATGGTGATGACGATACCCAGTACGGCCGCCACAATGCCGAGCCCGGGTAGCGCATCGGCCACTTTATTCACCGCGTGGGCAGGCTCTTCAAGCTCGTGTCGGCGGCTGTCGATTTCATTGTCCATCAGCCCCTCAAGTTCGTGAGGTGCCATGTTGCCGGAACTGATGATGCGCATGTAATCGGTGATAAACGCCATCAACTCGCTGGACTTCATTACCGCCGGATAGCGGGTAAAGATCTGACTGGACTCGGGGTTATCGATATCCTCTTCAATCGACATCACGCCCTGCTTGCGCGACTTGTCGAAAATGTCGTAGAGCAGGCTCAGAAGATCCATGTAAAACGCCTTGTTGAACGGCGAGCCGGTCAGCAATCGCAGCGTTTTGCCAAACACATCCTTGATGGTGTGCAGAGGATTGGAAATGACAAAGGCCCCGAGAGCGGCACCCAGAATAATCAGCACCTCCGTTGGCTGCCATAACGCCAGCAACTGCCCTCCGTGCAGGACAAAGCCCCCCAACACGCTCACGAATACAACAATTGCCCCAATGATCAACGCCATGAATACACGCTACGCCCTAGTCAAGATAATGGAAGGCCGTCAATCTGACCCTGGGGATACCTGCAACTCCCCTTATGCGTTATTGTCGCTGGCATCATAGCAACCCAGCGAGCCGTGCGCTAAGGAAGTGCTGATCAATTTCCTGCGCCCGGGAACCTCTGGCTCAAGCCTTCCTGCCGAATACAGTCCGCTATAGCTTATCGGCCGCGTCAGGGTTTGCTAAACTCCCGTCTCGCATTTGTAATGCCAACATTCTTTATAACACGGTCCCGCCCTGACTCAAGCGCCCGACCTCAATGGCACCCCAACCTGGCGTGCCTGGCTAGCGGAGAACATCGTTTCATGCTGGATAAGCTTTTTGTGATGAGCCAGTACCTCACCCCCCAGCGCACCGTGTCCCGGCTGGCCGGCAAACTCGCGGACTGCGAGCTGACGCCCGCCATGAAAGACCGCGTCGTTCGATGGTTTATTCATCGCTATGGGGTCGACATGAACGAGGCTCTGGAACCGGACCCTTCGCAATATCCCAGTTTCAATGCCTTTTTTACGCGAGCTCTGAAACCCGGAATTCGCCCGCTGGCCGGCGATGATTCTGTGGTGGTCAGTCCGGTCGATGGCGCGATCAGCCAGTTGGGCGAGATCCGTGATGACCGGATTGTCCAGGCCAAGGGCCAGTCCTTCAGTCTGCACGAACTCCTCGGCGGTGACGCCGACCGGGCAAAGCCGTTCAACGGCGGCCAGTTTGCCACGATTTATCTGGCCCCCAAAGACTATCATCGCATCCATATGCCGGTGGCCGGCACCCTCCGGGAGATGGTGCACGTGCCGGGCAAGCTGTTTTCGGTCAACCCCACGACTGCGGCTCAGGTGCCCAACCTGTTTGCCCGCAATGAACGGGTCGCCGCGCTGTTTGATACCGAGTCTGGCCCCATGGCCCTGGTCCTCGTAGGCGCCATGATTGTGGGCAGCGTCGAGACCACCTGGGCCGGCATCGTTGCCCCCGGGAGCAAAGCCGTCACCACGTCACACTATGATCACATGTCCCACCCGGTTACGTTTGAGCGTGGTGACGAAATGGGGCGTTTCCGGCTCGGCTCAACCGTGGTGATGGTTTTTCCCAGAGGCGCGGTGGAATGGGAGGCCAGTCTCAGCGAAACCGGCGTCGTGAGGATGGGACAGGCTTTTGGACGGCGGCCGCAGAACTGACCGGCTGCCGGGATTCATCACGCCCGATCAATGGGAAAGGCAACAACCTCGCTGATGCGCGTCTTCGCCAGCTTCAGCATCAGCAGCCGGTCCAGCCCCAGCGCCACTCCGGCACACGCCGGCAAGCCACTGGCCAGAGCCGCCAGCAGTTGCCGGTCCGGCGCCATGACGGGTTTGCCAAGATGCTCCCGGCGCTGGTTATCGGCGGCAAATCGTCGGCGTTGCTCGTTCACCTCGGTCAGCTCCCAGTATCCATTACAGAGCTCCACCCCCTGAACGTATAGCTCGAACCGGTGAGCGATGGTTATCCCGTCCTTGACCGAGGTTCGCGCCAGGGCAGCCTGGCTCCCGGGATAATGACAGATAAAGGTGGCAGGTTCGCTCTGCAGAGCGGGTTCCACTTCGTGGCTCATCAACACATCGAGACAATCGTCCCGATCCAGCTCACTCGCCAGTGACTGACCCACCCAGTGCTCGCAACGGGCCGCCAGTTCGCCCCGGGTTGCCGTAAACGGGTCGAGGCCCGCGTAGTCAAGGAAACATCTACGGTAGCTCAGGCGACGAGGCCTGGGCAGATCCAGCCAGCCACATACCAGATCGGCAACCTCGGTCATCAGTTGTTCGTCATCAAATCCGGGGCGATACCATTCCAGCAGCGAAAACTCCGGATTGTGCCGGCCGCCCCATTCTCCGTCACGGAACGCCCGGGCAACCTGGAAAACCGGGCCCGAGCCGGCGGCCAAAAGGCGTTTCATATGGTACTCGGGGGACGTTTGTAACCACCCGCCAACGGACTCCCAGCCCGGCGGTGCAGTCAGCGAGGCGCCGATGCTGTCGAGGTTTGGCTCAGTGACACCGCAGCGGGCCAGCACAGGGGTTTCAACTTCAAGCACGGCCCGGTCCGCAAAAAAACCGCGCACATACGCCAGTTGCATGGCGCGGCTTTTCAGGGACTCCAGCGATGCTGACGGACGCCAGTCCGCCGAATCATCCGCACTGCTCATGTCGGTGTCAGCTTTTCACCCGGCTGACATATTCACCGGACCGGGTGTCTACCTTTAACACCTCGCCGATATTGATGAACAAAGGCACGTTCACAACCGCGCCGGTGGACAGGGTTGCCGGCTTGGTGCCACCCTGTGCCGTATCGCCCTTCATGCCGGGATCGGTGTCCACAACTTCCAGCTCGACAAAATTGGGGGGTGAGACTGACAGAGGCGTTCCGTTGTACAGGGTGACCGTGTAAACATCCTGCTCCTTGAGCCATTTGAGCACGTCAGCAACGGCATTGGCGTCCGCAGGATACTGTTCGAACGATCCGTCAGTCAGCATGAAGTGCCAGAACTCACCATCGGTGTAGAGGTACTCCATGTCCTGGTCCATGACGTCGGCCGCCTCCAGACTGTCGCCCGATTTGAACGTTCGCTCCCAGACGCGATTGGAAATCAGGTTCCGCAGCTTGACCCGGTTGAATGCCTGGCCTTTGCCGGGCTTGACGAACTCGTTTTCGAGAATGGCGCAGGGATCGCCATCCAGCAATACTTTAAGACCGCTGCGGAATTCATTGGTAGAATATGAAGCCATGACAATGTCACCTGAAATACGCTGTTGAGAGTCTCAGGAACCTCTGATCAAGCCTGTTGGCGCTTCTGGCCTGCCCTGAAAATCGGCATCAAGGCGAAGCTTCGCAGACAGGCTGGTTGCCTTTCGAGACGGCTCAACGCGGAGGCCGGTTTTCACGGCAAGCCCCAGCGGGCAAGCGTTAAGAGGCTCATTGGCCACGTGATGATTGCTGGCAAGGACGTCGGCCATTACCGGCGAATCGCGCCTTGCCAAAAAGCCTCTCAACACTTGCAGAATCGTCAATAGACTTAATCAGAGGTTCCCTAAAAGCCGTTATGATACAGCGAACCACCTCCCGGGTAGAAGCCCGTCCGCCAGATAACCCGTCAGCGACCTGGCAGAAACTACTTTCCGACTCCATCACCAGCCCCGACAAACTGCTGCAGAGCCTGGGTCTGGACCCGGATCGCTGGCTTGCCGGCGCCCAGACAGGGCACCGTCTGTTTCCGGTACGGGTGCCAACCCCCTACCTGGGCCGCATCGAGCACGGAAATCCGCAGGACCCGCTGTTGCGCCAGGTCCTGCCGCTGGAAGACGAGGATCAGTCACAGCCCGGGTTTGTTCAGGACCCGCTTCAGGAGCGGTACGCGACCCAGGTCCCGGGCCTGATCCGGAAGTACCGTAGCCGCGCCCTGTTGATGGTGACCGGCCAGTGCGCCATCAACTGCCGTTATTGTTTTCGGCGTCACTTCCCTTACGACGAACATCGACTGTCGACACAGGAACGCTCAGCCATTCTCAGGGCGCTGGCAGCGGATCCGGACATCAACGAAGTCATCTTCAGCGGTGGCGATCCGCTGGTGGCAAACGATCGTTTGCTTGCTCGCTGGGCGCAGGATCTGGACGCATTGCCCGGCATCCGGCGACTGCGGATTCATACCCGTCTGCCGATCGTAATCCCCCAGCGTGTGGACGACACGCTGGTACACTGGTTATCCCGTAGCCGTCTGCAGAAAGTGATTGTAGTGCACGTCAATCACCCCCGGGAGATTGACCAGCCTGTGCGTGACGCGCTGACGCGGCTCAAGTCAACCGGGGCTACCCTGCTGAACCAGAGCGTTATTCTCAGGGGCGTGAATGACGACGCAGAAACACTGACCAGTCTCAGCGAGGCGCTGTTCGATGCAGGCGTGATGCCATACTACCTGCATGCTTTCGATCCGGTGTCGGGGGCGCATCATTTTGACGTGACCGATAACCGGGCCCGCGAACTGGTGCGAGCAATGCAATCGCAACTGCCTGGCTTTCTCGTTCCCCGCCTGGTTCGTGAGATGCCTGGCGAACCCGGCAAAACACTGCTGGACCCGGGAAAATGCTGATCAGTCCCCGCATCCCTGGCCAAGACCTGAAACGAGCGGTCGCAAGGCTGCGCCCGGACACTGTCAAAGATTGTCATTTTGAGAAGTTCTGGCTTTCTGTTCTCACTTTGCTATTTTACAGTTCCTCAGGGAAAAACTATAAAGATATGTATTATTGGCGTTTTTCATATTTCGTCTGGCAACTCACAGACTTCCGGACGGACGGACATGAGCATGCGAGCAGAACAGTGATTGCGTCACCCCCCAACTCTGGTGTGGACCTGCATGGACGGTAAGACTCTGAAGCCCGACTTGACGGTGCCGGAACAGAAAATTGCAAGCCTGTCCTTCTGTGAATCATCACCCAGGGGGGTGCGCGACTGGGCACACGGTTTACCAATGGCCAACATCGGCGAGGTGTCCCGCCAGCTCTACCACGCCATCATTGAAATCAATCAGCTGTTCACCTCACCCCAGACCCGCCTACAACTGCTGGAACTGGTTCGTCCGAAGATTGGCTTTGTCTGTGCGGAACTGTCCCGCCATTATCTTGGGCTGGCGATCGCTCTGCCCGAGAAACAGCGCAAAATTGCCAACCTTTCCCAGGCGCTGCAGCTGCATTTGTCGGGGGGCTACAAGACCTGCGTAATGGAATTTCTGGATAACGGCGGTCTGGAGAAGAATCGCCGGCCCATCGCCACAGCCTGCCATCGGGCGTTAAGCGGCCTCGGCGCCACCATTGTCCGGTCTTATCAGCTTTACTGCCCCAGCCCCGCACGTAGCTGGCTTGAATGCCACCGGCTGTTCCGCTTCGCTCAGCGCAGCCGGCTGGCCGACGTAACGGTAGACGATGAAGCCCTCGCACACCGCAGCAGCAGTACGGTTGCGGACGCGTACAAGCGGATCCTTCTGCTTGGCTGCGGTCGTCCCAACCAGCTACGCCAGAATGAGGTGCTACAGGCCTATGACCTGTTCGAATCCTGGACGGAACTGACCCGCTGCACTGCCGAATTGAAAAACGATGCGCTCTTTATCGTCGACATGGAACGCGACGCACCGCCGGTTTATCGCAGCCTTGTCCAGCAGGAGAGCAGTGATGACAGTTTTGGCTTCGACACCATCGAATTATCAGAGCGAATAACCGGCCACCTGCACAGCCGGGACGGACATCGACACGCGGACGACAAGCCCGGAATTCCGCTCCCCGCCGCCACCAGCGATACCCTGCTCAGTCATCTGGGACAGGCCCTGGGCGTGCTGACCAAGCGCAACTTCAACCGGATCGCGAGCCAGGGTCGGCTGGACGTATGCGTGGGCCTGACGGCCACCCATTTTTTCGTGGCCGGGGGCAAGAATTTCAACCAGTTCGTCTCGGGCAATGAACACGCGGGAATGGCCGACAGCGAGGAAAATCAGTTCCTGAGCGCAAGCCGGCGACGTAACGACGTCTGGGCTGGCACGCACGACACCGGCCCCGGTGATGATGTGCTGCGCTCAGCCGACAGCCCGATTACCTTTCGCGGCAGCGGCGGGTCGGTCGATAATCACCAAAAACAGAAAAACCACCCCCGGGCCTATTCCACCATTCTGCTGAATACCAGTCCGGGCGGTTACTGCGTGAACTGGGAAACCGATGTACCGCCGTCGCTCCAGGCGGGTGAAATACTGGGAATCCGGGAGCAGCCCACTCATCCCTGGAGTATCGCCGTGGTTCGCTGGATCCGACAGGCCAGGAATCAGGGAACCCGGGTGGGCATTGAACTGTTAGCCCCCAGCGCTTCGCCCTGCGGCATTCGTCTTATCCAGAAAATCGGCAACAGCAGCGAGTATCTGCGCGCCCTTCTGTTACCCGAAATAAGCGCCGTTAACCAGTCCGCCACGCTGATTACGCCGAGATTGCCGTTCCAGCCGGGCAGCCGTATCTCGCTGTTGCATGACGGTCGGGACGATCAGGGACAACTGTCCCGCCGGGTCCTGGCGACCGGCAGTGTCAGCCAGTTCGAACTGAAATTGCAGAATCGCTCCTTACGCGATACGCCCCTGCCGTCGCCGGATTCAGCATCCGGTCGTGCCAGCGAGGACGAGTTCGACTCGCTCTGGCCATCACTCTGACGTCACTGCACGTGTTCCGTTATAACAAGCTCGACCGCTCCGCAGGTTCTTTCGGAAAGGGTTGTTATTGGCCATATTCCGCTGCATCATTCAGTGGTCAACCTGACAGACCATAGATTGTGAGAGATCGCTCAGGCATGCAAAAAAAAAACGCGACGGTACACCTGCTGATTCTGGACCCTTCCCAAAACGATTCCGAAACGCTGGTCAGCCTGCTCAGAAACGCCGGGCGGGCAACGCGTGCTCATCGAATCACCTCTGAGGAGGACCTGGAAGAAGCGCTGAAGACCGGACAATGGGACCTTCTGCTGGCCAGAGACGTGGAGCAGGACTTCAAGCCGGCGGACGCCCTGGGCATGATTCGCCGCATGGACAAGGACGTGCCTTTCATTCTGCTCACCGATGCATTCGACCGCGAGCAAACCGTGGCCTATATGAAAGCGGGGGCTCAGGACACGGTCCCCTTCGATTTTTCCGACCTGATCATCCTCACCGTTCGCCGCGAGCTTGCTGCCCTGGAGGAACGCCGCAAGCGCCGGGCGCTCGACTCCCACCTTCGCGAGGCCGAGCAGCGCTGCCAACTGCTGCTGGAAAGCTCCAAAGATGCGATTGCCTACATTAATGATGGCATGCACATTTATGCCAATCAGTCGTATATGGATTTTCTGGGTTACGACGACATCGACGAACTGATCTGCATTCCGATCCTCGATACTCTGGCACCAGACAGCCAGGGCGCGTACAGGGAATTCATGAAGTCATTTGCCCAGTCCGGTCAGGACGGTATCGCCCTGAACTGTGTTGCCCGGCGCAGCGATGGGCGTGAACTTAAAATCACCATGTCAGTATCATCTGCAACCTACGACGGTGAACCCTGCACTCAGGTCGTCATTCAATCCGAACAGAGTGATGCCGAACTGGAAGAAAAGCTTCGTCAGATCAGCAGCCAGGATCTGCTCACCGGACTTTTTAACCGACATTACCTGATGGAGAAGCTCGGACACACAGTGGTCCTGGCGGGCGAAAAGAACGAAGCCGGGGCGCTCGCGTATATTGCGCTGGATAATTTCATGGCACTGAAAGGGGAAGCGGGTATTGCGGGTGCAGACATGCTGCTTGCCGACCTTGCTGATTTGCTGCGCGACCAGGTCGACGACTCAATGGTTCTGGCCCGCCTGAGCGACGACGCATTCTGCGTACTGGCTCAACCCTGCACCGAAGACGCCATGATGACGCTCAGCGAAAATATTCGCAGAACGATAGACGATCACCTGTTTGAACTCGAAGACCGGACCATCCAGTTGACGGTCAGCATCGGCGTCGCAGCCATTACCGAAAACTCTCCCAAAGCCGCTGATATTATTGGCCGCGCTCATACGGCATCCGCCAGTGTCCGGTCCGAAGCGGAAGAAACCGGCAACGGAATCGTGCTCTACAACCCGGCCGACTATCATGATGCCAACAGTGACAGCTCCGTTGAAGCCATTCAGAAAGCACTTGACGAGGACCGCTTCCGGTTACTCTTCCAGCCCATCATCAACCTGCGAGGCGAGGGCGAGGAACATTATGAAGCCCTCGTCCGGATGCTGGGCAAAGACGACGAGGAAGTCTCGCCCTACGACTTCCTGCCACCGCTCGGGCCGTCCGATATGGCCAACAAAATTGACCGCTGGGTCATTCTGCAGACCATCAAACAGCTCTCCAACCATCGCTCACGGGGCCATGAGACGCGTCTGTTTCTCAATGTGACGGCGGAGACCATCCAGGACAAGACCTTTACGCCCTGGCTGAGCGTAGCCCTGAAAGCGGCCCGCCTGCCCGGCGATTCGCTGATCTTCCAGATTCGCGAGGTCGATGCCACGAACTTCATGAAGCAGGCCAGGGAGTTTGCCAAAAATCTTCGTGAATTGCGGTGCAAGGTCTCAATCTGCCAGTTTGGCTGTGCGCTGAACCCATTCAACACGCTCAAGCATGTCGATCTGGACTACGTCAAAATTGACGGCTCGTTTACCGAAGAGATCCAGAAGAGCGAAGAGGCCAGGGCCAGCGTGAAAGACATGGTGGAAACCCTGCGCAATGCCGGCAAACTGACCATCATTCCGCTGGTGGAAAATGCGACGGTGCTGGCCACCCTGTGGCAGGCCGGCGTTAATTACATTCAAGGCTACTATCTGCAGGCGCCAGTGCCGGAAATGAACTACGACTTCGGCGACCAGTGACCTTCGCTTTCGCGGAAACCGATCAGGTACAGGATGGCATCCAGCCCCAGGGTTGATATCGAATGGCGTGCCGACTCCTTGACCAGGGGTTTGGCGCGAAAGGCTACACCCAGCCCCGCCTGACTCAGCATGGGCAGGTCGTTGGCGCCATCTCCGACTGCAATCACCTGCTCCCTCGACACCCCCTCGCGCCGGGCAATCTCCAGCAGAAGACGGGCTTTACGCTGACCATCGACAATGGGGCCGGATACCCGCCCGGTTACTTTACCGGACTCGATTTCCAGTTCATTGGCGTAAATGTAGTCAATGCCAAGCTTTTGCTGCAGATGGCGGGCAAAATAACTGAACCCACCGGAAAGGATGGCGGTCCGGTAGCCCAGGGCCTTCAGGCTGCCGATCAGCCGTTCGGCGCCCTCCGTTAATGTGAGGCGCGCCGCGATCCCCTCCAGCACTGACTCATCCAGCCCCCTGAGCAGCGCCAGCCGCTCGGCAAAGCTTTGACTGAAGTCCAGCTCGCCCTGCATGGCCCGTTCCGTAATGGCGGCCACCTGAGGCCCGACACCTGCCTCGTAGGCCAGCTCATCAATCACTTCCGCCTCAATCAGGGTTGAATCCATATCAAACACCACCAGTCGACGGTTACGGCGGAATATGGAATCCTCCTGGAAGGCGATATCGACATTCATCTCACCGGCAATGTGCAGGAAGTCTGACCGCAATTCCTCCGGGTCCTCCGGCGTGCCACGGACCGAGAATTCCACGCAGGCGATGCGATTGTCCGACGGCTTGAGCGACGGACGCGCCGACAGCCGGCTGATGTTATCGATATTCAGGCCGTGGCGGGCGGTGATGGCCGATACCCGGGCGATCTGCTCGGCCTTGATATCGCGGGCCATCAGGGTAACGATGTAGCAGGCCCGGTTACGGCCCGCCGCCCACCGCAGATATTCATCCTCGGTGATCGGCGCAAAATGAACCTGCAGGTCCAGCGCGTGCAGCCGGAACAACAGCTCCCGGATCACCGGTGAAGCCCGGGACTCATCGGGAATTTCGACCAGGATGCCCCAGGTCAGATGGTCATGAATGACCGCCTGACCGATGTCGAGAATCCGCACATCATAACGCCCCATGATGCCGGTTATTTCAGAGGTCAGTCCGGGCTTGTCACGGCCGGAGACGTTAATCAGAACCAGTTCACTCACCGTCGCCAGACTCCCCGTCAGTTGCGGCCGTTGCCGGCGCCGCACGGATCACCTCCACGCTGTCTACCCGCTGAAGCCCACGA
Source organism: Marinobacter sp. (assembly GCA_030149475.1). Classification (GTDB taxonomy): domain Bacteria; phylum Pseudomonadota; class Gammaproteobacteria; order Pseudomonadales; family Oleiphilaceae; genus Marinobacter. The sequence goes on from JASBRL010000175.1 coordinate 76,249, forward strand.
GGCAACTTATGCCCCCGCCGGCCCCGCTCGCCCAGGTAGTGCTCCAGATCGCTGAATTGCAGGCTCATCCGACGCTTGCCCGCCTGAACCTGCAATTGATCTTCAGGACTGAAGACGGCAATGGCCACCACGTATTCCTCCCGGTTCTGCACCCGGGCGGAGGGTATGCTGATGATCTTGTTGCCCTTCCCCCTGGCCAGCTCGGGCAGTTCACTGAGCGGAAACACCAGCATCCGCCCTTCGTTGGAGATGGCGGCCAGATGCAACTGGTCCGGCGGCCCCGGCGGTAACATCAACGGCGCCATAATGGATGCACCTTTGGGCACATTGACCACCGCTTTGCCGTTACGGTTCTTGCTGATCATGTCCTCCAGTGAGGTCACAAAGCCGTAGCCACCATCGGTCACCAACAGCACCTTGCGGGCTGGATCACCCATCAACAGACCGGCGAAGCTGGCGCCGGAGGGCGGGTTGATCCGTCCGGTCAGCGGCTCACCCTGGCCTCTCGCCGACGGCAGGGAGTGAGACAGGAGCGCGTACGCCCGCCCGGTTGAATCAACAAATACAGCCTGCTGATTGTTGCGCCCTCGCACCGCCAGCGCAAAGCGGTCTCCGGCTTTGTAGCTTAGCCCCTCGGGCTCGATATCGTGCCCCTTTGCGGCCCGCACCCAGCCTTTTTCAGACAGCACTACGGTTACCGGATCGTTGGAAACCAGATCCAGTTCGCTGAAAGCGCGCGCCTCCTCTCTTTCGACAATGGGTGAACGACGGTCGTCACCGTATTTGTCAGAATCCTCCTGCAACTCCGATTTGATCAGCTCACGCAGGCGGTCCGCAGAACCGAGGATCGCCTGCAGCTCATCCCGCTCGCCGGCGAGTTCGTCCTGTTCACCACGTATTTTCATCTCCTCGAGTTTGGCCAGATGACGCAGCTTCAGTTCGAGGATCGCTTCGGCCTGATCCTCCGACAACCCGAAACGGGCAATCAGTTCAACCTTGGGCTTGTCGTAGGAGCGGATAATCTCGATCACTTCATCGATATTCAGGTAGGCAATCAGCAGGCCTTCGAGTATGTGCAGCCGGGCCAGTACCTTGTCGAGACGATGCTGCAGGCGTCGGGTTACGGTGGTACGACGATAGGCCAGCCATTCCGTCAACAGTGTATGGAGGTCCTTGACCGCCGGACGGCCATCATTGCCAATCACGTTGACATTGACCCGGTAGGTCTTCTCCAGATCCGTACTGGCGAACAGATGCGTCATCAGACCGTCCTGGTCAACCCGACCCGAGCGCGGAATAATCACCAGCCGGGTCGGATTTTCATGATCAGACTCATCACGCAGGTCGGCCACCATGGGCAGCTTCCTGGCCTGCATCTGCTGCGCGATCTGCTCCAGCACCCGATTGCCGGATACCTGGTGGGGCAGATCCGTCACCACAATCTCGCCACCTTCATTGATCCACCGCGCACGCATGCGGAGCGATCCGCGACCGGTCAGATACATCTGCCGCAAGTCCTTGCGGGGCGTAATAATCTCGGCCCGCGTGGGAAAATCCGGCCCCTTGATGTGCTCACACAACTGGTCCACCGTCACGTTCGGATCGTCCAGCAGGCGCATGCAGGCGGCAGCCACCTCACGCACGTTATGGGGCGGAATATCCGTAGCCATGCCCACGGCGATGCCGGTGGTGCCGTTCAGCATAACGTGAGGCAGGCGGGCAGGCAGTGTGGAGGGCTCGTCCATGGTGCCATCAAAGTTGGGCACCCAGTCCACCGTCCCCTGCCCCAGTTCGCCCAGCAATACATCGGCGAAGGCAGCAAGTCTCGATTCAGTGTATCGCATGGCGGCAAAAGACTTGGGATCATCGGGAGACCCCCAGTTACCCTGCCCGTCAACCAGCGGGTAACGATAGGAAAAAGGCTGCGCCATCAGCACCATGGCTTCATAGCAGGCGCTGTCGCCGTGGGGGTGGAACTTACCCAGCACGTCACCGACGGTACGGGCCGATTTTTTGTACTTTGACGTAGACCGCAAACCCAGCTCGGACATCGCGTAGATAATGCGGCGCTGGACCGGCTTGAGACCGTCACCGACATTCGGGAGCGCCCGGTCGAGAATGACGTACATGGAATAATCCAGATACGCTTTCTCGGTGTAATCTCTCAGCGAAACGCGCTCAAACCCTTCATCCGATGTCTGAAACTCTGGCATGGAGGCCTCTTATTGACGGTTGTTAATGGCTGCATCCGGCCCTGGCTCGTCAGCGCCGACGGCAGTTCCTGTCAGGTTGCACATTATATGGAGCCGGGGCGTCGGACACCAATCTGTTACGTCAGGCCAGCGACCCGCTGGCTTTAAATAGCGGAATTCACGCATGGAGGCGACACACCCCAACTCGTATTCTCGAAACCGAGTCATTGGGTTACTGTTCTGCAACATTTCTGAACCGGTCCGAGCAGACACTATGAAAACGACCATGAAAGCCTGTCGACAAGCCATGATCACCGCCTTCATCAACGGACTGCTCGCGTTGGCGCTGATGCTGCTGGTTGAATTTTCAATCAGCGGTACCCTGCGGGCAGCCCAGCCCTATCTATGGGCCGGCCTGCTCATCGCGCTGGTGATCTTTATTGCCCAGTTCTACCGCCAGTTGCGCTTGTGCCGCTGCAATGAGAGCCGTCAACCTGAAAACGCAGATTCCCCGGGACACTAGCAACGGTCACGAATCAGTATTTGACCTTCGTCGGATACGGATTTTACGGATTGAGACTGAGCGCCTTTCCGCTAACATGGTCGCTGAACGGGCCGTGGAGGCGCCAGAGCACTGCGCACACGCCTATCACAAGAAGCCAACGGGAGCCTGCACCATGGAAGCGGAATTCGACGAGCGCGTTGCTGTACCCAGCAATAACTGATCAGGCGCCGCCCAAACGCCGGCGCACGAACATCAAGTCCTTAATGTCATGAAATACTGGTAATTTTACCGGGAGTTTGGCATTCTCTTCTCAAGGGCGAGCGCTGTGCGGCGATTCGACGCTGCTTGCCCAACCGTGCAAAACAGGTTGGAACATCGCAGGTCGGGATTGTTCTGACGTATTCGTTAAACAATGTCTGTCCTGATATATGCCACCAACGTTGCCTCAATTACCGGCGCTCCCGGAACTGGACGTTATCGGCCCGATGCTGACCCAGTGCGACTCCGGGTGGAGTGCAACCTTCCAGGGCCTGACACTGCGTACGGCGCTGCAGCCCATTTTCAGCATTTCACACAAGCGGGTGGTGGGTTACGAGGCACTGATTCGGGCGTTTGATACCGATAATGCGTCTGTGCTTCCCCTGCACCTGTTTCAGCTACCTGCGTCTGAGCCGGAGAATATTCTGCTGGACCGGCTGTGCCGCTATCTGCACGTAAAGAACTACGCCAGTTTCAATGATTCCCTGAACTGGCTGTTTCTGAATGTATCCCCCAAGGTGGTCGCCAACGGCCGGCATTGCGATTCCTTCTTTGGCCAGTTGCTAAAGCGCACCGGGCTTCCGCCCCACCGGGTTGTCATCGAAATTGTCGAGCAGCCCACCGACGACTCCGCGCAACTGCGGGATACCGTGGCCTATTACCAGCAACTGGGCTGCCTGACCGCCATTGATGATTTTGGTGCAGGTCATTCGAATTTCGAGCGCATCTGGAACCTGTCGCCGGATATCGTCAAGCTGGACCGATCACTGCTTACCCGGGCAACGGCTGACAAGAAGGCACGACAAATCCTGAACGGGATAGCCTCTTTACTGCATCAATCCGGTTGCCTGGTTCTGTTGGAAGGGGTGGAAACCCACGACCAGGCCATGATCGCGATCGATGCGGGCGTGGACTTTGTGCAGGGTTTCTACTTCAGCCGGCCAAGCCTTGACTTACAACGCCTACCGACAGTTACCCCGGATCTGGAAAACCTGCTGGCAGACTACAAGAACCGAAACAGGGTTCAGTTGGACCCGACCCGTCAAATCACTACGTTTTTCAGCGGACTGTTCGAAAACGCCGTGCGCCAGTTGCGCCAGGGCGGGACGCTGGCGATCGCCTGCACTGAACTGCTGACTCATCACACGGTGTCCCGATGTTACCTGATCAATGCCACTGGCGTGCAGATCGACGATACCCTGCTCGCCCCGGCAGCCGCTCAATCCCGCGATCTCCGCTTCATGCCCCTGGAAAACACGACCAGCGCAGACTGGTATCGACAGCACTACCTCAAACAGGCGCTGGCGCAGCCCGAACGCATTCACGTTACCCGACCCTACCTGTCCGTCACCGGCGCCTATATGTGCGTAACCCTGTCGCTTGCCTTCGCGGACAACGGCGAGCTTAAGGT
>JASBRL010000177.1 GCA_030149475.1 Marinobacter sp.
GGGATACCGATCAGCTTTTGAGGATGAACTGTCTGACCTCGGGACGCCCCGCCAGCAAGCCCTTGAGGCCGCTGCCCAGCTCTTTCAGATGCTCACGGTGCACTGCCAGCGCATCCTGATCGGTGTACTGTTCATAGATCAGCACGTTATCGGCATCGTCCACTGACTGATGTACCAGATAACAATGGTTACCCGCTTCTTTTTCCACTTCCAAAGCGATTGCCTTCATCGCGTCCACCAACGCGTCGCCGTTGCCCGGGGTGGCGGTCATTACAGCAGTTACTCCAATCATGGGCTCTCTCCGATATTTCCTGTGGGGGTAAGTTGTGGGTAAAGTTGCCTCGCGTGCGGCGTGACAAGTCTGACGATACACTATAAAACGCTGTACCGGGGCCGTCATTCATCGTGCTGACGACCACCAGGTCAGCGTTGCAGCCAAAGCGCCGGAACACAGCAGGAACGACAGCGAAAACAGCAGATTCCAGCGCAGGGCAGCCTCCTGGGCACTGTAACCGGTCAGCCGCTCCATCAGCAGGGAATTCGCTGAATAGGGCGTGCCGCCAGTGGTGATGCCCCAGCCGGACACCATGGCAATGCCCAGGCCCAGCAGCGCATCTGGCGGCCAGATGGGTGCCAGCACACCACCGACCAGGGTGCCGATCACAATCGGATTGAGCCCGACCATCCCCGCCACAAAAAAGCTCCAGGGCACGGCGAATGCGACCACCGGATAGGCCCACCCCGGAAGGTTGAAATCCGTACCCAGCCACTGCAGGGCGAAAAGGCTGATCAGGGCGCCAAGGTAGGCCGAGCCACCCACAATCACCAGTTCATTGCTCATGGGCGCCATGCTTGGCAGAGTAAGTTTGCCCCCCTGCGACCGGCGCCAGACCAGGCCAACAGTGACCGCCCCCAGGCAACTCAGGGTCACCGCGCGGGAATAACTCAGGCCGGCGCCGCCGCTGAGCAGGAAGGCGCCCACACAGATCGCCGCAATGATTCCCAGAAACCGGCACCAGGGAGCGATTCGTGCCCACAGGGAACCCGAGATCCCGGCCACCACCGGCGCCTCCGTGGCGGGCTCCCGTTCCCGGAACAGTGCGCCACCGAGCAGGTACAGGATTGCCAGTGGCAGGCTGACGGCAATCAACTGCCAGCTACTGAGTCCGTGCAGAAAAGTCACCGTCATGACGATGGAGATGGACAGCGGCGAAGTGATCGGCGATGCGCCAAAACCACGCAGTACACTGCGCGCGGCATTTCGGGTAACCGGCCGGTCGCCCAATTTGCGGATCTGGCCGCCGATCATGGTGCCCACGACGCCCACCGACCCGAAGTTCAGGGGCATGGACAGAAACGCTGTACCAAAGGAGATACTGAGGTACCGGGCGAGCGGCCGGCCAGCGAACAGGCTGTTGGAGATGGCGTCAAGATCCCGTGACCGGCCCAGCATGGAGGACAGCAGCATCACCGTTATGATCAGTGCCGTCAGCCGGGTCATGTTATTGGCAGCCTGATGCAGCGCTGTCGGCTCACGGAACAACGCCAGAGCCGTCATCAACCCAAGCAGGGTCAACAGCACCCGCGACACCAGCCGCAAATCCCGCCAGCCCAGCACAATGGCGAGTATCACCGCCGCTGCGCCCAGGACACCCACCCACGGCAGGAATGAAAACACACCGGCGACCAGGGCACCATAGGCCAGTGCCGAGCGCAGGCTGAGCAGGCGATTAGCGGATGCCGGAGCCGTCATGGCCGCAATCCTGTCATGTCTGCCGTTTCTCCCTAGTATCGGGCGGGCGCTGCTGATCGCCGCGCCCGGGGCATGGCGGATCAGGATTCAGGGGCCAGCAAGGGTGCGCCGGTCAGCGCCTGAACCTCGGAGAGCGTGTTGTCAGCGTATAGCTCCCTCACCCGCAGTCCCTCCGGGGTGACATCGATCACCGCCAGATCGGTATAGATACGCTTGACCACGCCGGTGCCGGTGAGAGGGTATGAACACCGTTCCAGGATCTTGGGCTGATTGTCGCGGGTCGTGTGGCGCATCAGCACAAACAGCTGCCTGGCACCGACCGCGAGATCCATGGCCCCGCCCACTGCCGGCGGGAACCTGTCATCGTTGGTCGCCCAGTTCGCAATATCGCCGCCGGCCGAGACCTGGAACGCGCCCAGCACCGCAATATCAAGATGGCCACCGCGCATCATTGCAAAGGATTCAGCGTTGTCGAAGTAGCAGCCGCCCGGCAACAAGGTGACAAACTGTTTGCCGGCATTGATCAGATCGGGATCTTCCTCGCCCGGCTTCGGAGCGGGGCCCACGCCGAGAATGCCGTTTTCGCTGTGATAGATAACTTCCCGGTCGTCTGACACGTAATTCGCCACGCTGGTCGGCATGCCGATACCGAGGTTTACGTAAGCACCGTCGGGAATATCCTGAGCCACCCGGCTGGCCATCTCGTCCGGTTCAAGCCGCAGCATGTTGCCGGTCCTCCTGAAGTACCACCCGATTCACAAAGATCCCCGGCGTCACAATGTGTTCCGGGTCAAGCTCACCAACGCCAACCACCGAGGCTACTTCCACAATCGTGGTGCGGGCAGCCATGGCCATCAGCGGATTGAAATTGCGTCCGGCGGTGTTGTAGGTCAGGTTGCCCCAGAGGTCAGCCTTGTCGGCCCGAATCAGTGCCACATCGGCCGGCATGGCGAACTCCAGCACATAGCCTTTACCATCGATCACACGGGTTTCCTTGCCCTCAGCCAACTGCGTGCCATAGCCAGTGGGGGTATAGAAGCCGCCCAGACCGGCACCCGCGGCGCGTATGCGCTCACCAAGCGTGCCCTGGGGTACCAGCTCCAGCTCAATGGCGCCCTCTTCATACAGCCGTTCAAACCAGACTGAGCCAGCTGACCGGGGGAACGAGCAGACCATTTTCCGCACCAGCCGGTCCCGCAGCAGGGCGGCAATGCCCTCCTCCCGCACCCCGGCGTTGTTGGAAATAATGGTCAGCTCTCTGGCACCATGCTGCCGCAGCGCTTCAATCAATTGCAGTGGTATGCCGGAACTGCCAAACCCGCCAATCATCACCACATCACCATCGCGGATATCCGCAACCGCGGACTTCAGCGAATCCCATTGCTTGTTAATCACGATAACGCGTCCTTCAAACGTTCGGTGTCACTCACACCTTGCTGCTGACATTGCGTGGTGAGTTCACCAGTCCACTGCCAAGATAAATCACCACAATCAGGCTAAAACCGATCAGATCCGTCAGCCAGCCGGGATAAATCAGCACAGCACCCGCAATCAGCGCCAGTACGCGCAATGGCCAGGCCAGAATACCGATGCGATAGAGGTAGCCTTCCATCGCTGAGGCCATCAACCAGATTGCCGTTACCGCGGTCACAATCGACAACAGGATCTTGCCTGTCTCACCCTGCAGAATCAGCGACGGGTTCAATACGAACAGGAACGGCAAAATGAACAGGATGCCCCCGAGGCGCATGGCGTAGAACCCGGTCCGGGTGGCATTGGAGCCCGCGACTCCGGCAGCCGTGATAGCGGCCAGCGAAACCGGGGGAGTAATGTAGGACATCATGCCCCAGTAGAGGATGAACAGGTGGCTCGCCAGCGGATTCAGTCCGGCATTGACCAGCGCGGGCGCCAGCAGAATGGACAGGAAGATGTAACAGGCGCTGACGGTCATGCCCATGCCCAGCACAAAACTGGTTATTGCGCCGGCCGCCAGCATCAGCGGAATGCTGCCATCGGCATAAAGCAGCAGTTCGCGGGAAAACGCCCCTGCCACACCGGTGTAGGACAGACCGCCGACCACCAGTCCGATGCCGGCCAGAATGGCCACCAGATTGGCCACACTGGTGGTCAGTTCACGGAGAAACAGCATCAGCCGTTTGGGGCTCAGCCGGTACTGGCGTTTGAACAACGCAATGCCCAGCAGCACCAGTGAGGCATAGTAGGGTGCGTAGGCTTCCAGACGCATTACCAGCAGCATGTAGATCAACATCACCAGCGCCAGCAGATAGGGCCAGCCGTCTTTCAGGGTGTCTTTGAGTCGCGGAATATCCTCCGCCGGCATACCCTCAAGGCCGCGTTTTGCAGCGTAGATATCGACCTGAAACAGCAGCGCCAGATAGAACAGCAGCGCCGGCAGGAATGCCGCAATCATGATCTCGGCGTAAGGCACGCCCAGAAACGACGCCATGATGAAGGCCACCGCCCCCATGATCGGCGGCATCAGCGTACCGCCGGTGGACGCACAGGCCTCGACCGCCGCCGCGTAATGAGCCGGATAGCCGGTTTTCTTCATGGTGGGAATGGTAATCGGACCGGTGGTCAGGATATTCGAAATCACGCTGCCTGACAGGCTGCCCAGAATGCCGCTTGACAGTACCGATACCTTGGCCGGTCCACCCCGGCTTTTGCCCATCAGCGAGGTGGCAAATTTCATGAAAAAATCACCACCACCGGTCACTGTCAGCGCGGCACCGAACACCACGAAGCCAATGACCAACCGTGCCACCACCTGCATAGGTATGCCGATGATGCTCTCAACGCCCATCACGTGGGCGCGGATAATCTCCGGCAGAGAATATTCGTTGCCCCACAGGAAGCCTGGCATGCTGCCGGCGTACAGCGGGTAGGTTCCAAACAGCAGCGCCACGAACAGCAAAGGCCACCCGCCACACCGTCTTACGCCTTCCAGCACCAGTACCAGCAAAACTGCCGATGACATCGTCGCCTCGATAGGCGCGGAGTACTCCCAGCCCTGCTGAATCATGATCAGGCCGTAATGACCAAGGTAGCCACAGGCGACCAGTGCCAGCACCGCCAGGAGCCAGTCATACCAGGACACTTTTTGTCGGGCGCCGGACCAGGCCGGAAAGCAGATAAACGCTGCCGACAGGAAGAGACCGATCAGATAATACAGGTAGGCATTGCCCAGGGGCTGGAACCCGAGGATATCCAGATTGAACGTTTGGTTGATCGCCAGCAGCAGTCCCAGGCCGCCCAGCAACATCGCTGCCCAGTAACCGAAACCCTGCAGACGGACGGACTGGGACTGACCGGATTGCGAGGTCGGGACAGAAGAGGCCGGGCTAGAGGTCATGGTGGTACGACTCCGGAAAGAAGACTCGCGGGGCAACGAACGACTGTGTTGCCCCGCCAGCAGGTCAGCAGACGATCAAAGTGAATTCAGCGCCTGGGTGCGGTAGTTTTCCCAGATCTTCGCGAATTGTTCGTCGCTTTTGCCTTCACCCGCAGCAACCGCTTTGGGCCAGGCCTCCAGCAACACGTTCAGACGGCGGGTGCGCTCATCATTCCAGGCCTGGTATTTGTCGTTCCAGATGCCCTTTTCTTTCAGGTAGCGGATTGCACCCTCGTGAAACGGTACATCGATCGCCGGAGTACCCGCTTTATCGAGACGCCAGCGGGGCATGACCGCCGTCGCATCCTTGTACATCGGGTAAGTCTCATCAACCGCCTTGAGGAAATTGTAGACCTGATCCGCGTCGGCATCGGCCCGCACAGCCATCACCGGATAGCGATACGCCAGAATGTGGACCGGATTCGCTTTGCTGATCCCCGCACCGACGGTTTCGGTATAGGGCTGGAAGAAGGGTGCAACGGCTTTCAGACGTTTCCAGCCTTCGGTGTCGTCCTTCGGCACGTCCAGCCAGCGAATACCGCGGGAAGACTCGGCCAATTCGTAGACATGGCTCGGTGTAGTCGTCGTGCAGGACGCATCAGCCTCGTTGCGAGCCAGCGAACTCATGGTGCTGGCGTAGGTCGGGAAGAAGATCGCCTTGACGTCGTCGCGAGTCAGGCCCGCGAACGCCAGGAAGGCATCGCACTTGACGTTGATCGACGGGTTGCCCGCTACATAGGCAAAGCGCTTGCCCTTGAGTTCTTTCAGGCTGTGAATATTGGCATCCGCGGCGGTAAAGATTCCGAACGACGACGGACGTCCGGCAACCGTACGCAGGTCTTGCGGACCCCAGCGGCGCGTCGAGAAATCGTGGATGCCTTCGGCGGCGAAAAACGTTTCCGTGGCCAGGAACCCAACACTGGCTCGACCACTCAGCAGCGGCTGCAGACGGCCAATGGCCGAGCCGGACGGCTGGATGCGTACCCGGGTGCCGTATTTCTTGCCGAAGGCATCGGCCATGGCAGATGCTTCGGCGTAACCGGCAGAGCCCACGTCATAGGAAGACCAGGTCATGGTGTCAGGCAGATCGGCGTCGGCAAACGTTGGTGCACTGATGCCCAGAGTCAGGGCGGCGGTCATGATAGAGGCGGCCAGAGGCCGGAGCAGGGAACTGGAACGAGGCATGTCTTTCTCCCGACAGTTTTTGTTGTGTGGCGTTCAATACGGGTGACACCAGCGAAATAAACTGACATCAGCGAAACTGCGTTTCACAAAGCACGCAATGAAGAAAAAATAGACTCCTGTTTAGCCCCAGTCAATAATTTTCTCATATTTAGATATTTTTTTATTGTATTGTGGGAAAACTGACAATGAGCCATAAAAAAACGCCTCTCACGGAAGGCGTATCAAGCATTGGTCCGGCGGGACGTTCCCTCCCGCGCCGGTTATAGAGTGCTCAGCCGGCTGCAACCGGCGAACGCTCCCGGTTACAGCATCGACCGGGCAGTCGCAAGCCAGCCGTTGATCTCATCCCGCAACACGCCAACCACCAGTGCCCGGCGCTCCGGGTTCATCCGCGAAACCACCGAGGCAACACTGACCGCCACATAGTTACCCGTCTCCGGTACACGGAACGCCATGCCCAACGCAGCAACCTCCGGGATGATACGCCCGGCGTTGTAGGCAAAGCCGTCGCGACGCGTTGCACCGAGGCCAGCGCTCACTTCAGCCGGCGTAATACCCGAGTAACGTTCGTAGCGATCAGCATTGAGTTCAACCAGCCGGTCCGCCTCTTTTTCGGGTAACGCCGCCAACAAGGCCATTGCCCCGGCACCGACACCCAGGGGTCGGCGGGCGCCAGCCACCAGGGTGTTGGCGCTGACCGGGTAAGTGCCTTCGGCCTGATCGATACAGACCGAATCGCCGTTGGAGCGTACTGACAGATAGGTGGACTCTTCGGTGCGCCGGGCAACATTGGTGATCAGGGTCCTGAGTTGATGCCTGAGCCGCAGGTTAGGCGCAACCGCCTGCGCCGACTCGGCAATCTGCATCAGTTCAAAACCGATGTGGTAAGTCTTGGCGTAGGGATCGAACGACAGCAAGCCTTCATGGGCCAGTGCCGACAGCAGCCGGTGCGTGGTCGCGGTATTCATGTCGACCTGACGGGCAATGCGGGACAATGTACCACCGGTGGGGAAATTACGGGCAACCGCGCGCAGCAGCAAGGAGGCCTTGGCCAGCGTGGTGCTGGTTGTTGCGGTGCGCCTGGCAGGCGATTTTGGGGAGGTCATAGACATCTCACCGTTCCGTTGACTGGCTTAGCACCTCCGTAATTTATTGCATTTTGACAAATTTGTCTTGGAATATAAGAAAATCAGCCATTGGCAATGATGCCGGATGCCGAGTAGTGCGCAGACAACGAACCCCCTCAGAGCTGCGCCCGCACCAGTTGGAACAGGCCAAAAACGATCATGAACGGCGTCAGCCATTTCATGAGATTGCGGTTGCTTTTGGTAATGAAGCGCGCTTTGGCCTTTGAGTCTTCGCCAGCCAGATATGTCAGGTAAAACAGGTAACCCCCAATGATCACAAGAATCAGACCACTGTACTTATCGTAAAAATCCACTGGTGATAGCTCCTCGCTGACATGAATCCGGGTTGTTTTTATGGTTGCAACGATAACCCGGTTTGCACAAACCTCCAAACCGCTCGTGCGAGCGGAGCGCTCGGCAAAACCGCCTTCCGGGACCGGACCTCACGGGGACACCGGTATCAGACACAAAAAAGCCGCAGAGCCTGAGCACCGCGGCAAAAAGATTTACAGGCCAATCCACCCGAAAATCAGGCGCTCCGGGCGGCAAAAGCCAGTCCGGGTAACGCCTCAGTACAACTTGGTCAGCGACTTCCTGGCGAACGGTTCGATGTCATCACCACGGCCATCCTTGAGCTTCACCAGCCATTCAGGGTCCTGCAGCAGCGCGCGGCCCACGGCGACCAGGTCAAACTCGCGGTTGTTCATGCGCTCAACCAGTTCGTCGATGCCGGACTGCTGCACCGCTTCCTGCTTGCTGGCGAAGGTGCCACTGATGAAGTCCTCGGTCAGACCGACGCTGCCCACGGACATGGTGGGTTTACCGGTGATTTTCCGGGTCCAGCCCGCCAGGTTGAGGTTGGAGCCTTCAAATTCGGGCTCCCAGAAGCGACGGGTAGAGGCATGGAAAATATCCACGCCGGCCTCTACCAACGGCATCAGCAGTCGTTCCAGCTCTTCCGGGGTGTTGGCGAGCCTGGCGTCGTAATCCTGCATTTTCCACTGGGAGAAACGCAGCATGATCGGATAGTCCGGCCCGACCGCAAAACGGACCGCTTCGACCAGTTCCACCACGAAACGCAGGCGGTTTTCCATCGAGCCGCCGTACTCGTCGGTGCGCTGGTTGGTGCCTTCCCAGAGAAATTCGTCCAACAGATAGCCGTGGGCGCCGTGGAGTTCCACACCGTCAAAACCCAGGGCTTTGGCATTTTGAGCCGCATCGGCAAACGCCTTGATCACGTCCTGGATATCCTCTTTGGTCATGGCCTTGCCATTGGCCTTACCCGGCGCGTAAAGGCCCGACGGACTATAGCCCGGCACGCTGGCGTCCGGCTCCATGCCCTCTTTGCGCACCGCACCGACGTGCCACAACTGCGGGAAGATCGCCCCACCCGCTTCATGCACCGCATCCACCACTTTCTTCCAGCCGGCCAGCGCCTCATTGCCATGAAACGCTGGTACGTCCGGATACCCATTGGCTGCCTTGTGATTGACGGTGGTGCCCTCGGTAATCAGCAGGCCCACACCGCCTTCGGCCCGGCGACGGTAATAATCCACCACATTGTCCCCCGGCACGTTACCCGGTGAAAAGTTCCGGGTCATGGGCGCCATGGCAACGCGATTGCGAAGCTTCAGGGACGTGTCTTCAAACGGTTCGAACAGAGGACCGAGGTTCATGGACATGCATATTCTCCTGGTTATCGGTACCGGCGCGGAGGGGTGGCGCTGCCGGGATAATTTGGTTTCAAAACGCAACCCTATTCAATCTGGTTTTAAAATGCAACCCTATTAGGTACACTCCCTCACATGGCCAGAAAACGTTTTGATGACTCCCATTGCTCCGTCGCCCGCGCACTCAACGAAGTGGGCGACTGGTGGTCCCTGCTGATCGTACTGCAGGCAATGTATGGCACCCGGCGATTCGTGGATTTCCAGACCGAGCTGGGTATCGCCAAGAACATTCTCTGTGACCGGCTGGCACGCCTGGTGGATAACGATGTGTTGCGTAAAGAAGAAGTCGGAGAGCACGGTTCTCGCCACGAATACCGGCTGACCGATAAAGGCCGCGACCTGTTTCCCGTAGTGATCGCTCTGCGACAGTGGGGGGACAAATGGAACCCGGTGCCGGGTCAGCCTCCGCTGGACCTTCGTGACCGGGCTTCCGGGCGACGTATCCGCACCATGGCGGTGGAAGACGCAGACGGCCGGCCTCTCACCATACGGGACGTCGCGCTGCCGGGCGCCCCCGACGACGCCGGGCCCATGCCCACAAAAACCACGACCACAAAAAAGACCGGCTGAGGCCGGTCTTTTTTGTGGGACGACCCGCATCCCTGCGGGTCTGATGGTTGTCTGACGACTACGCGCTCTGCCTGCGGGCCGCCGGACGACGGGACTGACCCGCACTGTTGCCACCGCTACCGCCGTTACCACCACGGCTCCGGTTCTGGGCCGGACGGGCGTTACGGCCGCCGTTACCGTTGGGGCGCTGCCCACCGCCGGTCTTTGGACGGGTCGACAGACCGGCCGTCGGCTCGAAGCCTTCGACCGTCTTGCGCGGGATCTCTTTCCTGATCAGCCGCTCGATGCCGGCCAGCATCTTGCCTTCATCGGCGCTCACCAGTGACAGCGCGTTACCACTCTCACCCGCCCGACCGGTGCGGCCGATACGGTGCACGTAATCTTCCGGCACGTTGGGCAGTTCGAAGTTCACCACTTGCGGCAGTTGCTTGATATCCAGACCACGCGCGGCGATATCCGTCGCCACCAGCACCCGGACGTCACCCTGCTTGAAGTTACTCAATGCACGGGTACGGGCGCCCTGGGATTTGTTGCCGTGGATGGCCGCCGCCGTGATGCCGTCTTTTTCCAGTTTCTGGGTCAGACGGTTGGCACCATGCTTGGTACGGGTAAACACCAGTACCTGCTGCCAGCCATTCTGCCGGACCAACTGGCTCAGCAACGCCGACTTGCGGCTCTGGTCCACCGGGTAAACGGACTGATCAACATTATCAGCGGTGGTGTTACGGGTCGCCACTTCAACCTGAACCGGATCGTTCAGCAGGCCTTCCGCCAGCTTGCGGATATCCCCGGAAAAAGTGGCAGAAAACAGAAGATTCTGACGTTTTGCCGGCAGAAGCGCTAAAATTTTACGAATATCGCGAATAAAGCCCATATCCAGCATGCGGTCGGCTTCATCCAGCACCAGGGTTTCCACGGCGTCGAAACGTACCGCTCCCTGCTGGTAAAGATCCATCAAACGACCCGGCGTGGCGACCAATACATCGACACCACGACGCAGCTTGGCGATCTGCGGGTTAATCTTGACGCCACCGAAGACCACGGCGGACGAGGTGGGCATGTACTTGCTGTACAGCTCAACACTGGCCGCAACCTGAGCCGCGAGCTCACGGGTCGGCGCCAGAATCAGTGCACGAATACCTTTGCCCTGGCGCGGCGTTTCGGCCAGACGTTGCAGCAGGGGCAAAGTAAAACCGGCGGTTTTACCGGTGCCGGTCTGGGCGGCCGCCATAACGTCCTTGCCGGATAAAACAGCAGGAATGGCCTGGGCCTGAATAGGTGACGGCGTTTCGTAACCCTGGTCCGCGGTTGCACGTACCAGCTTCTCGGACAAACCGAGTGAAGAAAAATCCATAAGTAATATCTCTTGCGGTTCCTGCCTGCACAACGCAGGGAAGACCGTGAACAAGTCATCAAATGTAAAACGACTACGGTCGCGCGATAATGCCGGCGCCGTCCTCTGAAAGGTCGTATCGGATGGGGTTCGTGGCGCGGGGAAAACCGTCAGCCACTAAATCCTTCGAGGTAGGAAGGAACCTAGCATAACAGTGATTATCGGAAATAGCGATGTTTCCAGAGAACGTCTGATGACCAGTCGGGGCGGGATCATCCGCATCCGGTGTTCGCCATCCCCAGTATGGCGGTTTTGACCCTGTCGATTTACCCCTCATCCCGGCGTTCGACCGATCGCCCCCCGATTTCATTATCCCGCACCCGATTCTCACAGCGGATTACGATTTCGTCGGCTGCGGCTGACTGCTTCCGGACTGTGTGACCTCCATGGCGTTATAGCCACCGTGGTGTAATCCACCCCTGTGCCTGACTAACGTCGATGTGCTCTGTTTTGACGATCAATGGGTGATCCTCATGCGTAAAAACGTCAGTCTCAAAGACGTCTGGGAACAGGATTCCGGACGCTCCAGCGCTGCCAGGGGACGGACTCAACGCCCGCTGGCCGGACAAGCCGCTGACCCAGGAAGAACGCCTGCACCGACACAAGCTCGAAGCTGCCAAGGCCTTCTGTCGCGCCAATCGCCTGGACCGGATCGTGATGGACGCCGAACAGGCCCGCCTGGGCATTATCACCACCGGCAAGGCCTACCTGGATGTGATCCAGGCTCTGGCCGACCCCGCCCGACGGGTCATGATCAACAGTGACGCGTGTGAGGGATGTGGTGATTGCGGTGTGCAGTTGAACTGCCTGTCGATCCTGCCGCTTGACACCGAACAGGGGCGCAAGCGCGCCATCGACCAGTCATCCTGCAACAAGGATTTCAGCTGTGTGCGCGGGTTCTGCCCCAGCTTCGTCACCGTCAAGGGCGGCCAGCTACGCAAGCCCGCTGGCGGCAGCGACACGGTGGACTTTCCCGGGTTGCCAGAGCCGGTCTTCCAGGGCCAGCACATCGGTGGTGGTATCCATCGTCGATACGGTGGTGGCGCTGCTGGCTGGACTGGCGATCTTCCCGATTGTATTTGCCAATGGTCTGGAGCCCGGCGCCGGCCCGGGCCTGATTTTCCAGACCCTGCTGGTGGCCTTCAGCCAGATGCCGCTGGGCGGCCTCCTGGTCGCACTGTACGTGGGCTGGTTCATGAGTCGGCAGGCGCTGGCCAATGAGCTGTCGCTGTCTGACGGTCAGTTCCGGGTGTGGTACAGCGTACTGAAGTATGTGACACCGCTGGCGGTGCTGGCGGTGTTTGTCTACAACCTGCTCTGAGCAGGCATCCGGCGGGGGGATCCGGGTCCGGGATCACCCCGTTTCAGTTTGTGCTCGTACACATGCTGCGTTTTTTCGCGGTGGTAGCCCAGGCTTTCGTAGAATGGATGAGGAGCTTCGCGGGTAACGTCCGCGCGCACAAATACGGTTGCCAGCCCGCGACGCCGTGCCCAATTCTCTGCGCCGGTGACCAGCCCCCGCCCCACGCCGGAACGCCGAGCCTCCGAGCTGACCACCAACCCGGTCAGCTCGGCCCGCTCGCCAAACTCGAGCGCGATACGGCGCTCCACCACCACCCAGCCCAGCAGGCCGCTTTCTCCCTCAGCCACCAGAATTTCATAGCGCTCGGACGTCAGGAGCGTCATCAGACGGGCACTGATAACCGCCTGCGAAGCATCGTAGCCCAATTCACGGGTTAATTGTGTCAGGGCGGGTGCATCGCTGGAGCGGGCGGGGCGAATTTCGGGCACTGGAAATACCTCTTTTATCTGGCACCATGAGCACTGGCGGCTTCTCTGATTGAGGCCGGCCATACAGGAGTGCCTGAATAGAGCGTTTTGTCGGCAGCGACAACGTTTATATGCCTCTATCATGGCACAGACCATCCCGTAAAAACGCCGCTGACCGGACGATTTTTAATGTTTTTACACGGTCTGAAGTGGCGCCGCCCGGCGCGCAGGTGTATTGCAGTCGTTTACAGAACCCGAGGGTTAAACTGCCATACCGCGAGACTCAATGCCATGGCGAAACTGACCCAGAGCAGGTAGGGTACCAGCAGCGCACCGGCCAGCCGGGTGACCCGCCAGAACGCACCCAGGGTGGCGAGGATCAACAGCCAGAGCACCACAATATCCACAAACGCCAGCGCGCCTTCGTGCCAATTGAAAAACAGCACACTCCACAACGCGTTCAGCGCCAGTTGCAGCAGGTACATCGTCAGGGCACCCTGCGCGCCCGACCAGCCACGGGCCTTCCAGACCAGCCAGGCGGACACGCCCATCAGGCAATAGAGCACGGTCCAGACCGGCCCGAACCACGACCCCGGTGGCGCCCATGGCGGACGGTTGAGTCCGGCGTAGAAACTGGCAGCGTCAATCGAAGCCGCGGCCCCGATTGCTGCGGCAACAAAGGTAATCGCCAGCCAGGCGAGGAGACCGGCAAATTGTCTTGATCGGGTCATAGGCAGCGAGCTCCTTGCTAAGGCGCCGGATGAATCAGGCCGGCGCATCCTCACGACGGGTCACGATGGCAAGGGTAACGGTTGCCTTGGACACCAGCCGGGTTTCATCTCTTGTCCCGCAAAATACTTCCGATTCTACCACCGTTAGTGACGCCCCGGCCTTCAGCACCCGCGCCACACAGCGAAGCGTGTCACCCCGGGCCGACCGCAGCAGGTTGATCTTGAACTCCGCCGTCAGCACCGACTGGCCCGCACCGGCAACACTGGCCGCAGCCGCACCCGCGGTGTGATCCGCTACCGTCGCCTGAACGCCGGCGTGCACGTAACCGTCCTGCTGCAGGTGCCGCTGGGCGAGTTTGAGGCAGGTGCAACATTCACCGGGGCTTGCCGATTCAAGCTGCAGACCCAGATCACGGATAAAGGGCGCCGCCAGCAAAATCCGCTCAACCTCCTGCTCGTTCACCGCTGCCATCGTTCAAAGCTCCTGGTGTCCCGTCTGTTTAATTCGTTAACGTACTGCGCGCGCTGGACGCTCCTGCCATGGCGACGAGTCAGCCATGACGGGGGGCGAACATGATAATCGCCATCCCCAGGACGGCCACCGACGATCCGACCAGATCCCAGGTGGTTGGCCGGATACCCTGAACCAGCCATAACCATAGTATGGCGGCAACAATATAGACGCCACCGTAGGCAGCATAAACCCGGCCGGCAGCCTCCGGATGCAGCGACAACAGCCAGGCAAAAATCGCCAGACTGATCGCACCCGGCAGCAACAACCAGACCGGTTTCCCCTCTCGCAGCCACAGATACGGCAGATAGCAGCCGACCAGCTCGGCAAGCGCGGTCATCAGAAACAAGCCAAACGTTTTCAGCTCAAGCACAGAGTGCTCCCTCATGGTATCCGTTGATTTTGGGTCAGCGTCTCTGCGGTAGTGTCAACGCGCCGACCTCAAAGGTCCAGACGGTTTCGTCATCGACAGGGTCCGATAGAGGAACTGAATCGCGGCATCCACCGCGTTATCGCCGGTCAGGAAGGTGCTGATATGGCCGCGCCACCTCAGCAGCATCATTTCCGTGGGCACCCCGGCTGCCGCGAGGTCCGCCTGGAAGTCCGTCGCCTGATCCACCGGTACCAGGTCATCGTCCATACCGTGATACAGAAAAAAAGGCGGGGCCGATGGGGTAATGTGGGTTACCGGAGAGGCCGCCGCATAGCGCTCGGGCACCTCAGCCAGAGTACCGCCCAGAAACTGCTCGACCAGCTTGCCGGACTTGAACTTGCGCAAGTCGCTGGGGGTACCGCCGGACACCACCGCGTCCAGTCGGGTGTCGGGACCTCCGTAGCGGGCGTCCAGCGACCCACCCTCGGCGGCAACCAGCGCCAGCAGGCTGACCAGGTGCGCCCCGGACGAGTAACCAAAACCGGCCACCCGGTCGGGATCAATATGCAGTCTCGCCGCATTATCGTGGAGCCAATGGATCGCCAGCTGCAAGTCATGCAGTTGTGCGGGGAATGGATATTCGGGAGCGAACCGGTACTCAATGTTCATCACCGCAAATCCGCTGTCGGCCAGGGTTTCTGCAATACCCTCCATGTCGGCGCGGGTGCGGCCGGTCCAGCCGCCGCCGTGGACCGTCAGTACCACCGCGTGCGGGCCACCGGAATCCGGAAGGTAGAGGTCAGCATGCAGTAACTCGGGCCAGTCAGCCGGCGAGTAGACGATGTTTTTTTCCAGGTGCCAGGCGTGCTCGGGAATCGGGACCGTCCGCTCGGGTATGTTCAGACGTTGCGCACAGCCACCCACCAGCAGGCAGAGGCCGCAGAGAATCAGCGCTTTCATGGGGACTCCAGGCAGAGGTGATCAGACCGGACAACCGACCAGAGTCGCGTCCGTACCAGCCAGACTTACGGCCAGCGATCGCAGATGGATGCGCCGTCACCATTCGAGGCCAGTTTGCCCGATGATCATCAGCGGTCCGGTTAGTTGCATGAGGAGGCTCCGGACTCCAGCAGGCTTTTGAGGGTTGCCAGATCCCGCTCTACCGCCGCCTGGTCGTCTGCAAACTGCTGAGCGGACATCGATGGCTGGTGGAACAGGCTGAAGATGACTTCACTGCCGTCACAGTTGGGCACAACCCGCATCGGATTGTGAGCGGTCACGCCCGGCCGATGGCCCGATCAGTCGCCCACAGTATAGGACAGGATACGGGACAGGTGACTGTAGGGCAGGCCGGTTTCCTGGTGCCAGCCGGTAAACGCCTGTTGGGCCTGGACCAGCGCTTTTCGGCTGCCCGGCGAGGCATCCAGCAACGCTTCCCGCCGCAGGGCAGTGATCACGTCCGGTGACAGGATAAAACCATCCCAACCGACCCGGCGCAGGAAGTACTGGGCGGTATTGCCGCCGAGGCGCGCGCCATGGCGTTTGAGCCACATCAGCAAACCGACCTGGTCCGCTGAGGGCCACGCCCGCAGAAAAGCCCCGAAGCTGCCATGTTCACGGGCGGCATCCACAATCATCCGGGCGTTTTCGGGAACCGTGCGAATTTTCTGCATATTGCGAACGATGCGCTCATCCCGCGCCAGCTCTTCGAGTACTTCCGGCGGCACCTGCTGCCAATACAGTGGCACAAATCCTTTGAACGCGGCTTCAAAGCCCGGCCATTTATTCTCGATCACCCGCCAGACAAAACCGGCTTTGAAAATACAGCGGGTGATCTCCGACAGATACCGGTCGCCACTCCTTGCTTCAAGCTCTTCGGGCGCGGACACCGGTGGCAGGAGCGCTGCCAATTCGGCCTCGCCACCCTTGCGGGCTGCCGCCTGTTCATAGAGTCGGGAAAATGCCATCAATGACCATCCAGATGTTTGAGTTTCAATCTGCAATCAGCAAATATCGACAGCCCCTGCAAGAGGCCCGGGCTGACCCGGTGCTCAGTTGCAAAGGCGAACGTTACCGGGCACTACACCTGTCCCGCCTCGGCCCGTGCGGCGCGGGCAGCGTGCAGCTTCTTGTAGCTGTCGATCAGACGCAGATGTCTGTCCAGGCCATCCAACCGCGTATTGGTGGGTGTAAGCCCGTGAAACCGAACCGTTCCGTTCACTGAACCGACCACATCATCCATGGTCTGCTCACCAAACATGCGCCGGAAGTTGACAATATAGTCATCCAGTTCCAGCTCGTCATCGAGCACGACTTCCAGTACCGCATTCACGGCCCGGTAGAACAGGCCACGTTCGACCGTGTTGTCGTTGAACTGCAGGAACATGTCGACAAATTCGAGTGCCTCGTCGTGCCATTGCAGGGCCAGGCAGATCAGTAGTTTCAGTTCGAGAATCGTGAGTTGGCCCCACACGGTGTTTTCATCAAACTCGATACCGATCAGGCTGATGATCGTCATGTAATTGTCGAGCTGGCTGGCCTCGAGCCGCTCCGCCAGATCCGCCAGCTGGTCATCATTCAGGGTGTGGAGATTGAGGATGTCCTCCCGGTAATCCAGGGCCATGTTGGTGTTGTCCATGATCAGGTCCTCAACCGGATACACTTCGGAATAACCGGGCACCAGAATCCGGCAGGTGGGCGCGCCCAGGTCTTCGTACACAGCTACGTAAACCTCCTTGCCCATCTCCCGGAGGATGGCGAACAGACCCGTGGCTTCTTCCTCGTTGGTGCCGGAGAAGTCCCACTGGCAGAACTCGTAGTCGGACCGGGCACTGAAGAAGCGCCAGGACACCACGCCAGTGGAGTCAATAAAGTGCTCCACGAAATTGTTGGGCTCAGACACCGCCAGGCTGTTGAACGTGGGCGGTGGTACATCGTTCAGGCCTTCGAAGCTGCGCCCCTGCATCAACTCGGTCAGGCTGCGCTCCAGGGCCACCTCAAAGCTCGGATGGGCGCCGAAGGAGGCGAACACACCGCCGGTACGTGGGTTCATCAGGGTGACGCACATCACCGGGAACTGACCGCCCAGCGACGCGTCCTTGACCAGAATCGGGAAGCCCTGCTTTTCCAGCGCGTCGATGCCCTCAAGGATGCCGGGATATTGCTCAAGAACGTGACGGGGCACATCCGGCAGCGCAATTTCTCCTTCGATGATCTGCCGTTTCACCGCCCGCTCGAAGATTTCCGACAGGCACTGAACCTGCGCCTCGAACAGGGTGTTGCCCGCGCTCATGCCATTGCTGAGGAACAGGTTCTCGATCAGGTTTGAGGGGAAGTACACCACCTCGCCGTCCGACTGGCGCACAAACGGCAGCGAACAGATACCGCGATCCGCGCGCCCCGAATTGGTGTCGATGAGGTTGGAGCCCCCCAGTTCATCCTCCGGGTTGTAGATGGCCAGACAGTGGTCATCCAGAATGCCCGCAGGCAGCGCGTCGTCCGGCCCCGGCTTGAACCACCGCTCGTTGGGGTAATGGACGAAGTCACTGTGGGCGATGTCCTCGCCAAAATACTGATCATTGTAGAAGAAGTTGCAGTTAAGACGCTCGATGAACTCGCCCAGCGCCGAACACAGCGCGCTTTCCTTGGTCGCGCCCTTGCCGTTGGTAAAGCACATGGGAGAGCCCGCATCGCGGATATGCAGGGACCAGACGTGAGGAACGATATTCCGCCACGAGGCAATCTCGATCTTCATGCCCAGATCTTCCAGGATGCCGGTCATGTTGGCGATGGTCTGCTCCAGAGGCAGGTCCTTGCCTTCGATAAAGGTCTGGGTGCCTCCTTCCGGTTGCGTCATCAGTAGCGCCTAGGCGTCTGCATCCAGGTTTTCGACGGTTTCAATCTCAAAGGTCGGGCCGGTCTGTACCACCTTTTTCACGGTACAGCGGTCGATGGAACGCAAAATGCCCTGGCGGTCTTTCTCGGAGATGTCTTCCGGCAGTTCCACGTAAATCCTGAAGATCTGGTTGTAGCGGTTCTCCGGGTCCACGATGTTGTTCTGGGACAGGCGGATGTTCTCGGTGGGTATGTCCCGCGCCAGGCAGTAAACCCGAACAAAATAGGCCGCACACAGCGCCGAGGAAGCCAGGAAGTAATCAAACGGGCTGGGCGCCGAGCCGTCGCCCTTGTAGCGGATGGGCTGGTCGGTCACGACCGTGAAATCGTCAAACCTGGCTTCAAGTCTTAGGTTCTCGAGAAAGTTGACGTTGATTTCCATTACAAGAATACCTGGATCGGAGAATTTGGTGCGCCATGGCTTTTAATGGCGGCCATTATCCAGTTTTTGCAGGCGTTCGTCTTGGTCGGTCTTCTACGGATGGTTCAATGCCTGCTCAACAGCCCTCGTTGATCAGTCGGTAGGATTTCCAGTTCATGCTGCTGGGAAAACCGGTGGTTTCCACGGCGGGCTTGGTATTATCCGCTCACCATCACGATGACTAACGTCACGGCATAAACCGCGAGTATCAATGCACTCTCAAACCCGATCCGGCCAATGCCGTAACGTTGTCGCCGCACCATTCCCATCAGCAGCGTAGCCGTCATCAGAATGGTTACAAGGCCCCAGGTCATCTGGATTGGCGTGATGTCGTGATAGATGGAACCGCCCGGGTAGCCAACATCCGCTGAGGCTATCACCAGCATGTTAAAGCAATTGGTGCCGAAGATGTTGCTCACCGCGAGGGTGAGAGCGCCCCTGCGAATGGCTGCAATGGTAGTGACCAGTTCGGGTGAGGATGTGGCAAGTGCTGTAAACAGGCCGCCGATCAGGGTATCGGATAAGCCCGTTTCGTCACTGATGACTTTGGCACCCTCCATCAACACCCAGCCGGCGATGCCTGTCACCGCAGCCAGTCCGATGAAGCTGAGCCAGGCCTGGGCAAGACCGCCGTGAAGATAGTGCCCGGGCTTGTCTGGGACTGTCTGGCGGGTAAGGCGGGGAAACCACATGGGTTTACTGTCTGTGCTGCGAACCAGGTGCAGCCCGAACAGATAGGCTGCGGCAATCACAGGTGTGATCGGGTGCACCCCCCACAGGGAAACCGACGGACTGGCGATTGCCAGCAGCGGCAGCGTCAGCAGTGCGATCAGCAAGGCGGCCAGCATCAGGTTGGTGGGGGATGCGGCCGCGTGTTCCAGGTTAGCCTTGCGGTAAATTACATCCGCAATACCCAGGAAAACCAGGTTCGCCGCCATGCTGCCCATAATGTTGCTCATGGCAAGGTCCGGCCTGGAATCCATCGCTGCGCTGAGAGTGGCCGCAAAGTCGGGAAGTGAAGTTACGCCCGCCAGCAGAAAGATCCCGAAAAGTGCCTCACCCAGGCCCGTTCGGTCAGCCAGTTCATCAGCCACCCGTGCCAGCCGACTGCCCGCGGAGACAATAACCAACGCACCGATGATAAAAGCAATAATGCTGATTGTCAGAGATGAGAACACGCGGGGCCTCGTAATATCCCGAGGAACGAATGTTTCCCGGGGATCTGGTCGGAAGTGATGTTTCTATCGTAGCCGCTCTTCAATAACTCGTGTCAAGATAGTGTAACTTCTGGCAAATAATAGAGATTTGGTGAAACTCTCCGTTCGGCCCATGGTAGGTCAGTCATTGGACGATGCCCAGTTGATCCAACTGGTTGCGCAGGCATTAAAAGGCAACGTCAGTCTTCGAGCCCCTGCAACCCTGACGCGGATTCTATGCCACGTGCAGTTTCCAGGAAGCGGACTTTTGTCCCGGCTATGTAGAGCGACTAGACTACTGACAGCGTCTTGATTTGGTCCCCGTCTGGAAAAGGCGAAGCCGGCCCTGGCGCAGTGGCAATAACAAAGAAAGGGAAAGTCTCATGATCGGTGATCGCAGTGTACA
>JASBRL010000002.1 GCA_030149475.1 Marinobacter sp.
GTGGACTGGATGCTGGCCCATGCCTGGGAAATTCATGACATCAATTTTGATTACTACTTTTTCGATGAAAATTGCGCCTATCGCCTGCTGGCTCTGATTGATGTTGCCCGACCGGGGACCA
Source organism: Marinobacter sp. (assembly GCA_030149475.1). Taxonomy (GTDB): domain Bacteria; phylum Pseudomonadota; class Gammaproteobacteria; order Pseudomonadales; family Oleiphilaceae; genus Marinobacter. The sequence continues at coordinate 122 of JASBRL010000002.1, forward strand.
ACCTGCTGGACAAGGTCACCACCCATGCGATTCCGTCCGACACGGTGCGGTGGGTGGTCGACAAGGGGCTTGTGAAAAGCGTGCATTATCGACCCTCCGCGTTCACCCGGGTCCGGTATGCGATCGACCAACTGCCGGACCATGACCGGGACCTCGCCGGGGCCATCGCCGATGGCTATGTGTCCGTTGACGCCCCTGAGGTCACCACAATTCCGCCGTCACGCCGGGCCGATCTGCTGGATGCCACCTATGACTACGTCCGTTACCAGGCCGACGCGGAGAGCTGGCCCCGCGACTACGCCGCCCCCCTGTCCCATCAACTATTACTGGCTCGCAGCCAAATCGACGACAGCAGTCCGCCACCCCGGCCGCCCACTCCGTCGATTCGGGATGATCAGGGGCATGACACCATGCGTGTTGGCATGACCGGCGGGCGCTATGATACCCGACCGTTCGCTCAGTTGACCGTACGGCCAGCCTACCACGACCTGCTGGACCCGCCCGGTGGCTACCGGCCGGGTGCACAATTGCAGTTTCTGCGCCTTGATGCGCGGTACTACACCGACAGTCAGTCACTGAACCTGCAGCAACTTACCGCGATCGAGATCCGCTCACTCACCCCGCGGGATGATTTTTTCTCTCCCCTGTCATGGCAGGTTGGCGTGGGCGTGCGCCGTACCGAAACCGCTGACAACCAGCACCCGCTTTCACCCTACCTGACCGGCGGTGTCGGTGGGAGCTGGCTGTTTCCGGGCCGGATTCAGGCAATCAGCCTGATGACTGCTGACCTGGAAGTGGATAACGACCTCGCCAAAGGCTATGACGTAGCACCCGGACTGGATGTCGGGTTACTGCGCCAGGGCAGCACGCTGAGCCTCATGGGTGGCATACGCTCGAAACTCTGGCTGGCCAACGGCAATCACCGTGAGGACGAGTTATATTTCAACAGCAGTCTGCATCTGAGCCAGGCACTGAGCCTGACCGCTGATTTCAACCGCACTCATTACTACGACCGGACCGGCAACCAATGGCAAATCGGATTCAACGTATACTTCTGAACGTCATCCTGCGAGTCGGACTGGTCATCGCCATCATCACGCAGGCGGGTTGCTCCGGGCTGTTTTTCTATCCCGGCAAGCAGACGTTCCTGACGCCGGAGCGTCTGGAGCTGAGCTATCAGGATGTTACGGTCGCCACGCCGGACGGTGAGAACCTCCATGGCTGGTGGCTGCCCGCGCAGGGCTCGCGCCAGGGCACGGTTTACTATCTGCACGGCAATGCCCAGAACATCAGCAGTCACCTGCTGAATGTCGCCTGGCTTCCCAAGGCGGGCTACGATGTTTTTCTCATCGATTATCGCGGGTTCGGACAGTCCACCGGCGATCCGGATATAGCCGGCGCGTTGACCGATGCCGAGAGCGGCCTGCG
>JASBRL010000005.1 GCA_030149475.1 Marinobacter sp.
TGTGCTCTGACATGGCCAGCGGCATTACCGGTGAGATCCTGTTCGTAGACGGTGGCTTCAACATCACCGGCATGGCCAACCAGGAAGAATAGCGCCAGACCGGCCAGCGCTCATCCGGACCTCCAGCGTTCTTCTCCCCAACCCCTCCCGACAGCAGAGGGTTGGGGACGGTCAGCCATCGCGTAACGCCCGAGCAGCGGCCGTGAGTGGACTAATCCTGGATCATCGCGCGGGCGACGGCCTCCATCCAGTCCATGAAGGAGCTGCCGTCAGAATCCAATACCTTCAGTCCGACCGCGTACTGCCCGTCCCTCCGGTGTTCACACCAAACTACGTCCACAATGAGCTGATACCGCACCTCGTTCCCCGCCAGTTGAACCTGGGCAGGCAATATCGCACCGGGGGTTAACGCTTCTGCGGTCATGACCCGCATGCCGGTGGCCGACAGATCGTGGGTCTGGGCAGTCAACGTTCGTGGCTGCGCCTGGCCTTCCGTTTCCGGGTCAACCGCTTCCAGCTCCAGGACAACCCCCGCACGACCGCTGAGCCGATATTCCGAGCGTTTATCCGGACCTGCAGTTCGCTCAGAGCCCGCGGTAAGATCTGGCTGACTGATCCGATCACCTGATTCGCTCATTACGGTCTCCCGACTCGTATGCGCCCTACAACCCGGCTCAGGGTTTCATCAAACTCGGCCGCGCTTCCCAGCACCCGCACGCGCCCCGAAGCAACGTCGCGTGAGAGGGCATCAATAGTATATTCGGTACGGTTAAAACCCAACCGATCGACAAAAATCAGCTTCCGGGAGGCATTGATCCGCACCGCCAGCTTTAGCCGCATGGGCTCGTCGACTCCGATGTCACCGGATACCGGCTTGCTCCGGTCAGTTTCGGGAGCCAGAACCACCCAGCCACCCAGTTTGATGGCCTCTACCTGAGCGGTTGCCCGCCGCAGATCTTCCCGTTGTTTTTGCGCCAGCGCAGCCGCTTCTTCGGCATGGAGCTGGGCCTGCTGCTCTGCCCGTCGCCTGGCGTCTTCCGCCGCGCGGGCCTCAGCCTCAAGCAGTTGCAGACGTTCTGCTTCGGCTTTCTGCCTGCGCAAATCCTCCGCCCGCTGACGGGCGTCGGCCGCCGCTTTTTCTCGTTGTTCACGTTGTGTCGAAAGCACTCGCCCCAGCGCTGAAACCGTATCCTCAAGCACCTCGCCAAACGCGTTCAGCGGCGGTAGTGACCGGATCTCGCCCTGCTGTTGACGGTTGAGAAATTCCGCCCAGGGCATCAGGCCCAGCTTGACCCCATAGCCATTGGTCCAGAGCACCTCCGCCGTGTCGTCGAGCACCGCCAGAAAAAACCGACGCTGTTCCGAGATGCCCGAGCCATCCATATACCACTGGCCGGCGGCACCCGCCACTTCCGCCGACTTTGGATGCGCCAGTGTCAACCAGCGAACGTCATACTGAAAACGCCCGCCATCCGACATGGCGGGGTGACACTCAATGTCCTCACCCCGCAAACGAGCGACCAATAGTGCCTCAACGCCCTGGAGTCGGTCCGGCTCGAACTCCTGTCCCTGAACTCGCTTCCAGACGTCCGAGATCCGGTCGGCCAGTTGCTCTCCAACCTGGTACAAACGGTTCCGGTCCTGGTCTGAGAGTACGGTATCGCCGACCCAGACCAGCCATTCCAGCAGCTTGCTGGCGTGCTTCCAGTTTTCCCCGCCAACGCCGTCGTTCCAGGCGATCTGACGTAGCAAGGGCATCCACTGTTCGAAGACAAAGTCGATAATGACACCGGGCAGATTCCGATCCTTCAGTGCCCTGCCGACAATGGCCCGGGCGGCCTGCTCGGCCCTGCGCTGTCTGCTGGCGCCCTGCTCTGTCTCCAGCAGGCGCTGGTGGAGGCGGTCGGTTCGTTCATGACGGCGGTGGGCTTCGCTATGCCATTGACCGGCAAAGTCACTGAACGGCGCCAGAGACCGATCGTCAAAGCTGGCGATGACCGCGGTTTGCAACTGACCCAACTGATCCAGCAACACCCGTGCAGAGCGGCCGCCGGAATCACTCCAGCCTCGCCAGTCCGCCAGACTGTCGAGCCAGTCCAGCAAGGGTTGATCAATCACCGCGACGTGGCCATCGTCCATTCGCCAGGCCAGGAAAAAACGCAGACGCGCAACCCGGCTGACCAGCGTCGGGTGCAGACCGGAGAGGCGCAGGAAAACGTCCATGATGCGATCCGACAGATAGGCGGCGTTCACCTGCCGGACGGTCCAGACCTGATTGAGGGCGCGCAGTATCTCGATCACGGATTCGTCCCGTTGTTCTTTCCAGCAGGACAGCAGCAAGCCGCGCCAGTCCGTTTGTTCGGCTGGGTCAGGTTGACCGACCGGGTAAGGCAGTTCCGGTATCCGGATACCCGTCAGTATAGGATTTACCTGGCCGGATAGTGAAGCGGGATCGCCCGAACCGGATTGCTGTAGAGCCATGCAGTTTTGCCTGTTGACTGGGGAAGCGCTGATCAATTAGCGAACACCTGTTGCGACCATTGCATCATGCCCTGCAGGCCGCGTCCAGACAGGCTTCGTTTCAGTTTGTGGCCGCGTTGCATTAAGGGGGTAAATAACGCAGTATATCGACCAATCAACAACCGCAACCAAACCGCCCGCCG